>DVMK01000234.1 GCA_018715025.1 Candidatus Caccousia avistercoris
AGGGGAAAATCCGCCGGGCAGAGACAAAGCACATTTCTGTCGTACACATGCTGGGGGAATACCGGCAGCTTATCCCCAAGGTGGTGAAAAACAAGGGGGTCATGAAGGCCGTCTCCGTGTCTGTGATCCTGTACACCACCAACATGGTCAGCACCAATTTTTTCAGCCTGTACGTAACCCAGCGGCTGGGCCTTTCCGACAATTATCTGGCCATGTTCCCCATTCTGAACGCGGCGGTCATGCTGGTCTTTATGGTGGGGCTGCAGCATCGGCTGAGCGGCGTAAAATTCAAAATTCCCATGTGGACCGGGCTGGCACTGTATGCCTCGGCTGCTTTCCTGCTCATCGTGACCCCAGCGGGGAACCTGGCCTGTGTGGTGGCGTATGTGTTTATGGGGGCTGTGGCCAGCGCGCTGGTAACGCCCAGAAAGGATGCGCTGATCCAGCTGAACATTAACCCGCAGGAGCGGGCCAGGATCAACGCCCTGATTATGGCCTCCACCATCGCTTTTTCCTCGCCCTTCGGCTATTTGGCGGGGTGGCTGTCCAGTTTGGACCGCCGCCTTCCCTTTGTGTTTCTGGCTCTTCTGTTCCTGACGGCAATGCTCATTGTCGGCCGCATTCAGGAACCGCAAATTGGCGGAGAGCGCCGTGACGGGTGACGCTTTTCCGTTCTTGTGTCTCTATTCCAGCCGAATACGCTTCAGGGCCGCCGGTATTTTGAAATACCGGCGGCCCTGTTTGTCCCTCAGACGCTTTCTCTGTTGGAAATTTTCCGGAAGCCGCCGCCCCTCCCGCTCCGCTTCTTTGGAGCAGGAGGGGCGGCCGATTTTTTATAGATCGTCAATTTTCATCCGATCCAGCTCCTCCTGCTGGGGAGATTTTTTCCGGCTGACCCTGGCGTTGTAGCGAATAAGGGCGCGTATGGCAAAAAACAGGCCCACCAGCCCTCCTATTCCCAAAAGGATCCAGAAAATTACAAGTACGATCATAACACCGACTGCCATCGTTATTTCCCTCCTAATTTGCGGTACTGAGTGATTAACAGCTTTGCCGTGTCAAAGTCCAGCTTTTCATTCAGGGCCAGGCGCTTCACCAGGGCCACATAAGGGTCGCCCGCCTGCTCCTCGCTGAGCTTGATTTTCTGAATAAGCCGGTCCAGGCGCAGGCGTACCGTGGGGTAGGTGACGCCGTATTCCCTGGCGACCTCTTTCAGAGAGCCGGAGGCCAGCAAAAAATTTCGGATGAAGGCCGCGTCCTCCTCTTCCAGCCCCGCCATCCAGTCAGGCACTATTTCCAGCGCCATGTTCCCTTCCTCCTTTCCTTGACAAACTTTAACTATATTAAGTATATACTTTAATTATATTAAAGTCAATAGGAAAGATTTACTTTTGTTTTTTGCAAACCCATAACGGAACCGCGCTGGATGTTCCGCCCTCCGGCAGCCAGGCCGGCGAAGAGAAACAGGGGATATATACAGCACGTGCGGGCAAGAGCTTCTTTGGCAGTACAAAACGCAGGCTGTCCTGCGGGGCGGAGCAGAATATGCAGAGGAAGGCGGAAGAAAGCGCCCGCCAATGCCCCTTTGCCCTGCCTGAACCCCCGCCGCCTGCCGGACGGACGCGGCGTGAAAAGCGGAAGGGAAAAGGAATTCGCGGAATAACGCTCTTTCTATAATGTGAAGAATATTCACATTATAGAAAGAGAATTTCAACGCGGTTTTCCTTTCTTTCGTGAAAATTATTGTCATTATAGGGAGGTTTTGTTGAGGGAGAGAGGAAGCAGAGTTTGGGGAGGGGGTGTATGTGTGAATAATATTCACATTAAAAAGGCTTGATTCTTTGGGCGGAGAGTCTCACAATAACACAAAAAGGCCCCCGGTCGGGAAAACACCGGGGGCACAGGAGGGACAACGAAAGTAGAGCTTACCAGCAACGAAAAACTCTATTGGCTGCCATAATATTTGAAAAACATGAAAACGTAAGGGAACATGGCTTCACAAAGGGAGCGTGCTTGCAAAACAGTGTACGCGTTGGTGGTACTTCGCTATGCTGGAAGGAAACTTCGCCGGGATCAGGCCAATGCCTTGCTATGACAGTATTTAGACACAGCAAAAAAGGCCGAGATCCCCCGGCCTTTTCGGTTTGGTGGACGATATAGGACTCGAACCTATGACCCTTCGCACGTCAAGCGAATGCTCTAGCCAGCTGAGCTAATCGTCCGTCTCGAATAATGCTTAGTTATTATAACGCACCGGATAAAAAAAAGCAAGAGCTTTTTAAAAATTTTTTCACCGCCTTTTTCAAAACAGCGCAGGGGGCCGGCTTGGCTTGCAAATCGGCCGGGATACCTCTATAATGAATACCATACGATAAAATCCGGAAAGAGGTGGATGCGATGGCGGTGGGCCTTGTGCTGGAGGGCGGCGGTACCCGGGGCGCGTACACCAGCGGCGTGTTGGACGTGCTGCTGGAGGAGGACATTCTTATCCCCAGCGTGTACGGGATTTCCGCCGGCGCCTGCAACGGGGTAAGCTACGTGGCAGGCCAGAAAAAGAGAAATTATAATATTTTTTACTATTATATCCGGGATGAGCGGTATTTGAGCGTGACAAGCCTGTACAAAACCGGGTCGATTTTCGGCTTCGATTTTATTTTCGGGGAATTGTTCCATAAGCTGGTCCCGCTGGATTACGACGCCTTCTTTTCTTCCCCCATCCGCTTTTACGCGGGGGCGACCGACCTGAACACCGGGAAGGCCGTCTTTTTCCCCAAGGAGCAGATGGACGACATGCTGGATCCGGTGCGGGCCTCCAGCTCGCTGCCCTTTGTCTCTCCCATTGTGTCCTGCCAGGGGCGCGATCTGCTGGACGGCGGCTGCGCCATGCCCATCCCCCTGGAGCAGTCTCTGGTGGACGGCAACCGGCGGAACGTGGTGGTGCTTACCAGGGATTCCACCTACCGGAAAAGCCAGCGGGCCGA
The DNA here is from genome assembly GCA_018715025.1 of Candidatus Caccousia avistercoris. Classification (GTDB taxonomy): domain Bacteria; phylum Bacillota; class Clostridia; order Oscillospirales; family Acutalibacteraceae; genus Caccousia; species Caccousia avistercoris. The sequence continues at coordinate 2,982 of DVMK01000234.1, forward strand.
CTTCCCCCGGGCGGTGCTGCGGGTAAAGTACGGGGAGTACCCCCGTTTTGTGGAAACCATGATGGAGCGGGGGCAGGTTTACAACAGCGAGCTGGATTTGTGCCGGGTGGAGGAACGGCTGGGCCGGGCCGTTGTGGTGCGGCCCAGCCGCCCGCTTGCGGTAAGCCGCTACGAGAAGGATCCGGAACATTTAAAGGCGATCTATGAAATGGGGATCCGGGATGGCCGGGCAAAGCTGCGGGAGATTGCCGCCCTGCTGGAGAAGGACGCCGCCGGGGCAGGGGAATAAACCGGGGCCTGGGCGGCATACCCATGAAGAAAACGTGCGGGAGGGGTTCCCATGGAACGGGAGGAGCTGCTGAACCTGGCGGCAGAGGCAGGCGGCCTGCTGCTGAGCAACGGCGCTGAAATTTACCGGGTGGAGGAATCGATGCTGCGGCTGTTTGAGGCCTACGGCGTGACGGACGGCAGCGTGTTCGCCATTCCCAGCTGTATTTATGTGACCATCAACGGCCTGGGCGGCCGGCCTGTCACCAGGGTGAAGCGCATCTACCGCCGCCAAATCAACCTGGACCGGGTAGACCGGGCCAACGACGCGTGCCGCCGCATTTGCCGGGAGCGCCCCCCTTACCGGGAGGCAAGCCGGCGGCTTCGGGAGGTGGAGGGCCGGAAAACCTACGGCTTTCTGCCGCAGCTTGCCGCTTTTGCCCTGGTGGGCTTCGCCTTTACCCTGTTTTATGGGGGAACCATGGCGGACGCCCTCTGCGCCGCCCTGTGCAGCGCCGTCATGAAGCTGGCCGGCGGCGCGCTGGAACGGTTCCAGGTAAACTCCTTTTTTACCAATATGGTGGCCAGCGGCCTGGGCGCCCTGGTGGCCATAGCCGCCGTCTCCCTGGGGCTGGCGGCGAATTCGGATAAAATTATCATCGGCGCGCTGATGAACCTGGTGCCCGGCATCGTCATCACCACCTTTATGCGCGACATGATGGCCGGCGACGTGGTGGCCGGGCTCATCCGCTTTGCAGAAAGCCTGCTGGTGGCCACGGCCATTGCGCTGGGAGTGGGCGCGGCCCTTATGGCGCCGCGGCTGCTGTTCGGCGTGTAGGGAGGTGCGGAAAATGGAGTATCTGCAGTGCTTGTACGCCTTCGCCGCCTGCGCCGGCTTCTGCGTGGTGTTTCACGTGCGGGGGGCTTCCCTGTTCTGGATGTCCCTGGGCGGCGCGCTGGGGTGGCTGGTGTACCTGCTTTGCGCCCCCTTGGCAAACGATATCCTGCAGTTCTTTCTGGGGACGGCGGCCCTCTCGGTGTACGCCGAGGTCATGGCCCGCCTCCGCCGGGCCCCCGCCACCGGCTACCTGCTGGTGGCGCTGCTGCCCATGGTGCCGGGGGGCGGCATCTATTATACGATGGAATACGGCATTGCCGGCAATACGGAAATGTTTCTGGAAACCGGCATGCACACCCTGGGCATCGCCGGGGCGTTGGCGCTGGGGATCCTGGTGGTTTCCTCCCTGGCCAGGCTGGGCAGCCTGGCTTTGACAGAACACCGCCGCCGGCAGGGGAACCGCCGGGACGGGGCTGGCTGAACGGCAGGGGCCGTCCGGCGCGCAGGCGGCGGGCGGCCCCTGCGCCTCAACTTGAACCGAATTCCCCCGCCAGCGCCGCCGTAAATTGTGAGAAAAAGCACTTTATTCCAAAACCCCGTTATGATAAAATAAAAGAAGAAAATACGGGGATGCGGAGGCTTTTTCGTGTCCCGCGCCGCAATTTGGCCTTTTTGGCCGGAAACGGGGGAAATTATGTCTGACGTAATTCGAGTATTTGTGGAAAAAAAGCCCGGCTTTGATGTGGAAGCCCAGCACATCATGGCGGATCTGGTGGAAAACCTGGGGATGAAGGCCGTCACCGGCGTAAAGCTGCTGAACCGGTACGACGTTTCCGGGCTGAGCGCCGGGGAATTCGCCAGGGCCAGGGACACCATCTTCTCAGAGCCGAATGTGGACAACGTGTACGACGAAGCCTACGCCGCCCCCGAGGGCTACCAGGTGTTCGCCATGGAGTACCTGCCCGGCCAGTACGACCAGCGGGCGGATTCCGCGGCCCAGTGCGTCCAGCTTCTCACCCAGGGGGAACGGCCTCAGGTGCAGACTGCCCGGGTGGTGGCGGTGGCCGGGGATCTCTCCCGGGAGGATCTGGAAAAAATCCAGCGCTACATGGTGAACCCGGTGGAAAGCCGGCTGGCTTCCCTGGAAAAGCCCGAGTCCCTGAACATGCAGGCGGACGTCCCCGCCGATGTGGCCCGGGTAGAGGGCTTTACCGCCTGGGGCGAGGAAAAAATGAGGGAATTCTACGGCGGCATGGGCTTTGCCATGAGCTGGGAGGATCTGCTTTTCTGCCGGGATTATTTCCGCGATCAGGAAGGCCGCGATCCCTCTGTCACCGAGCTGCGGGTCATCGACACCTACTGGAGCGACCACTGCCGCCACACCACCTTTTCCACCCGGCTGACGGACATCACGGTGGACAAAAGCGCGGTTTCCGGCGCTATTGAGGACGCCCTGCGCCATTACTTCCAGGTGCGCGGCGAGGTGTACGGCGAGACGGACCGCCCCGTTTCGCTGATGGACATGGCTGTCATCGGGGCCAAGGCGTTGAAGCGCCGCGGCCTTGTGCCGGATTTGGACGAAAGCCCTGAGATCAACGCCTGCTCCATCCAGGTGCCGGTTACCATTGACGGCAAAACCGAGCAGTGGCTGGTGCAGTTCAAGAACGAGACCCACAACCATCCCACCGAGATTGAGCCCTTCGGCGGCGCAGCCACCTGCCTGGGCGGCGCTATCCGCGACCCGCTTTCCGGCCGGGCCTATGTGTACCAGGCCATGCGTGTGACAGGCTCCGGCGACCCGCGCGTTCCCTTTGAGAAAACGCTTCACGGCAAGCTTCCCACCCGGAAGATCACCACCGGCGCGGCCCACGGCTACAGCTCCTACGGCAACCAGATCGGCCTGGCCACCGGCCAGGTGACGGAGCTGTACGACCCCGGCTATGTGGCCAAGCGCCTGGAAATCGGCGCGGTGATCGGCGCTTCCCCCAAGGCCAATGTGGTGCGCAAAGAGCCCGCCCCCGGCGACGTGATCGTCCTGCTGGGCGGGGCCACCGGCCGCGACGGCATTGGCGGGGCCACCGGCTCCTCCAAGGCGCACACCGAAAAATCGGTGGAGGTATGCGGCGCCGAGGTGCAGAAGGGCAACCCGCCCACCGAGCGGAAGATCCAGCGCCTGTTCCGGGATCCGGCCGTTTCCACCCTCATCAAGCGGTGCAACGACTTCGGCGCGGGCGGCGTCAGCGTGGCCATCGGCGAGCTGGCCCCCGGCCTTTCCATCGACCTGGACAAGGTGCCGAAGAAATACGAAGGGCTTGACGGAACAGAGCTGGCGATTTCAGAGAGCCAGGAGCGCATGGCCGTGGTGCTGGCCCCGGAGGACGTGCCGGCCTTCCAGGCCGCTGCAGACCGGGAAAACCTGGATTCCACCGCGGTGGCTGTGGTGACGGCGGAACCCCGCCTCACCATGACCTGGCGGGGCGACCGGATTGTGAGCCTGGCCCGTTCCTTCCTGGACACCAACGGCGTTACCCAGAACGCCCAGGTGGAGATTGCCCCGGTGGATCCCGCCCGGGATTACCGCACCCTTGAGCCGGAATGCCTGGCGGGCAAGCCGCTGGCCCAGGCCTTCCGCGAGAATCTCTCCCGCCTGGAGGTGTGCTGCCAGAAGGGCCTGGCAGAGCGGTTTGACGCTTCCATCGGCGCGGCTACGGTGAATATGCCCTTCGGCGGCAAGTACCAGCTCACCCCGGAGGAGGCCATGACCGCCAGGCTGCCGGTTCGCCATGGGGAAACGGAGGACGCCACCGCCATGAGCTTCGGCTACATTCCCGGCATCTCCAAATTCTCCCCCTTCCACGGGGCGGCCTGGGCCGTGGTGGAAAGCCTGTCCAAGCTGTGCGCCTCCGGCGCCGACCCCAGGACGGCCCGCCTGACCTTCCAGGAATATTTTGAGCGCATGACCGGCGACCCCAAGCGCTGGGGCAAGCCTGCCGCCGCCCTGCTGGGCGCGCTGGAGGCCCAGCTGGGCCTGGGCCTGCCCGCCATCGGCGGCAAAGACAGCATGAGCGGCACCTTTGAAACGCTGGACGTGCCCCCCACGCTGGTGAGCTTCGCCGTGGCCATGACGAAGGTGGGCAAAACCCGCACGGCCGCCTTCCAGAAGGCGGGGGCAAAGGTGTATCTGCTCCCCATTCCGGAAAACCGTGACACCCTTCTGCCGGACTGGGAGAGGGTGAAGGAATATTACGGCCGGATCCTGTCCCTGATGGAGGAGGGGGCAATCCTCTCCGCCTCTGTGGTGAAGGAGGGCGGCGCCGCCGCCGCTGTGGCGAAAATGTGCTTCGGCAACAAGCTGGGCTTTGCCTTCGCGGGCGGGTTTACCGGCGCAGAGCTGTTCGCGCCCCGCTCTGCTTCCCTGGTGGCAGAGGTGGCAGAGGGCGTTTCCCTGCCCCAGGAGCTGGCCCCGGTGCTGCTGGGCACGGTGCAGGAGGCCCCCCAGGTAGAGCTTGACGGCGAAACCCTGCCCCTGGACGGGCTGCTCCGCGACTGGGCCGCCCCCCTGGAGAAGGTGTTCCCCAACTATGCCCCCGAGGTTCCGGTGGAGAAGGACGTTCCCCTGTGGAGCGAGCGGAACACCCGCGCCCCGGCGGTGAAGGCCGCCAAGCCCCGGGTGTTTATCCCCGTGTTCCCCGGCACCAACTGCGAGTATGACACGGCCCGCGCCTTTGAGAAGGCCGGGGCCGAAACGGAGATTCTGGTGGTGCGGAACCTGAGCGCCGCCGCCATTGAAGAAACCATTGCAGAGATGGAAAAGGCCGTGCGCAGGGCGCAGATTGTCATGCTGCCCGGCGGCTTCTCCGGCGGCGACGAGCCGGACGGTTCCGGCAAATTCATCGCCACCACCTTCCGCAACCCCCGCATCGCCGACGCTGTGACAGAGCTTCTGGAGCAGCGGGACGGCCTCATGCTGGGCATCTGCAACGGCTTCCAGGCCCTCATTAAGCTGGGGCTGGTGCCGTACGGCAAAATTACGGCCCCCAGCCCGGAGGCCCCCACCCTTACCTTCAACACCCTGGGCCGCCATGTGTCCCGCATGGCGTACACCCGGGTAACCAGCGTAAAATCGCCCTGGTTTGCCGGGGCAGAGGCGGGCAGCGTGTTTGCCGTTCCCGTTTCCCATGGGGAAGGCCGGTTTGTGGCCAGCGCCCAGGAGCTGGACCGCCTGATTGCCAACGGGCAGATCGCCACCCAGTACGTAACCCCCTGCGGCAGGCCCAGCGGCTCCATTGAGTGGAACCCCAACGGGTCGGTGTGCGCGGTAGAGGGCATCACCAGCCCAGACGGCAGAGTGCTGGGCAAAATGGGCCATTCCGAGCGGAAGGGCCCCGGCCTGTACGCCAACGTCCCCGGGGAGAAGGATCAGCGGATCTTTGAATCGGGCGTGCGGTACTTCAAATAAAGCTCATTCCGGCCGCCCTCTCCCGGCCGTCTGGGGCCTGGGCGGCCAGACAGAGGCGTTTGCGTTTTCGCGCTTCGCTCCTATTACAGGGCGTCTCCCGCGCCCCAGGTTGCAAGGAGGACGATATGGGTTCGGATTATATCAAACGGGTTTGGGCAGAGGTCGATTTGGATGCAGCCGCACATAATTATATGGAGATCCGGAAGCGGCTGAACCCAGGCGTGAAAATGTGCTGCGTAGTGAAGGCGGACGCCTACGGCCACGGGGCGGCAATGCTGGCCCGGGAGTACGAGGCCCTTGGGGCGGAGTGGCTGGCGGTTTCCAATTTGGAGGAGGCGGAGGAGCTGCGCCAGGCGGGGATCCGCCTGCCTGTGCTGATTCTGGGCTACACTCCGCCGGAGCTGGCCCAGCGGCTGTGTTCCGGGAATTTTTCCCAGGCGATCCTTTCTCTGGAGTATGCCCTGCGCCTTTCCGCCGTGGCGGTGCGGGGCGGCTACACCGTGAAGGGGCATTTGGCGGTGGACACCGGCATGAGCCGCATCGGCTTCGTTTACCAGGACAAGGAGCGGGATAAGGCGGGCATAGAGGAGATGTACCAGGCCTGCTGCCTGAGCGGGATCATCCCCGAGGGGATTTTCACTCATTTCAGCGCGGCAGACGGCGGGGAGTCCGGCTCGTACTTTACGGCGCAGCAGTTCCGCTGCTTCATCCATGCCATTTCCCTTCTGGAGCAGCGGGGCGTCACCTTCCGCCTGCGCCACTGCGCCAATTCCGCAGCCCTGCTGGATTATCCGGAGTACCAGCTTGACATGGCGCGCCCCGGCATCATCCTCTACGGCCTGCACCCCTCCGCACAGGTGAACGCCCTGCCGCCCCTTCGCCCGGTGATGCAGCTGAAAAGCGTGCTGAGCCTGGTGAAAAGGGTGGAGGAGGGCGCTTCCGTCAGCTATGGGCGCTGCTTCACCGCCGAAAGGCCCACCCTGGTGGGGACAATCCCCGCCGGGTACGCCGACGGCTATTTCCGGCTTTTGGACAAAAGCGGCTACGTGACCGTGCGGGGGAAAAAAGCCGGGCTGGTGGGCCGGGTGTGCATGGATCAGTTTATGGTAGAGCTGGGCCAGTGCCCGGAGGCCGAAGCGGGGGACGAGGTGGTTCTGTTTGGGCAAGAGCCGCTGGCCGACGCGCTGGCAGAGTCGGTGGGAACCATAGGCTACGAGCTGGTGTGCAGCATAAGCCGCCGCGTGCCGCGGGTTTACCTGCGGCACGGACGCCAGGAGGCGGTGCTGAACCGGATGCGGTAAAGAGAAGTTGGCAGAAACAGGGCTGGCAGGAATGCCGGCCCTGTGCTGTTTGTGTTTGAGCCGGAGGGAGGCTTCGGCATTCTGCGAAAAGAGAAGGGAGCTATGGCGATGAAGCCAACGGAGGAAACCGTAGCGATGTTTCAAAAGGATCGCTTCGCCACAGACAACGGCGCTGTGATTGAAGAGGTGGACGACCACTATGCCAAATGCAGCATTCAGCTGCAGGACAAGCACCGGAACGCCATGGGGGCGGTAATGGGCGGCGTGTATTTTACCCTGGCGGATTTCGCCCTGGCGGTGGCCAGCAACTGGCAGGGAATGGGAAGCGTTTCCCTGCACTCAGAAATTACTTACCTGACCGCCGCCAGGGGGGAGAAGCTCACCGCCGAGGCCTTCTGTGTGAAAAACGGCCGGACGACGGGGTATTACCGCATCGACGTGAAAGACAGCCTGGGGAACCTGACCGCCGCCGTGACGGCCACCGTGTTCCATGTGGCAAAGAAGCCTTCCGCCCAGGCCTGAAGGGGCGGAAAAGGCCCGGGCGTTTAGACGGGTGCTCGTAAGACAGTAACTCTAAAAAATTACTATTTTACGGCATCTGTCTAACAGGGTTGGAAACAACAATGAAAAGAACGATATCGAGTCGAAAGACCTGACATCGTTCTTTTTTCATCGTAAAACGCTGAAATTAC
>DVMK01000235.1 GCA_018715025.1 Candidatus Caccousia avistercoris
GTAGGTTTGTCAAAGATCTTAAACAGTGAGAGAATGAGGAAAAGCATCCAGCTTCTCAATAGAAGAAAGCCAGTGAAGAGGGCGCATAGGTAAGTCGTTAGAATGCCTTTGGTGTGCAGCGAGCTGTATACCAAAAGCGGTAAGAGAGAAGAAATGGTGCGAGTCACAGAAACACTTCTGGTCTTCGCGGTGGCTGCGTTCCTCTTTGCTGTTGTGCCGGGGGAGGAATGAATCGATTTGTACCAGATTCCAAGCCGTGCGTCAGTCAATTCAAAATAAGCAGGCAGATCACGTTTACGGTTTTTCCGAACAATTCGGCCTCATCTCAGGGCACGGCCCCGCCATCCGCAGGGCTGCGCCGCGAACATGGTCCTTCAAAAGCTGATTGGCAAACCGAATCAGCTCCTCGGGCGTTTCCTGAATATTGCCCAAAAGCCATTCCTCCATCATACTTACCAGCGCCCCCACATAAAACCTTGTCAGCAGATCGACTTCGCGGTCGGATGCCTGGCAGTCCAGTTCCACGACGACCCCTTGGATCGTGCTCTGTATGATGGAGTGAATGTCCGTCTGAAAAAAGCGTTTCAGATGCTCCCGGCTCATGGAGTGCAGGGCGCACAGGCAGACCGCCCGGTTCTCCTAAAGGTACTGGAACAGCTGGAGCAGGCCGTCCTGCCACAGCATGACACCCTCATGCTCCCGCAGCAGCGCCACAGCCTCCTGGTCGAACATCCAGCGCACCGCGTCGTAGATATCCACAAAGTGATAGTAAAAATGCTGCCGGACCATGCCGCAGGACTGCATGATCTCTGCGACGGTGATTTTGTTCAGAGGCTTTTGCGCCATCAACGATTTCAAAGCGGCGCAGATCTCCCGCTTGGCGGCCTCGCTTGCCTCGTATGTCCGTTTCCTCATCCCGACAACCACGAACCTTTCCTCCAGCTTTCCATTTTATTTTAGCACAATTCCCGGGACTTATCATAGATGCAGATCGTGGTCAAGTGTCAGAAATCTGACATTCGGCCCCGTTCTGCATCTTGTATTCTCCGGCCCGATTTCTTATGCTGGAAAAAGCAAATGGAAAGGAGCGCAGCGCTATGACGGAGCAGTATCAAGTCACCATACAAAGCCAGATGGGCCCGCGGGAGGGCGTTCTGACCCTCCGATACCAGGGAAATTACGTCACCGGTTCGCTGGATCTGGTGGGCTATGTCAATGTGGTGCAGGGCGTGCAGGCGGCGGATGGGACGCTTCATCTTTTTCACCCCATCCAGACAGTGGTGAGCACCATTCCCTGTGAAACCGTTTTGTACCTGCGGGCGGGAAGCCTGCGGGGCACATCCACTCTAAAATCTGCCAAAATGCAGTGGGAGGGCACTCTCGTCCATCAGGACCCCCGGGAGGAATGAGCGCTGTGAACAAGGAAACGGAAAAGCCATCCTTTTTTGAAAAGCTGGCCACGGTCATCGTGGACAAGAGAAACCTGATCTTTTTCCTCTATGCCTGCGCCCTGGTCTTCTGCCTGTTCTCCCGGAACTGGGTCAGCGTGTGCAACGACATCACGGAGTATCTGCCGGATACCACGGAGACCCGCCAGGGCCTGACCTTGATGGAGGAGGAGTTCACCACCTTCGGCACCGCCCGGGTCATGGTCTCCCATGTGACCTACGAGATGGCGGAGGAGCTGGCGGAGCGGATGGAGCAGATCGAGGGGGTCGCCTCAGCCACCTTTGGAAGCAGTGAAGCCGGAGCGGACACGGAGGAGGACCGCGAACCGGAGACGCCGGAGGACATCGCAGAGTACTTCAAGGGGGCGGATGCCCTGATCTCCGTGACCTTTGACGGGGAGGAGACGGACGAGATCAGCCTCGCCGCCCTGTCCGCCATCCGGGAGCTGCTGGAGCCCTACGACTACTACATCGACAGCGCCGTCGGCAACTCCCAGGCGGACTCCCTGGCCAGTGAAATGGGGATTATCCTGGCGGTGGCGGCGGTTATTATTGTACTGGTGCTGCTGCTCACCTCCCGCTCCTACGCGGAGATCCCGGTGCTGCTGCTCACCTTTATTGCGGCGGCGGTGCTGAACCTGGGCACCAATTTTATCTTTGGGGAGATCTCCTTCGTGTCCAACTCGGTGACCGTGGTGCTGCAGCTGGCACTGGCCATAGACTATGCCATTATCATGCTCCACCGCTTTCTGGAGGAGCGGGAGCACGCCGGGGACCGGGAGGCCTGCATCGCGGCGGTGAGCGCAGCCATCCCCTCCATCTCCGCCAGCAGCCTCACCACCATCTCGGGGCTGGCGGCCATGATGTTCATGCAGTTCCGCATCGGCTTTGACATGGGTATCATACTCATTAAGGCGATTCTGTTCAGCATGCTCTCGGTCTTTACCCTGATGCCGGGCCTGCTCATGCTCTTCTCCAAGGCCATGGCAAAGACCCGGCACCGCAGCTTCATCCCCAAAATCAACCGCTGGGGCAGGTTTGCCCTGAAGCTGCGCTATGTGGGGGTGCCCCTGTTCGCCGTGGCTCTTGTGGCGGGCTTTCTGCTGTCCAACCAGTGCCCCTATGTCTACGGCTACAGCCAGATCGAGACCGCCCGGCAGAACGAGACACAGATCGCCGAGGAGAAGGTCAACGAGACCTTCGGCACCCAGAATGTGATGGCGCTGCTGGTGCCGAAAGGGGACTATGCCAGCGAGAAGGCCCTGCTGGACCGGCTGGAGACCTACGGCCAGGTGGACTACGCCATGGGATTGTCCAACGTGGAGGTCATGGATGGCTATATGCTCACGGATGCGCTCAAGCCCCGGCAGTTTGCCGAGATGACAGACATGGACTACGAACTGGTGTGCCTTGTTTATGCCGCCTACGCGGCGGAAAATGAGGAATACGGCCGGATCGTGGGCGGCGTGGACGACTATGCGGTGCCGCTGATGGATATGTTCTTCTTTGCCTACGACAAGGTGGAGGAGGGCTATGTGGACCTGGATGAGGAGGACCAGGCGGATCTGGATGACCTCTATGCGCAGCTGTCCGACGCCCGGGAGCAGCTGCTGGGTGAGCACTACACCCGGATGCTGGTCAGTCTGAACCTGCCGGAGGAGGGGGAGGAGACCTTCGCCTTCCTCCGGACCATCCACCAGGAGGCGGAGCGGTATTATGACGCCGGCAGCGTCTATCTGGTGGGGGACTCCACCAGCGACTATGATCTGTCCACGTCCTTTGCCAGGGACAATGTGATGATCAGCGTGCTGTCGGTGGTCTTTGTCATCATTGTGCTGCTCTTCACCTTCCAGTCCGTGGGCCTGCCGATCCTGCTGATTCTGGTGATCCAGGGCAGCATCTGGTTCAACTTCTCCTTCCCCGGCGTGACGGGGCAGCCCATTTTCTTTATGAGCTACCTGGTGGTAACCTCCATCCAGATGGGCGCCAACATCGACTACGCCATCGTCATCTCCTCCTGGTACAACGAGCTGAAAGAGAAGATGTCCCGGCGGGAGGCCATCATCCAGGCGCTGAACCTGTCCTTCCCCACGGTGCTCACCTCGGGGAGTATCCTGTCCGCCGCCGGGTTCCTGATTGCGCAGATCACCACAGAGCCCGCCATCGTGGGCATCGGGGAGTGCCTGTGCCGGGGGACGCTGATTTCCATGTTCCTGGTTATGTTCATTCTGCCCCAGATTCTGTATTTGGGAGATAAAATTGTGGAAAAGACCCGGTTCAACATCAAGGTTCCGGAGGTCAGCCGCAGCGCCAGCGGGACCGTCTATGTGAACGGTCGGGTCCGGGGCAGGGTGTCCGGCGTGGTGGACGCCACCATTCAAGGCGTGATTCGCGGAGATGTTTCCGGTATGCTGGAAACGGGAAGCTATCAAACGGAGGAGGTTCCAAAAGCAGATGAAACAGAAAATCAATAAACTCCTGAGCCTCCTTCTGGCGGCGGTTCTGTTCCTTTCCGCCGCAGCCCCCGCCGCTCTGGCGGCCGGGAGCGCCGATACCGTCTACCTCCGCACGGCGGAGGATCTGGTAAACCTTTCTCAGAACTGCACCCTGGACAGCTGGTCCCAGGGGAAAACCGTCCGTCTGGAGGCGGATATTGACCTGACCGGCGTGGACTTCACACCTATTCCCACCTTCGGCGGTACCTTCGAAGGGCAGGGCCACACCATCTCCGGGCTGTCCCTCACGGGCAGCGGCAATGTACGGGGCCTGTTCCGCTACATCCAGCCCAGCGGCGCCGTGCGGGATCTTCATGTCTCGGGCACCATTGCCCCCACCGGCCGCAAGAATATCCTGGGCGGCATCGCCGGGCAGAACCAGGGCGCCGTCACCAACTGTACGTTTTCCGGGACGGTCAGCGGCGCAGACAGCATCGGCGGCATCGTGGGCATCAACGAGACCCAGGGACAGATCATCAACTGCACCTTCGCCGGTTCCGTCACCGGGGAGCACTATGTGGGCGGCATCGCCGGGCAGAACTACGGCTCCGTCGTCCAGTGCGGGAACAGCGGCAGCATCAACACCACGGAGGTGGAGGCGGAACTGAACCCGGACAATTGGAACCAGGAGCAGATCAACGCCGCGGAAAATGTTCCCGTGTGTACTGACATCGGCGGCGTCGCCGGCTTCTCCTCCGGCGTGCTGCAAAGCTGCACCAACACCGGAGCAGTGGGGTACGCCCATGTGGGGTACAACATCGGCGGCATCGTGGGACGGCAGTCCGGCTATCTGAACGGCTGCACCAACTCCGGGACGATTCTGGGCCGGAAGGATGTGGGCGGCATCGCCGGGCAGCTGGTGCCGGAGGTGCGGCTTCTCTACAACGAAGGTCAGCTCGGCGACCTGCTGGATGAACTGGATGCGCTGCGGGGCCTGATCGGCCAGACCAGCGATGATGTACGCGGCACCTCCGATGAACTCTCAGCGCGGATGCAGGCTGTCTCCGATCGGGCGGGGGAGGCCCAGGATGCTGTCGGCAATCTGATGGACTCCACCGCGGACTGGGCCAATGAAAACACGGATGAAATCAATGATATGTCCGCCCGCATCTCCTGGCTCATCGACGAGCTGACTCCCATCCTGGACGACGCCGCAGATGCGATGGATCTGCTGGACAAACTGGCCGATCGGATGAATCGCGTGATGGAGGAGGCGCAGAAGGCCGGCGACCTGGCCCCCGGCACGGCCGGCCGGTTTGAGAAGGCTGTGAGAGAGCTGTCTGCCGCCGCCCAGCACGGCCGGGACGCCGTGGAGCACCTCAGGGCTGCCTTAGGCCATCTGCGGAATGTGCTGGGAAAGCCGGAACAGACAGCAGAGGCCATAGAGGCGTACGCAGCCGCGGCCGTTCAGTTGGCGGATGCGCTGTCTGCGGCGTCGGATGCGGCGGCGCAGGCTGCTGCGCTTTGGGCGGAATCCGGCGGGTCAGGCATGAGCGGCGAAGAGCTTGCCGCCCTGGAATCCTCGCTGGAGGCAGCACAAAGCAGCCTGGAGCAGGCAAAAACCGCTGCGCAGGCGCTGGGCGGCGCCGCGGCAAAGCTTGTGCTTCCTACCGTTCACCCGGAAGAATGGGAGGCCGCCCGGCGCGAGGCGAAAGCTGCCTGCGAAAGCCTTGCCTCTGCCCTGCACGCTCTGGACAGCGCCGTTTCCAGCAGCGCAGACGCCCTGCACCGTCTGCGGGATTTGCTGGAACAGTCCGGAGACGCTATGGAGGAACTGCAAAACGCCGGAGATACTATGGAGGATCTGGCCTCGCTGGCCTCAGCTGTCAGCGAAAACCTATACGGCGTGCTGCGCGAGTTATCTGAGATGCCCGCCATCGCCATCCGCCCTGTCAGCAGCGAGATTCAGGAGCAGGGGGACGCCCTGGGAGACATCTTCTCCAATCTGCTGGACATGGACGCCCTGCAGGAGTCCGTGTCCAGCAGTACAGATCTCCTTCTGGACGATCTGGACGCCATCAATGAACAGTTCGGCGTCATCACCGGACTGCTCCGTGATATTCTGGCTGGCTCTGACGAGGAGACTGGGGACCGGTTTGAGGATGTGTCGGACGAAGCGCCTGAGGCCACGGATACGGGGTACCTTTCCAACGCCCGGAATGACGGGACGGTGGAGGGAGATATCAACGTGGCCGGGATCGTGGGCGCCATGGCCATGGAGTATGACTTTGACCCGGAGGACGATCTGATCCAGGAGGGAGACCGCTCTCTGGATTTCCGGTACCAGACCAAGGCCATCGTCGCCTCCTGCGTCAACACGGGAGAGATCACCGGAAAACAGGACTATGCCGGCGGCATTGTGGGACTGATGGACCTGGGACGGGCGAGCGGCTGCGAGAATTACGGCGCCGTCACCAGCACCAACGGCAACTATGTCGGCGGCATTGCCGGCGCCTCCTGGGGCAGCATCCGGGACAGCTGGAGCAAGTGCCGCCTGTCCGGCGGGGACTATGTGGGCGGCGTGGCCGGGCTGGGGGCTACCCTGGTAAACTGCCATACCCTGGTGACCATTGAGGAGGGATCTGCCTGCCTGGGCGCTGTGGCGGGAGATTCGGAAAGCGGCGGCACCATATCCGGCAACACCTTCACCAGCGAAAGCCTGGGCGCGCTGGACGGCATCAGCTACGCCGGGCAGGCGGAGCCGGTGGCTTTCGATGCGCTGTGCAGCACAGAGGGTGTGCCGGAGCAGTTTTCCCAGCTGGAGCTGACCTTTGTGGCCGGCGGCGTCACCGTGGCCGTGATCCCCTTCCAGTACGGGGAGGGAATCGAATCCCTGCCGGAGATCCCGGCGAAAAAGGGGTGCTCCGCCTCCTGGCCGGAGCTGGACTACACCCATCTGACCGCCAGCCAGACTCTGGAGGCGGAGTACACCCCCTATGCCTCCGCCCTGACCGACGGGGGAGAGTTGCCGGAGCTTCTGGTGGACGGCAGCTTCAGCAGCCGGGCGAAGGTCTCCCACACAACGGAGGACGTGACCTGGACCAACGGCCGGGGGCAGGTCCACACCGGCACCGCATATACCGTTACAGTGGATGACCCGGATTTGAAGCAGGCGTCTTACACGGTACACTACCGCCTGCCGGACCCCGGCAAACGCTGCGCGCTGTGGGTGAAGGACGAAAACGGCTGGTCGCAGGCGGAGTTTACAATCGACGGACAATATCTTCTGTTCACCAGCCAGGCCGGCGCCGTCACTTTCTGCGTTGAGGAACAGTCCAGCCGCCTCTTGGTATGGATCGCCGCCGGAACAGGCTGCCTGCTGCTTTTGGCGGCCGCCCTCTGTGGGCTGCGCCGCATTCGGAAAAAGAGGACGTGAGGCTGTGTGGGGAGCTGCCTGATGAAACAAAAGGACAGCCGCGCCCGGCCCAATCGGCGGTTTTGACGCTTTCTTCAAAACCGCTTGTGTTATAACCATACAAAAAGAAAAGCCAGCCATACCCTGCCGGAACGCCGGAGGTATGGCTGGCTGTGTTTTGCAGTAAAATCTTACCGTATGGTGTAATAATCCTTTTCCAGCTTGCCGGGCATAACCACCTGGTCGGCCAGCTCTGGGGCTTTGGCGGTGGGGCTGAACTCCTCTGAGGTGCAGTAGCGGAAGCCCCGGTACAGGGCCCGCAGGTTCCGCACGCAGCCCTGCATGCACTTCTCGCGGCCGTGCAGCCGCAGCACGTACAGGTAGCAGCACACGCCCGTTTTGCGGATGAGCGCCTGGTAGCTGCGCCGGTATTTCTCGTACTGGCCGCCCCGCTCCAGCATGAGCCGCACCATCACCATGGCCTTCATAAAGTCGTTGATTTTGCTGGCGTTGATGCTGCCCAGGGCGCTTTCCTTGTGCTGGGTGTAGTAGTACAGCGGCTCGTCAATCACCGCCAGGCGGTTGATGTGGGCGAACAGCTGGTTCATGACAATCATGTCCTCCAGGCATTTCATGGCCGGGAAGGTGATGTTGTTGTCGGTAAACAGGGAACGGAGGAACAGCTTGTTCCACATAAGGCCCTGGATCTGGGTGTCGTGCAGAAGCTTGTTCATGGCCTGGGTGCGGTTGTACACGCCGTGGCACCGGAAGGGGTACTGGAAAAGGAAGGACGGCTCTTCAAACCGGTAATAATAATAACAGCAGGCAATCTCTGCGTTGTTGTCCACACAGGTGCGGTACAGGCGCTCCAGGTAGGTGGGCGCGGCGGTGTCGTCGGCATCCATAAAGCCAAGGTACTCCCCCCGGGCCTGGGCCATTCCCGCGTTCCGCGCCCTGGAAACGCCGCCGTTTTTCTGGTCAATCACATGAAAGTAGGGATATTTCCTCTCGTAATAGCGGAGAATGTCCAGGCTGCCGTCGGTGGAGCCGTCGTTGACGGCGATCACCTCAAAGTCCCGGAAGGTCTGCTCCACCAGGGAGTCCAGGCACTGGGCCACATACCGGGCGGCGTTATATACAGGGATCACAATACTGATCGCAGGTTTTTTGCTGTCAATCAAAAAAGGACACATCCTTTCTATGGTACACGCAGCTACTCTGCCGTCAGAGAGGTTTCCCCCTCCGGATCCGGCTGTATGCCTGCGGCGGAAGCAGCGTCCTGCGGGGCCTGGCTGGAAGCCCCGCCCTCCGGATCCGGCTGGCCCTCCTGGGAGGAGGCCGGGGGCACGGAAGAGGCCGGCGCCTGGCTGGAGGCCGCAGGGGCCGAAGAAGCCGGCGCAGAAGAGGCAGGGGCCGAGGAGGCGGGGGCCGAGCTGGCCTGGCTGCTGGAGGAGTTGCCGCTGGTCGCCCCCGGGTTGTTGCTGATGTCGGTGCCGGGGCCGTAGGAGTAGTAGGGCCCGCTGGGCCGGTAGTAGGAGTTGGGCAGAGCCTCAGACTTCACCTCCACGCCGTCCTTGTAGTAGGTGCGGGCGGCGGCGGCGCGGTAGCCGTTGTAGGCCTTCTGGTCAAGCCGCACCTGGCCCTCGGCCAGGCTGTTGTCCAGGGAATAGGTGGGGGTGGTGAGCGCGGGAATCGTCTCTGTATACCAGGAGGTGATTTCGATGGTGTCGTATTCCGGCGACTGCCAGCCGTAAATGGTGGCGTACACCGTTTTGCCCTCCATACCGGCAATGATATAGATGGGGTAGTCGGTGTTGTTGCGGAATTTGAAATCCATGTTGGGGTAGCTCACCGCCGCATCCTGCCCGATGGGGCAGTAGGTGGAGGGGATGGAGTGGTTGGAGCGCTCCACGATCTCAAGGCCGGAGCGGAGCACCGCCCCGTACAGGGTGGTGGAGGTCTGGCAGATGCCGCCCCCGTAGGAGGGGATCAGCTTGCCGTTCACAATGGCGTTGGCGGCCTTGTAGCCCTCGTTGCGGCCGGCGGGGCCCACCACGCCGAAGTACGAGAAGGTTTCGCCCGGCTGCACGCAGGTGCCGTTGATGGAAGCCATGGCCCGGGCCATGTTGTAATTCCCGTTGGCGGTGTTGGTGGAGGCGGTGGAGTACTCGCCCAGCTTTTTCAGATTCTGGCGCAGATCCTCCGCCGTCACCTCATAGGGCGTTTCCGTCACGGGAATCTCCACCGTGCCGGTACGGGTGCTGTTGAGAATGGCCTCCACCTGGGTGTAAAGGGCGTCCACATCCACCTGGCGGCCCGGCTGCCCTTCGGCAATGTCAAACTCCTCTGTGGAGGAGTTGAAGGCCGTCACACTGGCGTCGACCGGGTCTGCGTTCAGGGGGGCCGTCAGCTCGGCCAGCTTGTCTTTCAGGCCGGTATACTCCATGGTGTGGGAAAGCGTGAAATCCCGGGGGGATTCCCGCAGAGCCATCACCTGCTGGTACCGCTCCTCCCGGCTGCCGGTGCGGCCGTACTGGTAGGCTTCCTCCAGCACCGCTTCCGTGTCGAAGAGGAAGTCCACGTCGTCCTGGGTTACGGTAAAGCTCTGGTCCTCATAGGTGAGGGTGATGGAAAAGGTTTCCCGCAGGGAAGCCTCCTTTTCCTTCAATGCCTCCCTGGCCTCCTCCATGGTCATGCCGCCAAGGCTGACCCCCTCCACAGAAATGCCCTCGTAAAAGGTGTCCGTGTCCAGAACGGCGGCAATTTCCGCCTCCCGGGCGCTCTCCGCCCGGGCCTGCTGCGCCAGGAAAATACACACGCCGGCCACAGCGGCCACCACCAGCACGCAGGCGGCGATGATCACTCCCTTGGCCTTGTTCCCGCCCTTTCTCAGGTGGGCGGGGCCGGTTCTATTCTCATAATCTGCCATGCAAATTTCCTCCTGCCCTTCCTTTGTGGGAAGGGGCGGCGCTTCGTCCCCCCGCAGCGCGGAACCGGGGACCCCCGCCTCCTGCCCGATGAAAAGAAATCGATCTCTGTATATCATATCTCTTTTATTGGGAAAAGTAAAGCGTTTCCCGCGGATTGTAAACCTTTTGCAACCCTTCCAGGGCCTGGGAAGAACCGGCCCGGAAAGAGCGTTTGAAAAAAATAAAAGGATTTTTGGGGAAAGCCATGACGGACGCCCGTTCTTATGATATAATAGGAGCGCGCCCGGCCGGGAAGAGCGGCAGGCGTATCCATAAAAAATACGGGCGAGCCGTGCAAAAGGTTACATCCAGTTTCCCCCAGCGGCAGAACGGGGGAGGGGGCATGGCCTTTGCCGAAGAACCGTTGTTTTGATTATAGCAGAGAATCCTCAAAAAATTATCTATTTTTTGACGAAACCTTTTGGAAAAAGAAGCCTTTGTGGAAAGGGCGAAGGGAGTTCAGCAAATCCGGATGTTCCCGGCCGGCGGGACAAGCCTGCAGGTCAAAAGGGATCCGCCCACACAGAGGCCGCCGTGGATTGGCGCTGCGCCGGAATGGGTTCTGCGCCTGCCGCCGCGAAACGGCGCACAGAAAAAACGAAACCTGCAGGGGAAGGCCCGCCCTCTGAGAGGGGAGAAGGGCGGGGTCCCACGAACAGGAAAACAGGAGGGAACGGCTTTGAAAATCCTGATTCTTTCCGCAGCAACCGGAGGCGGACACCTGCGCGCATCCCGCGCGCTCCAGACGTATATTCTGGAAAATACGGAAGGGAATTCGGTTGTCATTGCGGACGCGTTAAAGGAAGTCAACACAATCCTGGACAAAACCTGCTGCGACGGGTACCACTTCATGGCCACCAAGGCCCCCCGGGTGTTCGGGCGGCTGTACCGGGCCACAAACATGGACACCCCGCTGTACTCTCTGGTCACCCGCTTTAACGGGGCGGTGGGCGTAAAGCTTCTGCCGCTGCTGGCCGCGGAAAAGCCGGACGTGATCCTTTCCACCCACCCCTTTGCCACCGAGATGGTTTCCTACCTGAAGGGGAAGCGGAAGGTTTCGGCCCCGCTGCTGTGCCTTATGACAGACTACGGCCCCCACCGGGCCTGGATTGCGCCCAACGTGGACGCCTACGTGGTGGCCAGCGAGGGCATGGCCGCCCAAATGGAGGCATGGGGCGTGCCCGCGGAAAAAATCCACCCCTTCGGCATCCCGGTGGAGGATGTGTTCTTCAGCAAGGCGGACAAAAACGCCCTGCTGAAGGAATTCGGCCTTTCCCCGGGGGTTTCCACCGTGCTGTTCATGGCGGGCAGCTTCGGGGTGGCGAATATCCTTTCTATTTATAAGGAGCTCATCCACACGGAGTCTCATTTTCAAATCATCATCATCACCGGGCGCAACAAGCGGCTGTACACCGCCTTTCAAAAGGTGATCCGCCGCTCGCCCAAGCCCACCAAGCTGGTATTTTTCACCGACCGGGTGGCAGACTACATGCATGCCTGCGACCTGCTGGTGACGAAGCCCGGCGGGCTTACCACCTCAGAGGCCCTGGCCTGCAACATCCCCCTGGCGGTGTTCGACGCTATTCCCGGCCAGGAGGAGGACAACGCCAATTTCCTGATTTCCCACAACATGGCCATCCCGCTGGATTCCCGCAAGGGGGGCGCGCAGGCCATTGTGTCTTTGCTGGAGGATTCCCGCCGTCTGGAGGCCATGCGGGAGTCCTGCAGTTCCTTTGACAAGTCCCATTCCTGCCAGGACATTTTCTCTCTGCTGCACCAGCTGACCGGGGAAGGAGCGGAGCCGGCATGAAGATTCTGGTTTTGTACGCCATGGCGGGGGGCGGCCACCTGAGCGCCTCCAAGGCCCTGCAGGCCCAGCTGGCGGGGGCGGGGTTCCAGGTAGCCCTGGAGGATTCCACCAAGCCCTTCGGCCGTCTGGTGGACTTCTGCTGCTGCGACCTGTACAAAATTTCCGCCAAGCATTTTCCCTGGCTGTTCGGCCTGTGCTACCGGCTGACCGACAGCCGCCGGGGCGCCAGCGGCTTCATGCGGTTTGCGGCTTCCCTGTTCGGGAACCGCCTGATGCCCATCATTCAAAAGCACGACCCGGACGTGATTGTGTGCGCCTACCCCTTCGTGTGCCAAATCATGTCCCGCATGAAGGCCAAGGGGCTGATTTCTGCCAAGGTGGTGCACATGCTCACCGACTACGGCCTGCACGCCGCCTGGATTTCCCAGGAGGCCGACGGGTACCTGGCCTCCTGCGCCGATGCGGCGGCGGACCTGCAGCGGCGGGGCGTGCCCGCCGGGAAAATCCATGTGTGCGGCATCCCGGTGCGGCCGGAATTCCGCCAGCCGGCAGACCGGGACGCCCTGCGGGCGGAGCTGGGGCTTTCGCCTGATTTGCCGGTGCTGCTGTTCATGGCGGGCAGCTTCGGCGTGAAAAGCGTGTTTTCTGTGTTCCGCGCCCTGGACGCTTTGCCGGACCCCTTCGAGGCGGTGGTGATTACCGGGAAAAACGACAAGCTCTTCGCCAAATTTCAAGAGCTGGCGGGCCGTTCCGCCCACAGACTGCACCCCATCCTGTTCACCAGCCGGGTGGCGGACTACATGCACGCCTGCGACCTGCTGGTGACGAAGCCCGGCGGGCTTACCACCTCAGAGGCCCTGGCCTGCGGCATTCCCCTGGCGGTATTCGATCCTATCCCCGGCCAGGAGGAGGACAACGCCCGGTTCCTGCTGGAACGCCGCGCCGCGGTGCGCCTGCGCTCCTCCCGCCCGAAAGAGAGCGCCGGGCAGGTGGCCGCGCTGCTCCGCGCGCCGGAAAAGCTGGCGGAAATGCGGGAAAACTGCCGCACCTGCCTGGCCTGCAGCGAAACCCTGGAGGAAGCCCTGGGCGCAAAGCCGGGCCCGCAACACGAAACAGGAAAGGAATTGCCAAGCCTATGAACGAAAACAAAAAACAGGAGAAAGCAACGAAAAGCACCCCGGTGCAGCTGGTGCTGCGGGTGGTGCAGGGGGCGCTCATCGGCCTGGGGGCCGTGCTGCCGGGCATTTCCGGCGGCGTGCTGGCGGTGGTGTTCGGCATTTACCAGCCGATTATGGAGCTGCTGTCTCACCCGCTGAAGCGCTTCAAAACCCACGTGCCCCGGCTGCTGCCGGTGCTGATAGGGGCGGCGGCCGGGTTTCTGGGCATTGCCAACGTGCTGGCCTTCTTCCTGGAAAAATACCCGGAACCCTCCGTCTGCCTGTTCATCGGCCTCATCTCCGGCATGCTGCCCTCCCTCTTCCGGGAAGCCGGGGAGCAGGGCCGCAGCAGAAGCTCGTACATTTCCCTGGCGGTCTGCCTGTGCGTTGTGTTCGCCCTTCTCATGGGGCTGCAGTACACCTCGGTGCAGGTCGCGCCCAGCTTCCCCTGGTACGTGTTCTGCGGCTTCTGCCTTGCGCTGAGCGTCATCGCCCCCGGCATGAGCTTTTCCACCCTTCTCATGCCTCTGGGCCTGTACACCCCCTTTGTGGACGGAATTGGCCGTTTTGACCTTTCCGTGCTGGCCCCTGCGGCGATTGGCGCCGTGGCGACGGTCATCTGTCTGGCCAAGGCCGTGAACGCCCTGTTCCAGCGCTACTATTCCGCCGCCTTCCACGGGATCATCGGCATTGTCATTGCCGCCACCGTTATGATCATCCCCTTCTCCAGCTTCACCAGGTGGGAAACCGCCGTCCCCAACCTGATCTGCCTGGCGGTGGGCATAGCGGCCGCCCTGCTGCTGGATCGGTTCAACAGCAGGGTTATGGCCAGGCAGGCGCAGGCGGAGGAAAAGGCGGAGGGGGAGACGCCCTGACGCGGCTTCCGGCGAAAAAGAAAACCGCTGCCCGAGGGCGGCGGTTTTCTTTTCGGGCGGGTCAGCGCCCGGCCTTGCGCTCCTTCCCGGCGCACAGGGGGCATTTCCCGTAAATGGTGAGGGAATGCCCTTCAATGGAAAACCCTGTGTCGCGGGCCAGCCCTTCCTCCAGGGCGTGAAGGGGGCAGCCGTCTATTTTCACCCGGGCGGCGCAGCTGGTACACACCAGGTAGTGGCCGTGGCGGCGGGCGGGGGAGTAGCGGGCGACGCCGTCCCCGAACACATCCTTGAGAAGGATGGCTTCCTCCGCAAACCGTTCCAGGTTGCGGTACACGGTGGAAAGGGCCAGCGAGGGTTCCCGGCCGTGCAGGGCCTGGTAGACCTCCTCGGCGCTCATCGGGTCGGCGCTTTCCTCCAGCACCTGCAGGATGGCCGCCCGCTGTTTTGTATTTTTCATAGCCGTCCCCCCACCTTCGGTTGATTTTCGGATTCTGCTCCTATTATAATATAGGATGTCCGTTTTTGCAAAGCCCTCTCCCTCTTTGGGGAACCCCTTTCCTCCTCCTCCGCAGGTGTGATATAATACTTCTTAAAAGGGCGGGCGGCTCATCTTGGGGAACGCTGTCCCCGGAATCTGCCGTTCGCGCCGCTTCCCTTCTCCCTGGGCGAAAAAGCCTCAGCGGAAGCTTTTCCCGCAAAAAGCAGAGGGCGGACGCAAACCAGCGCCCGGGCCTGGCGGGGCAGCCGCAGGCGGCGGATGCGCGGCTTGTCTGCGGGCACTGCCCGCACCGGAGGTGATTCGTTTGATCTATTTGGATAATTCGTCGACGACGCAGCCCTGCGCGGAGACGGTGGAAAAGGTGACGGAGCTTCTCACCAAAACCTGGGGGAATCCCTCCTCTCTGCACAGCCTGGGGCTGGCGGCAGAACAGGAGGTCGCCCGGGCGCGCCGGGCCGTGGCCAGGGCCCTGGGCTGTACGCCGGAGGAAATCTTTTTTACCTCCGGCGGCACAGAGGCCGACAACCTGGCTCTGTTCGGCGCGGCCTATGCCAGAAAAAAGCGGGGCAGCCACATTGTCACCACCCGCATCGAGCACCCGGCGGTGCTTCACACGGCAGAGGCCCTGGAGCGGGAAGGGTTTACCGTGACCTGGCTTTCCCCCGACGGGCAGGGCCGCATTTCCCCCGCCCAGGTGCGGGAGGCGATCCGCCCCGACACCATTCTGGTCAGCATGATGGCCGTAAACAACGAGGTGGGCTCCCTTTTGCCTGTGGCAGAGGCCGCCAGGGCCATTGCCGCCAAAAAAGCCCCCGCCCTGCTGCACGTGGATGCGGTGCAGGCCTTTGGAAAAATCGCCCTGCGCCCCCTGCGGGACCACATTGACCTGATGACCGTGAGCGCCCATAAAATCCACGGCCCCAAAGGGGTAGGCGCTCTGTTTGTGAAGAAGGGCGTCCGCCTGGCCCCCCGGGTGTTCGGCGGCGGGCAGGAGCGGGGCCTGCGCCCCGGCACAGAGAGCGCGCCCCTCATCGCCGGGTTCGGCGCGGCCGTGGAAGCCCTGCCCGGCCTGAAGCAGGAGGAGGAGCGGATCCGCGGGCTGAACCAGCGCCTCCGCGCCCGGCTGGCCGGGATCCCCGGCGTTTCCGTCCATTCCGGGGAGGACGCCCTGCCCTACATTCTCAGCCTCTCCGCCTGCCCTGTCCGGGCCGAAACCATGCTTCACTTCCTGGCCGCCCGGGATATTTTCGTCTCTACCGGCTCCGCCTGCGCCAAGGGCAAGGCCAGCCATGTGCTGGCCGCCATGGGCCTGCCCAGGGAAGAGATCGCCTCCAGCCTGCGGGTCAGCTTCTCCCGCTGGAACACGGAGGAGGACGTGGACGCCTTCGCCGCCGCCCTGCAGGAGGGCCTGAACTCCCTCTGCTCATCGTGACGCGGCAAAGCTGCGGCACGCGTCGAAGCATAATTTTGCGGGGTAACGCCCCCGTAAATATATCGTTCGCGCCGCTCTACTTTTCCCAGGCAGGACAGCCCCTGGGGTCGAGGGGGCGCCGTGTGCCGGTGGCACACAAACAAGGCGCCGACCGGAGCGGCAGCGGAGACCCGAGACCCCCGCGCGTCTTTGGTTTCTTTCTCCGCGTAGAGAAAGAAACCGCACCGCCGCGTGCGGTCGCGGCAAAGAGAAAACTAGAAGAATTTTTACTGTAAGTAATGCAGATAAAACAATAACCGTGGAGCATAACGTCGCAGATTCGAGGCTTCGCCTCTGTCTGCTTACCTTTTTTGAAGCCGTTTCACGGCTATCTGCGGGGCTCTGCCCCTGCACCCCGCCACCTTTTGAAAAAGGTGGACGAAAACTTTAAGATTTGTTCTCTTTTAAAATTATTCTAATAAATAACAGCGCGAGCCTCCGGGAATCCCCCGGGGAACGCGCCAACCCATATTTTCGTTGGAAGGGGAAAGACTATGAAGGAAGTTATATTGCTGAAGCTGGGGGAGATGGTGCTCAAGGGGCTGAACCGGAACACCTTCGAGAACGCCCTGCTGAAAAATATTCACCGCAGGCTGGCGCCCCTGGGGAATTTCGACGTGCGCATGGCCCAGTCCACCGTGTACGTCTCCCCCCTGGACGAGGACGCAGACTTTGAAACAGCCGTGGAGCGGGCGGCGAAGATTTTCGGCGTCATCACCTTCTCCCGCGCCTGCGCGGTGGAAAAATCCATGGAGGCGATTCTGCCCGCGGCGGTGGAATACCTGCGCCCTCAGCTGGAGGAAGCCCGCACCTTCAAGGTGGAAACAAAGCGGGCCGACAAGAAGTTCCCCCTCCAGTCCCCGGAAATCTCCGCCGAAGTGGGGGCCTGCCTGCTGGAGGCCTACCCACACCTGACGGTGAACGTACACCAGCCCGACGTGACGGTGCGGGTGGAAATCCGCGACTTCGGCGCGTATCTGCACGGCGAGCCGGAGCAGGGGGCCGGGGGGATCCCGGTGGGCACCGGGGGAAAGGCGGCCGTACTCATCAGCGGCGGCATCGACAGCCCGGTGGCCGCCTGGATGATGGCCAAGCGGGGCGTAGAGCTGACCCCCATCCACTTTGCCAGCCCGCCCTACACCAGCGAACGGGCAGAGGAGAAGGTGAAGGATCTGCTGCGCCGGGTGGGCGAGTACGCGGGCCGCATGTTCCTCATCACCGTGCCCTTCGCCCATGTGCAGGAGGAGATGCTGCGCCGCTGCCCGGAGGATTACTTCACCCTGATCATGCGCCGGTTCATGATGCGCATTGCCAGCCGGGTGGCCGAGCTGGAGGGCTGCGGCGCGCTCATCACCGGCGAAAGCCTGGGCCAGGTGGCCAGCCAGACCATGAAGGCCATCGCCGCCACAGACGCGGCGGCAGATCTGCCGGTGCTGCGCCCCCTCATCGGCATGGACAAAAGCGAAATCGTAAGCCTTTCCCGAAAAATCGGCACCTACGACATTTCCATTCAGCCCTACGAGGACTGCTGCACCGTCTTTACCCCCAAGCACCCCCGCACCCGGCCCGAGCTGGCCGACGTGGAGAAGGCGGAGCAGGAGCTGGACGTGGAGGCCCTGGTGGAGGAGTGCGTGGCCGGGCGCAAAGTTACCAAGATTTTGCCGGGAGACGCGGAGTAAAGAGAGGGGATTCCCATTATGAAAGCTGAACTGATTTCGGTGGGCACCGAGCTGCTGCTGGGCCACACCGTAAACACCGACGCCGCCTACACGGCCCGCGCCCTCTCTGCCATAGGGATAGACGTGCTGCACGTGTGCACCGTGGGCGACAACCCGGGCCGCCTGGAAGAGGCCCTGCGCACCGCCCTGGGCCGCAGCGGCCTGGTGGTGCTCACCGGCGGCCTGGGCCCCACCAACGACGACCTGACCAAAGAGACGGCCGCCCGGGTGTGCGGCAAGCGCCTGGTCCCTCACGAGGAAAGCCGCCGCCGCATTGCGGAGTATTTCAAAAACCGGGAATGCAGCCAGAACCAGTGGAAGCAGGCCGATTTGCCGGAGGGCTGCCACGTGTTCCCCAACAACCATGGCACCGCGCCCGGGTGCGTGTTCCAGGCGGAGGGCGGCCAGTACGTGGCCCTGCTGCCCGGCCCCCCCTCTGAGCTGGAGCCCATGGTGCGCGACAGCCTCATCCCCTGGCTGGCGGGCCTGTCCCAGGGGGTGATTGTGTCCCGCATGGTGCGCACCTTCGGCATTGGGGAGGGAAGCGCCGCCCAGCGCCTGGCGGATTTGATGGAGAGCGCCAACCCCACCGCCGCCCCCTACGCCAAGGACTGCGAAATGTTTGTGCGGGTCACCGCCAAGGGAGAGACGGAGGAAGCCGCCCAGGCCCTGTGCGCCCCCCTGGTGGAGGAGATCCGCCGCAGGCTGGGGGACTATGTCTACGCGGTAAACGGGGACGGAACCTCCCCCAGCTGCCTGGAGCACACGGTGGTGGGCCTGCTGGCGGAAAAAGGCATGACCCTGGCCACGGCGGAATCCTGCACCGGGGGCCTCATCGCCAAGCGGATCACCGACGTGCCCGGCGCTTCTGAGGTGTTCCACCTGGGGGCCGTCACCTACGCCAACGAGGCCAAGGAACGGCTGCTGGGCGTCCCGGCAGAGCTGCTGGAGCAATACGGCGCGGTGAGCGAGCCGGTGGCCCGCGCCATGGCAGAGGGCGTGCGCCGTCTGGCGGGCAGCAGCATCGGCGTGGGCGTCACCGGCATCGCCGGGCCCGGCGGCGGCACGCCGGAAAAGCCGGTGGGGCTGGTGTACATCGGCGTGTGCGACGGAACCCGCACCCTGGTGCACCGCATGGACCCGGGCGTGCGGCAGAAGGGCCGGGAGTGGACCCGCTTCCGGGCCGCCAGCACCGCCCTGGACCTGGTGCGCCGCCTGCTCACCGGCGCGCCTGTGGAATACGAGAGGATTTGAATTGACGTTGGATACTGGATTATTATTCTGCCAGGCCAGGCGCACCTTCCTGCTGCAGCAGGAGGTAGAGCGCCTGCTCCGTTCCCTGGACTGCGGCCTGGGCCGGACGGCCGCCGCCTTCTCAGAGGAAGAGCTGTTCCCCGCCCTTTCGGCCCTGCTGGGGCAGTGCGGGACGGTGTTCGTCGTCTCGCCGGAAGAGGCCTGCGGCCCGTGGCTGCGCCCGGCGGCGGCGGCCCCCCTGTTCCGCCGCCTGCGCATTGCCGTGGGGGAGGACGGCGAGCCCAAAGACATTCTGCGCCTGTACGGCGAAAAGGCCGAGGGCTACCTTATAGAAAGCCGGACCCAGGCCATCTGCCTGCTGCCCGACCTTCCCCAAGAGCTGCCCGCCCTGCTGGACGGGGCCGCCAAGCCGCTGTGCGAGAAATTCGGCCTCACCCGCCGCGTCCCGGAGCAGGCCCCCAGCCTGGACTTCGACGCGCAGCTGCCCCCCGGGCGCTGACCCGTTTCCCCGCCGCCCCGGCGGGTTCTGTTGATTTTCCAACCATCCCTCCCGCCAGGGAGAAGAGAAAGGAGCGGCCATGGCCCTGCTGAACCAAATGAAAGCGGCGGATTTCATGATGAAATTCCTGCGAGGAGACATGACCCACATCACCCCGTACCCCTTCGAGGCAAAGAAACCGCAGTTTGACCCGGATTCCGACCCCAGGCTGCCCAAAAGCACCCCGGAGCGGGAGGGGATTCCCAGCGGATACCTGCGGGACTTCTTCCGCGCCGCGGACGGCGGTTCCTTCCCCCGGCTGCACAGCGCGGCGGTGCTCCGCCACGGCAGGCTCATCGCCTGCGTCAGCCGGGAGCCCTACACCGCCACCCTGCCCCACATGACCTTCTCCATGTCGAAAAGCGTGGTGGGCATGGGGGTGGGCATCGCCGCGGCGGAGGGGCTTCTTTCCCCAGAGGACAAGGCGGCGGACTTTTTCCCCGACAAGCTCCCCCTGTTCAAAAGCCCCCGGCTGACGGCCCTGCGGGTGAAGCACCTGCTGAACATGACCAGCGGCGCCAACTTCAACGAGGCCGGGTCGGAAATGGAGCGGGACTGGGTGCGGGCTTTCTTTTTTTCTGACTTTGCCTGGACCCCGGGGGAACAGTTCCGCTACAACAGCATGAACACCTACCTGCTGGCGGCCATTCTCTGCAAGGTCACCGGCCAGACCCTTACCGAATACCTGACGCCCCGCCTGTTCCAGCCCCTGGGCGTCGGCCCCCTGTACTGGGAAACCTGCCCCATGGGCATTGAGAAGGGCGGCTGGGGCCTGTACCTGCGGGTGACGGACATGGCCAAGCTGGGCCAGCTGTACCTGCAGAAGGGCCGCTGGCGGCAGGAAGGGGAGTGGCGCCAGCTGGTGCCCTCCCGCTGGATTGAGGAATCCCTGGCCATGGAGGTGGACACCGGCCGGGAGGGGATGGACCGGTACGGCTACCAGCTGTGGAATTTCCCCGCGGCCGGCTCTTACCAGTACAACGGCGTGTTCGGCCAATACGTCATTGTGCTGCCGGAGCGCGACATGGTGGTGGCCGCCACCGGCGGCGACGCCGCCCTGTTCTTCAACGGCGTGCTGAAAGCGGTGAACGACTACTTCGGCGACGGGGCGCAGGCCCTCTTCTCCCGCTGGCGTGCCCAGCGGCCAGGCCGGGCGGGGCTCATGCTGTTCCGGGGCCCTCTGCGGGACGACCCGGCCGCGCTGCGCGCCCTGCGCCGCCCCTGGGCGGAGGAAGAGCCGGGAACCTGGCGGGCCCCGCTGGCGGGGCTGCGGCGCTTCCTGTGCCCCCGTCGGGAAGCGCCCGCCGCGCCGCCTGCCTCCTCTTTGGCAGAGGCCATGCCCTTCTGCCTTCCGGCCGCCGGGAAAGAGGGCTGGTTCCGGCTGGAAAAAAGCTTCGGCTCGCTCATGCCCTTCCTGCTGGCCGCCGTCACCAACAACTTTTCCCCCTGCCTGGCGGCTCTCCGCTTTTCGGTGGAGGAGGAAAAGCTCTTCCTCACCACCCTGGACTGGGACGGGAAAAACCAGAACCGGATCCCGGTGGGCCTTGGCGGGGCCGCCCTGCAAAGCACCGTGCGCATCAACGGGGAGGCCTACGCGGTGGCCGCCTCGGCCGTTGTGCGGCGCGACGAGGAGGAACGCCCGGTCATGCTGCTGAACCTGTATTTTCTGGAAACGCCCTGCACCCGCAGGCTGAAGCTTGTCCTCTGCGGGGAGGGGAAAATCCTGGTGCGCTTCACCGAATCCCCCTCGGTGGAGGAGGCGGCCCAAATGCTGCTGGGCCTGGTGAGCAGCGGGGAAGAGCCCACCGCCGCAGGCGGCTGGAACCGCTTCGCCCAAGAGCTGGTGCAGCAGAAGCTGGCCGGCCGCATGAAGGCCATTGCCCGCCCCCGGGCCGCCGGTTCTTCCCGCAGGGCCGCCGCCCAGGAAGCGACAAAAGAATCCTGACAAAAAACGCCCCCTCCGGGGCGTTTTCCATGCCTGCCGCTTTGGGGAATTTCCCTTGGTTAGTTTATGCTAACCAAAAAGAAAAGAGTTGGCCGCCCCCAGCGAAGGGGACGGCCGGCTGCAATGCGGCAAACCGATCTAGTTAGAAGAGTCTAACCAGTATAACAATACATCATTTTCTGGAAAAAATCAAGGCTGCGGAGAAACTTTTTCCCGCAGGCGCACCTGGCCGGTGCATTCCATCACCGGGGATTCCCGGACAATTTCGCCCACGCTGTCGGCCACAATCAGGCCGGAACGGGGGTTTTTCACCGAATCAATGTGTCCTTCCACCTCCGCCTCCACGTCGGAATATTCAAAGGCCAGGTCGGCGTCCTCCATAGTGCAGTGGATGAGCCGCAGGTTTTTGCAGTAGCACAGGGGCTGGGTGCCTGCAATATGGCAGTTGATGAGGGTCAGCCCGTCGGAAAACCAGCCCAGGTACTCGCCCTTCACCAGGCTGTTCTCCACCACCACGTTTTTGCTGTGCCAGAAGGCGTCCTTGGTGTCAAGCCGGGAATTGCGGATGTGCAGGTTTTCCATGTACTGGAAGGAATATTTCCCCTTCATGGACAGCCCCTCAATTTCCACATCGCGGCTGTCAAAAAGCAGGTACTCCGACTCGATTTCGGTGCCGCGCAGGGCAATTTCCCGGCACTTCCACCCGAATTCCGGGGAATGGACGGTACAGCGCTCCACCTGGATGCGCTGGCACTCCCGCAGGCATTTGATGCCGTCGATGGCGCAGCCGGAGAGGACACCGTCCTCCGCGTACCAGATGGGCGCGCGGGTGGCCCCGTCCATGCGGGAATCCTCCAGGCGGAAATGGCGCACGTGCCACAGGGGGTACCGCAGGGAGAAGGAGCAGTCCTTCACCAAAACGTCCCTGGCCTCCTTCAGCACAGACTCCCCGTCGGCAGGCCCGGCGAAGGTACACCCCAGCACCTGGGCGTTTGTCAGGTGGTACAAAGCCCGCTCCTCGTCGTACACACGGTTTTCAATGATTTGAGGCATGTCGTTCATCCTATTCTTTTATTGGTAATGCTTTTTTCTTATTATATAACCTGAAGTGTGCTCCAGGTCAAGAGATTTTTTTCCGCAGCTTCCTCCCGCCCCGGCGGGCGGGCCGCCGTTCCTGCCGCTTCAAAAAGAAGGATTTTTATATTTAAAATTCATTTTCGTTTTCTTTTTATTCATAATTTTCAAAAAATCTTCCCGTAATAGCTTCCGGCCAACACGGGGGAGGCTTCCTGCGAAAGAAAAATCTATCAGGATTTTCCCGCATTTTCTAGGAATTTGTGCGTATCAAAAAGAATCGGCCCACTCTTTGCAGAAAAGAGCAAAATTGCCGGGAACCGGGAGCCCTTTTCCCTGATTTTTATAAAATGCAGGAAATTTGATTAAAAATTTCATTTTCGCCTTGACATCGGCAGAAAAAGTGGTATAGTGGTTGTTGTCAGGACAAGGACGTTCCCGGGAAACGTCCTTGTCCTCTTTTTATTTTATCCAATGCACAGGAGGGATTTTACCATGGAGTATTCCTTGATTGACACGCTGTGGGTATTTCTGGCGGCGATTCTCGTATTCTTCATGAACCTGGGCTTTGCCAGCGTGGAAGCCGGCTTTGCCAGGTCGAAAAACACCGTAAACATCCTGTCGAAAAACTTCATTGTGTTCGCGGTGTCGTCCCTGGGGTTTCTGCTGCTGGGGTGGGGCCTTATGTTCGGCGGCGACAACCCCATTTTGGGCACCGAGCACCTGTTTGTGCTGGGCGGGCAGGATCTTTCCTTCTACGACGGGACGCTGACCTCGTCGGTGCCCTTCTGGGGCAAGTTCTTCTTCCAGCTGGTGTTCTGCGGCACGGCCGCCACCATTGTTTCCGGCGCGGTGGCCGAGCGGGTGAAGTACCTCTCGTTCATCCTGTTCTCCTTCGTGCTGACCCTGGTGATCTACCCCATTGCGGGCCACTGGGTGTGGGGCGGGGGCTGGCTTTCCCGCCTGGGCTTCCTGGACTTTGCGGGGGACTCGGTGGTTCACTCCCTGGGCGGCTGGGCGGCCCTGGCGGGCGCCATGCTGCTGGGGCCCCGCATTGGAAAATACGGCAAAGACGGCAAGCCCCGGGCGATTCCCGGGCACAGCATGTCGCTGGCGGTCATCGGCCTGTTCGTGCTGTGGCTGGGCTGGTTCGGCTTCAACCCCGGCTCTACCATGAGCTTTCAGAACCCTTCCGACGTGTTCCACATCCTTATGACCACCAACACCTCCGCCATTGCGGCGGTGCTCACCTCCACCGCAGCCTCCTGGATTGTGATGAAAAAGCCGGACCTGGGCATGACCGTCAACGGCTGCCTGGCCGGGCTGGTGGGCGTCACCGGAAGCTGCGCCTACGTTTCCGTTGAATCCTCCCTTCTCATCGGGGCGCTGTCCGGCGTTCTGGTGGTGTTCGCCGTGCTGTTCTTTGACCGCAGGAAAATCGACGATCCGGTGGGCGCCACCTCCGTCCACCTTTGCTGCGGCGTGTTCGGCACCCTGTGCGTGGGCCTTTTCGCCCAGGAGGGCGTCACCTCCCTTTCCACCCGGAACGGCCTGCTGTTCGGCGGCGGCTTCCAGCTGCTGGGCGTGCAGCTGCTGGGCGTTCTGGCCATCGGCGCGTTTTCCTTCCTCGCCTCCGCCCTGGTGTGGCTGGCGCTGAAAAAGACGGTGGGAATCCGGGTTTCCCGGGAGGAGGAGCTGCAGGGGCTGGACATCGGCGAGCACGGAAACGTAGCTTACCCTGACTTCGCCCTGGTAACGGAAGCCTCCCCCGAGGAAGACGCCCCCGAGACGGCCCCGGCCCGGCCGGCCGCCCCCGTGGCCCAGGCTGTGCCTGTGGTGCACCGGGAGGCCCCCGGCGC
Organism: Candidatus Caccousia avistercoris; assembly: GCA_018715025.1. Classification (GTDB taxonomy): domain Bacteria; phylum Bacillota; class Clostridia; order Oscillospirales; family Acutalibacteraceae; genus Caccousia; species Caccousia avistercoris. Next base: position 24,468 of record DVMK01000235.1, read on the forward strand.
CAGGATTACCAAGGTGACGGTGCTCATGAACCAGAGCCGTTTCGCCCAGCTGCAGGAGGCCCTGGACGCCCTGGGCATCACCGGCCTTACCGTCACCAACGTGTTCGGCTACGGCGTGCAGAAGGGGCACACGGTGTATTTCCGGGGCAGCCCGGTTTCCTCACGGCTTCTGCCCAAGGTGAAAATCGACATTGTGGTGAGCAGCCTGCCGGTGGAAACCCTCATCGCCGCCATTCAGAAAACCCTGTACACCGGGAACTACGGCGACGGGAAGATCTTCCTCTACAGCGTGGAGGACGTGGTGAAGATCCGCACCGGCGAGCGGGGCTTCCGCGCCCTGCAGGACGAGGAAGCCCCGGCGGCAAAGGAAGCGCCGTAAGGGCAAGGCGCGGCATGGAAAAGGCCCCCTGCGAAGCAGTTGAACGCTTTGCAGGGGGCCTTTTCTCAGATATCAGATAAAGGAAAGAGTTCCGTCGTCAGCTATTTTTTGCCGGGGCTGCAGGAACAGCCCCCGCAGGCGCCGCAGTTGCCGCCGCAGCTGCACCCGCCGCCCCGTTTCCGCTTGCGGATTCCATGGATGACAATCCACAGGAAAACCGCCAGAATCACCAGCGCGATGATCACGGTGGCCGCGTTCCAATCTCCCATGGAAAATACTCCTTTCTGTTCGGTTTGTTGATAAAACAGGATTCCGGATGTTCAGACGCCGCGCAGGCTCACACAGTGGTGTTCCGGTCCAGCCGGGCCGAAACGGAAGCGCCGCGGGAGTAGTCCGCGTTGTACCTGTTGGGCCGCACCAGCAGGAAGATGAGGAAGGCCAGCACCGCCAAGGCCGCCACTGTGCCCACGCCGAAGGCGCCGGTGAGGAACAGGCTGCCCAGCTGGTAGGTGATGAGGGAGACGGCGTAGGCAAACACGCACATATACCCAATGGCCGCCGCCGTCCACTTGGCGTTGTTCATCTCGCGCTTGATGGCGCCCATGGCCGCGAAGCAGGGAGCGCACAGCAGGTTGAAAATCATGAAGCTGTAGGCGGAAAGCTGGGTGAAGTCCGCGGCAATGTTGCCCCAGATCTCGTCGCCGTTCTCCGCCACCTCGGCAAAGCCGTACAGCACGCCGAAGGTGCCCACCACGTTCTCTTTGGCAATGAGGCCGGTGAAGGTGGCCACGGCGGGCTTCCAGCTGCCGAAGCCCAAGGGCGCGAAGAGGGGGGCCACCGCCTGGCCGATGGAGGCCAGCAGGCTGGTGTTGTTGTCCTCCACCATGCCGAACTGCCCGTCTGTAAAGCCGAAGCCCTGCAGGAACCACAGCACAATGGAGGAGGCCAGGATGACGGTGCCGGCGCGCTTGATGAAGCTCCAGCCGCGCTCCCAGGTGGCCCGCAGCACGTTCGCCGCGTGGGGCACATGGTAGGCGGGCAGCTCCATGACGAAGGGGGCGGGCTCCCCGGCGAAGGGCTTCATTTTCTTCAGCAGGATGCCGCTGACAATGATGGCGGCCACGCCGATGAAGTACGCGCTGGTGGCCACCAGGCCGCTCTGGTTGAACAAAGCGCCGGCGAACAGGCCGATGATGGGCATTTTCGCGCCGCAGGGGATGAAGCAGGTGGTCATAACGGTCATTTTGCGGTCCCGGTCGTTTTCAATGGTGCGGGAGGCCATAACCCCCGGCACGCCGCAGCCGGAGCCCACCAGCATGGGGATGAAGCTTTTGCCGGAAAGGCCGAACTTGCGGAAGATCCGGTCCATAATAAAGGCGATGCGGGCCATGTAGCCAATGTCCTCCAGCAGAGAGAGCAGCAGGAACAGCACCAGCATTTGGGGCACGAAGCCGATGACCGCGCCCACACCGGCCACGATGCCGTCGTTGATGAGGCCGCTGAGCCAGGGGGCCACATTCATGCTCTCCAGCCAGGAGCCCAGGCCGCCCTGGATCCACTCGGCCACGAACACGTCGTTGGTCCAGTCGGTGAGGAAGGTGCCCACCGTGCCGATGGAGATGTAGTACACCACGAACATGACCGCCACGAAGATGGGCAGGGCCAGAATCCGGTTGGTGACAATGCGGTCAATCTTGTCTGAGGTGGTCAGGCTGTGCCGGGCCGATCTTTTCTTCACGCACTGGGCGGTAAGCTTGTTGATGTAGGCGTACCGCTGGTTGGTGATGATGCTCTCGGCGTCGTCGTCCATCTCCTTCTCACAGTCCTGAATGTGAAGCTCCAGGTGGTCCTTCAGGCTCTGGGGCAGGGCCAGCTCCTCCAGCACCTTCTCGTCCCGCTCAAAAAGCTTAATGGCGTACCAGCGCAGGTTCCCGGCGCTTACCTTGTCGGAAACAGACTCCTCTATGTGGGCGATGGCGTGCTCTACGCTGCCGGTAAACACGTGGGGCAGGTCGCCCTCCTCCTTTTTGGCGGCGGCGAGCTCAATGGCCTTTTCCGCGGCGGCCATGCTGCCCTCGCCCTTCAGGGCGCTGGTTTCCAGCACCGGGCAGCCCAGCTCTTTGCCCAGCTTCTGCATGTCGATCCGGTCGCCGTTTTTCCGCACCACGTCGATCATGTTGACCGCGATGACCACCGGGATGCCCAGCTCAAGCAGCTGGGTGGTCAGGTACAGGTTGCGCTCTATGTTGGTGCCGTCTACAATGTTGATGATGGCGTCGGGCTTTTCCTTCACCAGGTAGCCCCGGGCCACCACCTCCTCCAGGGTGTAGGGGCTCAGGGAATAGATGCCGGGCAGGTCCTGAATGGTCACATCCTTGCGGCCCTTCAGCCGGCCCTCCTTCTTCTCCACCGTTACGCCCGGCCAGTTGCCTACGTACTGGTTGCTGCCGGTCAGGTCGTTGAACATGGTGGTTTTGCCGCAGTTGGGGTTGCCTGCGAGGGCAATGGTAATACTCACCGGTTTCACTCCTTCTTTCCTTACATAAATCCTGAAGCTTCAGGTTAGAAATTGCTAACTTGCGGGCGGAAAAAGCCGGGGCTTACTCCAGCTCTATCATCCCGGCGTCGGCCTTGCGCACGCTGAGCTCGTAATTCCTCACGTTCAGCTCCATGGGGTCGCCCAGGGGCGCTACCTTGCGCACATGGATCTCGGTTCCCTTGGTGATCCCCATGTCCATAATGCGGCGCTTTACCGGCCCCTCGCCGTGCAGCTTTTTCACCACCACGGTGTCGCCTACCTTCGCGTCCTTCAGTGTCTTCATACCCAATCCTCCTTTTAGAACATAACCCTGTTTGCCAAAGTACGGTCCAGGGCGATGCGGCTGTCGCTCACCTGCAGAATCAGGTTGCCGGCCATTTCGCTCACCACCGTCACGGCGGCGTCCACCACAAAGCCCAGCTCTGCCAGGTGCTGGCGCACCTCGTCCTTTCCCGTAATCCGTTTTATGACTACCGTTTCTCCCGGCTTGGCCATCGACAAAGGCATCAAATCTACCCCTTCTTCCATGGAAATCATGAAAACCCGAAGGTTAGGATTCGCTAACCCTCTCGAACATAGTTAGTTTACCGCAACTAACCGAAAAAGTCAATGGATTTTTTTGAAAAAAATCGAGTAAAACTTTCACGTTCGCTCTCT
>DVMK01000236.1 GCA_018715025.1 Candidatus Caccousia avistercoris
GTGTTTAATGAGCAAAAATGAGTTTGCTTGTTCACCGGAAATCAAATAACAAAATCGGATTTTATCATCCTCCAGAAAATTCTGCTGTGAGAAAATCGTAAGAAATCCGCAAAAAAATCGTATGCCCTCCTACAGGAAAGAGAAAAGAACAGGCCGCCTTCTTCTGGTACCATAAAAGCCAGAAGAAGGCGGTTTCTTTTTTCCGCCGGAAACGAGGAGGACATTTTCATGAAACGAAAGACCATCGCCGTCCTGTTCGGCGGCTGTTCCACCGAATACGAAATTTCGCTCCAGTCTGCCAGCGCCGTGCTGGAGCATATGGACAAAGAGCGCTTCGCCCCCCTGGCCGTGGGGATTACCCGGGAAGGCCGCTGGCTGTACTACACCGGGCCCGTTGGGCAGATCGCCGCCGGGCGCTGGCAGGAGGACGCGGGCCGCTGCACCCCCTGCGCCTTTTCCCCAGACCGGGGCAGGCGGGAGCTGCTGGTGTTCTCTGGCCTGGTGCAGCGCCTTCCGGTGGATGCGGTGTTCCCGGTGCTTCACGGGAAAAACGGTGAGGACGGCACCGTGCAGGGCCTGCTGGAGCTGGCGGGCTTCCCGCTGGTAGGCTGCGGCACCCTGGCCAGCGCCCTGGGCATGGACAAGGACCGGGCCCACCGGCTGGCCGCGGCCGCAGGGGTCGCCGTCCCCCGCAGCGCCGTTTTCCGCCGGGGCGCGCCGCCGGCAGACATTCAGGAGGCGGCGCTGGAAATCGGCTACCCGCTGTTTGTAAAGCCGGTGCGCTCCGGCTCTTCCTTCGGCGTGTCCCGGGTTCCCCACCAGGGGCGGCTTGCCCGGGCCGTGGAGGAGGCCTTCCGCCACGACGGGGAAATTTTGCTGGAAGAGGAGATTCCCGGCTTTGAGGTGGGCTGCGCCGTCATGGGGAACGACGCGCTCACCGCCGGGGCGGTGGACGAGATTGAGCTTTCCGGCGGGTTCTTCAATTTTGAGGAAAAATACACCCTGAAAACCTCGAAAATCCATTGCCCGGCCAGGATTTCCCCGGAAAAGGCCGCAGAAATTCAGGAAGCCGCCAAAGCCGTGTACCGCGCCCTGGGCTGCCGGGTGTTCGCCCGGGTGGACCTTTTCCTCACCCCGGAGGGCAGGGTGGTGTTCAACGAGGTGAACACCATTCCGGGCTTTACCGCCCACAGCCGCTTCCCCTCCATGATGCGGGAAGCGGGCGTGCCCTTTGGAGAACTGGTCAGCCGTTTGATCGATTTGGGGGTGGAAGCATGAGGACGATGATCTGCAAAAAAGAGGACGTATTCCGGGGGCCGGTGATTCTGGTAAACCGGACGCATCCCCTTCGCCCGGGGAGCGAGCCCCAGCTGACGGCGGCGGACGACCGCTGCCCGGGGATCCGGATGGAGCGGCGGGCGGCGGGGCTGCTGGCCGCCTGCGTGTCCGCCGTGGGCGGAAGGGACGAGATTGTCCCCGTCTCCGGCTGGCGGAGCCAGAAGGAGCAGCAGGAGATCTGGGACTCCTCCCTGGAGGAAAACGGGGAGGAATTCACCAGAAGCTACGTGGCCCTGCCTGGCTGCAGCGAGCACCAGAGCGGACTTGCCATCGACCTGGGACGGGCGGCAAAGCACATTGACTTCATCCGCCCCGCCTTCCCCTACGACGGCGTGTGCGGGGCCTTCCGCCGGGCGGCGGCGGGCTACGGCTTCGTGGAGCGGTACCAAAAGGGCAAGGAGGAGATCACCGGTATTGCCGCCGAGCCCTGGCACTTCCGGTATGTGGGCGTTCCCCACGCCAGGCTGATGGAGGAAAACGGCCTGTGCCTGGAGGAGTACGTTCCCTTCCTGAGGCAGGGCCCCCGCCTGTGCCGGCTGGCCGACGGGCGCGCGGCCCAGGTGTTCTACGTGCCCTGCGCCGGGGAGGAAACGGTGCTGGAGCTGCCGGAGGGCTGCTGCCAGGTTTCCGGCGACAACGAGGGCGGCTTTGTCGTCACCCTGTGGAGGTGGCGGCCATGAAGGAAAGGCAGGCTTCCCTGGACCATTTCCGGGTGGCGGCCGCCCTGCTGGTGGCGGCTATCCACACCTCTCCCCTGGCCTCCTTCTGGGCGGAGGGGGACTTTTGGCTTACCCGGGTACTGGCGCGCCTGGCGGTTCCCTTCTTTTTTATGGTTTCTGGCTATTTCCTGGCAAAATCCCAGTGGAAAAGCCTGCCCCGCTTTCTGAAAAAGACGGCCCTGCTGTATGGGATCTCCATTCTGCTGTACCTTCCGCTGAACCTCTACGCCAACAACGTGGCCCCCGGGGAATGGGTGCGGGCTGTTCTTCTGGACGGCACCTTCTACCACCTGTGGTATTTCCCCGCTGTGCTGCTGGGGGCTCTCGTGGCCTTCGGGCTCAGCCGGCTGAGGCTGCGGGCGTCCCTCCCCCTGGCAGGGCTGCTCTACCTGGTGGGGCTGGGGGGCGACAGCTACTACGGCCTGGTTTCTGCCCTGCCATGGGCCAAGGCCATGTATGACGGCCTGTTCCATGTGGTTTCCTACACCAGGAACGGTCTGTTCTTCGCCCCTCTGTTCCTGCTGCTGGGGGCCGCCGGGCTTCGGTGGCGGCCCCGCTTTTCCCTGGCGGGGCTTCTCCTCTCGCTGGCCGCCATGAGCGGGGAGGCCTTCTGGCTGCGGAGCCTGGGCGCCCAGCGCCACGACAGCATGTACCTGTTCCTGCCGGTGTGCTCTGTCTTTCTCTTTTCCCTGCTGCTCTCCCGGAACCAGGGGCAAGACCGGGCGGCCCGGACATTTTCCATGCTTTTTTACGTGCTGCACCCCTGGTGCATTGTGCTGGTGCGGGGCGGGGCCAAGCTGCTGGGGCTGGAAGGCCTCTTTGTGGAAAACAGCCTGGGCCACTTCCTTGCGGTGGCCGCCCTCAGCGGGGCTGTTTCCGCCCTTCCCCTTCTGCTGCAGCGGGGGAAGCCCTCGCAAACCGGGCGGGCCTGGCGTGAGCTGGACCTGGCGGCCCTGCACCACAACGCGGCGGCGCTGCAGCGCCGCCTTGGCCCCCGCTGCCGCCTGATGGCTGTGGTGAAGGCGGACGCTTACGGCCACGGGGCCGTGCCGGTGGCCAAGGCCCTGCAGCGGGAAAAGGTGCGGGCCTTCGCCGTGGCCACCCTGGAGGAGGGCGTTGCCCTGCGGAAGCGGGGAATCCGGGGGACAATTCTGATTTTGGGGTACACCGCCCCCTTCCAGTCAGGGGCGCTGGCCCGCTGGCGGCTGACCCAGGCAGTGGTGGAGGAGGATTACGCCCGCCGCCTTTCCGCCCAGGGGAAGCGGGTGCGGGTTCACCTGGCGGCGGATACCGGCATGCACCGGCTGGGCATTCCCGCGGAGGATCTGGAAGCCTTCCGCCGGGTGTACCAGCTGCCCCACCTGAAAATCGAAGGGGTGTTCTCACACCTCTGCGCCGCAGACAGCGCCGCCCCGGAGGACGCGGCCTTCACCCAACACCAGGCAGAGGCCTTCCGCCGCCTGTGCCGCCGCCTGGAGGAAGCGGGCTGCCCTGCCGGGCAGACCCATCTGCTGGCCAGCTACGGCATATTCTCCCTGCCGACCGGGGAGTACGCCTTTGCCCGGGCCGGCATTGCCCTGTACGGCGTGGGCAGCGGTTCCGGCTGCCCGCAGCCCCCGGTGGAGCTTTGGCCGGTTCTCTCTCTGCGCGCCAGGGTGGCGGCGGTGCACAGCCTGGCCCCGGGGGAAACCGCCGGGTACGGCAGGGCCTTCCGGGCCGAACGTCCCACCCGGCTGGCGGTGGTGGCCATCGGTTACGCAGACGGCCTGCCCAGGGACCTGGCCCAGCGGGGCGGCCAGGTGCTGCTGCACGGCAGGCACGCCCCCATTGTGGGCCGCCTTTGCATGGACCAGCTTCTGGTGGACGTGACAGACCTGGACGAGGTGCGGGGCGGGAACATTGCCACCCTCATCGGCCGGGACGGGGCTTCCCTCATTACGGCAGAGGAGCTGGCCGGGCAGTGCGGCACCATTACCAACGAACTGCTTTCCCGCCTGGGGCGGCGGCTGGGGCTGTGTTTGCTGGAATAAAAAGCGGGGGCCTGGGGCGGATATCCGCCCCAGGCCCCTCACTTTCTGTGCGAAGGCTCAACTGCCCACCCGCTGCCGGTAGGCCTCCTTCGCCGCATCGTAGCCCTCTTTATACATATTGATTTGCGCCGCAAAGGTTTGGACAGGAGCTTTTTCCGAGTATATCTCTCCCAAATTAAACTCCACGCCCTGTGCGGCAGCCAGGGCGACCGCATACACCGAAATTGCCACGCCAAATCTCATGGCGGCATCCAGCCGATCCATCGTTTCCTTTGGCAAGGTACTGAAATATTCCGGATGATCCGCAATCATATTCTGCATATAAACATTCCGATTCAAAAAGGAATGGAACTCTGCGGGACGCTCCCTCAGCTCCTTCTCCACATCCGCCTCCAGATAGGGATAATTCAAAATTTCTTCCACCGCCGAGGCCATCAGAGGGCCGGAAACAGCCGGATCGTTTGACAGATACGCCCGGATCCTCTGACCGTCCTCCATCATGAAGCGTCCCTCCTGTACGTTAAGCGGGGCGCCTGTCTCATTCACCCGCGCGCCGTGCAGAAGGACTTTCAGGGCGCGCAAATCCTTGCTGCAGTTCTCCAGCTGTGTGCTGTGGGCCTCCATTACATTCTCCCGGCGTATACGCTGGCCGAAAATCTCTTTTGCTATGCGCATGGTATCCTGCTGCTGGGAAGGAGGCAGCGAACGAAATACCTTCTGCTGTTCCTCGTTCCACTGGGAAAATGTTTCCAATTCCTCCTTCTGCACCTCGCGCTGTTTGGAGCGGATTCCGTACTCATCTTCCAATATCTTGTACATGTACTGCATACTTTCAGAAAAAGGACGGCCCTCCATCAGGTAACGGATGGTTTCATACTGCTGGGCGGCAATGGACTGCAGATGATCCAGCTCTGTACTGTTCGTCAAATAGATGGCGCGGTCCTCCAGAACAGAGCGAAGCCGGTTGCCCTCCGGATATTGCTTCGCCTGCTCCTTCAAGGCGAAAATCCGCCTGCCATACTCCGCAATGCGGCGGTTCGCGTCCAGGTAAGCCTGGTAGCGGCTGTCTATAATCTCCTTGTAGGCGGCGTACTGCTCCGGATGGCTGTCAATAGATTCCCTGGTTTTGACAAACTCCTCCTCCAGGGGCTGGTAATGGAAGGCGAAATCCAAATCTGCTGTGGCCGGGTTCCGGTTCTGCAGGTCGTTCCTGCCCACTTCCTCCTGCTTTTCCTGCAGGGGGCCGGCAAAATAATTCTCCGCCTGTTCCCCCAGCGTTACCTTTATGTTGGCCATGGTCTTTTCGTATTCTGCCACCGCCTGGGCCTGAGCCGCCTTGGCCGCTGTCACCCGGCGCGCATCGGTAATGGCGTTCCCGGTGTCCATGTCGACGCCGTTGGCGGCCAGCACGGTGCGCAGGGCGTTTTCCAGCGGCGCAATCAGCGTGGCGTTGGTACGAATTCCAATGGCTGTGAGAGGGGAATCCTCCCCTGGATTCTCGCGCACAGCCCGCAGCTTTTCCAGGGTAATCATTCCTTTTCGCACATCGATGGAACACGCCTGCTCCTCCGGGAAATCCGGGGAAAACAGCCGCGCGTCAAACCCGAAACTTCTGTCCATGGGAACAGCGCCGCGGGCCATATCCTTGTGGAAGGACTTCACCTGCTCCATCATGGGCAGGGTGTCAGCCGTGGCGCCTGCCACATGCTTTTTCTGTGCCTTTTTCAGGTTGTTCTTCCGCTTTTTCTCTATTTTTTTCCGTTTTCTCTCGCTCAGCTGAGAAACCGGAGGAGCCGGCTGGGGAGGCGCGGTTCTCTGCTCCACCTCCATATCCTTTACCATGCCCATCTGGTACAGCTCTGCCCGGCGGGAGAGGATTTGATCCTTCTGCTGCTGATGCTGGGCGAAAACCTCTGCCTCGTTCTGAAACTGGAAGGTGCGGTTTTGGCGCTGCAGGTTCAGCTGCTGGGTCGCCGTCAGCTGTTCCTGCTGCTGTCTCTGCTGTTGAAGCTCCAGCGGGTCGCTCATAGGTTGGTTCCCCCTTCTGTTAATTTCGGAAGCCACAGGCTCATACGGTACATGGACTGCGCCCCGCAGACCGGCAGCAGCTTTTCGGCCAGCTGGCGGGCAGCCGGGGTTACGGCGGCGAAGGAAAGTCGGGTTTCCGGCGGGTATTTGGCCAGGGCGCGCTTCCCTGCGGCATAAAACAGTTTGGCTATTCCCGATTTGGCAGAAGGCTGCGCCTGGGCGTAAGACAGAACCAGCTGGCCGTCTTGGTAAGTGAACAGCACGCAGGCCTGAAGCTTCCCCTCGCTTACATATCCCAGGCTCACGTCCGGCTCATATTCCTCCGCCCGCAGCGGCAGCTGCACAGGGGCTCCACCCTCCCCGCCATCCAGCAGGGCGCTGTATTCCTTCAGCATCACTTTCGGAAGCTGGGAAACCGGCGTCACACCGGCCTCTCCCATATTTTTCCGCCAGAATTCCTGCTCCGCAAGCTGGGCCAAAGTGCAGGTATAAGCGCTCAGCCGGAAGGCAGAGGGAATCCATCCTTCGCTGAACAGAAGCAGGAAAACCGGATCCAGCGGCGAAGAGTCGGGCACGTCGGCAAACAGGCGGCCGGCCTCCGGGTCGCGCGCGGCGCACTTCACCAGCTGGCGCACCAACGCCCGGGCCACGCCCCGGCCGCGCATTTCCTCTGCGGTGCACAGCCAAAGCAGACGCAGCTGCGTTTCTTCCAGAGCAAACACCAGCACCCCGCAGGGCCGTTTTCCTTCCACAGCCCCCAGTGCTATGACATCTGGATCACTGGCCAAATCCTGCGCAATCTCCTCCGAAAGAAGAGGGGAAAACGCCTGCTGCAATTCAAAATTTACCGTTACAAATTCCATTTCATCACTCCTCTGCGCTTCCAGCAGAACGCGTTCCGCACTGCCTGCCGGCCAGAGACGCGCCCGAAGGCCGCCCCCTTTGCCGCCTTCCACAGGAAACCCCTGTCGTTTCTCTTCTACTATAACATATTAAGCGGCCGCAAGGAAATATTTTGTGGAAGCTTTAAAAAATTTTAGAAAAGCGTCGTCTGTTCCTGCGTGAAAAGACAGGAGGGGCTTCCCGAAAGAGGAAACCCCTCCTGTCTTTTGGAGCCGCCGCGGTCTTTCAAGTCAAAGGATCCGGCGCGTCCAAATTCTGCACCATAGCAATAGAGGTAAAAACATTGTTTTCACAGGAATTCTGCAGGGTCCCCTGGTATTTCCTGACCGCGTCAGAAATACTGCGCAGCCCCAGCCCATGAAGCTGAGAGGAGCCTGCCTTTTCGCTTGCCAGCTCTCCGTTTTTCCGGAAAGGGTCTTCCTTCACACTGTTTTCCACCTTGAAAAACACAAAGCTTTTTTCCTGTCCCAACGCAATCCGGATAAAACGGTCCTCCGTTTCCGGCATTTTTTCACACGCTTCCAGCGCGTTGTCAAGCTGGTTGGAAAGAATCGCGCAAATATCCACCGAAGCAATGCTCCACTTCCCTACCGGATGAATGGTATGAGAAAAGGAAATGTGCTTGGCGGCCGCCTCCTCCGCCTTGCAGTTCACAATGGCGTCCACCACGTCGCTGCCGCTGTGGCAAAACCGGGAACGCTGGGAGGGAGCCCCCAAAAGCTGGGAAATATACTTCTGCGCCTCCGGGCAGGAGCCGGTCAGATGCTCCAGCGTTTTCAGGTGGTTGGTAAAGTCGTGCATCTGCTTGGAAATGGCCAGTTGATTGGCAGACAGCTGGCGGTAATTTTTTTCCAGCATTTCATTCATCAGCAGAACCAGAGAGCTTTTATTCCTTTCTTCCTGGTACTGAGAGGAAAGCAGAATGGAGAGAATGACGGCAAATATGCCGATGAGAATGAAGAAAAAGGAAAGCATGACGGCAATCTGCATGAGGAAAAGGGAATCTGATATGATAAGCTGGGTTAGTATACACATAATCACATACGCTATAAACACAGTGGAAAAAAGGACCGCCAGGGAACGCTTGGAAAGAAGACCCAG
>DVMK01000237.1 GCA_018715025.1 Candidatus Caccousia avistercoris
GGGGGAAAAGCCAGTGATTTTTGAAATATGGTAAATATTATTCTTTCCCACAGCCGGACACCCGCCTTCTTTCCATAAAATTTTCTGATTCTATTGTACTATAGATATGGGGAGAAAATCAACTAAAATGAAAGAAAAAATATGAAATCAATTTCATAAAAGTGTTGCCAACCGCGAAGAAAAATGCTATAGTATTTTTACAGCGAAAGGATGTTTTCACTATTATTTTTGATGGGATATAATAGGTTATTATCGCGAGTGCAACAGCGAAAGAGAGAAGAAGAACCGGAAATCCTGCGGAAAAGCCGGGAGCAGCGGGAAAAGTGAGTGGAATCGTTTCCTGCTGTGCGCGGCAGATTTCAGAGAAAATGAGGTGGTATGAATAAATCGGGCAGAGATGAAAGAGCCTCTCCGGCTGGAGGACGGCGTGGGAAGGCTGGCCGGGAACATCCGGGAAAAATGGCTGATTGGCCTGCGGGAATCCAACCCGGCCATTTTGGACATGTTTCATGAAAGGGACCGGAAGCCGTACCGCGACCTGCTGCCCTGGTCGGGAGAGTTTGCGGGCAAGTATGTGACGGGCGCCTACTACATATACCAGCTGGGGCGCAGCCAGGACCTGTACCAGTATATGCTGGGTTTTTTGGATGAGCTGCTCACCTGTATTGACGAGGACGGCTATGCGGGCTGCTACCAGCGGCAGTGCCGGCTGACCGGGGCCTTTTCCCAGACCCCGGAAAAAACAGGAGAAACCTGGGACGCCTGGTCCCATTACCATATCATGTTCGGCCTTTTCCTCTGGTACCGGGAAACGGGGGACGCCCGCTACCTGGAAGCGGTGGAACGAATTGCAGGGCTGTTTTTGAGAAGCTTCTACCGCAACAGCAGGCGGCTGGCCCACATTGGCTCCACCGAGATGAACCTGGCGCCCATTCATATTTTCGCCCTTCTTTACCAGGAAACCGGAAAGCCCGAGTACCTGGACTTCGCCAGGGAAATTGAGGAGGATCTTACCCTGCCGGAGGCGGGGGACTACATCCGCCACAGCCAGGCGGGCCTGGAGTTTTACCAGTGCCCCAAGCCCCGGTGGGAAAGCCTTCACGTGATTATGGGCCTGGCGGCCCTTTACGACGCGGTGGGCGAAGAGAAATACCGCCGGGCGGCAGAACAGATCTTCTACAGCATTCTGAAAACAGACATACACAACACAGGGGCTTTTTCCACCAACGAGCAGGCGGTGGGCACGCCGTTTTCCTCCGGCAGCATTGAACTGTGCTGCGTCATCGCCTACAACGCCCTTGCCTGCGAAATCCTCAAGTGGACGAAGGATCCCCGCATCCCTGATTTTCTGGAGCTTTCCCTGTACAACGCGGTCATGGGCTCGTTCTCTCCCAGCGGAAGCTGGTCTACCTACAGCACGCCCATGGACGGGGAAAAGAAAGCCAGCCGGCACGACATTGTGTTTCAGGGGCGGCCCGGTTCCCCCGACCTGAACTGCTGCTCTGCCAACTCGGCCCGCGGCGTGGGCATGGTGTCAGAGTGGGCGGTGATGGAAGAGGAGGACACCCTCTACCTGAATTATTACGGCGATTTCTCCTGCGAGACAAAAAGCGGGGTGGAAATCCGCGTCGGCGGCGGTTACCCGGCGAACAGCACCGTGACGGTCCGCCTGAAGTCCCAGGGCGTGCGCCGGGTGGCCTTCCGCATTCCCGCCTGGTCGGCGCACACCACCGTGCAGGAGGGGGGCGAAAGCTTCCCGGTGGAAGCGGGCGGCTACTGGGTGGCAGAGCGGCAGTGGAACGGCGGCGAGCTCAAAATTTCCTTTGATTTTACCCCCCGCACGCTGCACGGGGAGGGCGAGTGCGCCGGGAAGCTGAGCGTGTACGCGGGGCCTGTCCTGTACGGGTACGACCTGTCGCTGGGCTGCCCCTACAGCCTGGACGAGGTGCCGGCCGTGGCAGACCCGGTGCAGGCGCAGGCCGCCCCGGAGCCGGGCCCCCGCGGCAGGCTGCTGCTGCGCCTTGAGGGCGGGCTTACCCTCTGCGATTTTTACCACCTGGGAATGACCGGCAGCGCTTACCGCACCTGGCTGCCCTGCCGGGAGGAAGCTTGAGAAGAACGGAGAGCATACGACTATGATGAATCATGAGCAGCCCCGCTCCTACCCTGTGGCCACCGATGTTTCCCGGTTCCTTTTGGGGGGAATCGGCACCGGCAACATTTCCATAGGAGCGCGGGGCCAGTACACCGACTTTGAAATTTTTGGCACGCCTGCCAAGGGGATGAATTCCCCCTACACCTTTTTCACAGTAAGCGCCAGAACCCAGGAGGGCGAAAGCTTCGTCCGGGCTTTGGAGGGAGAGATCCCGCCGCCGTATCCCCGCTCCCACGGCTTCCACGCCTGGGAGATCGGCGGGCTGCCCCGGTTCCGCAGCGCTTCCCTTTCCAGCCGTTACCCCTTCGTCTCGGTAGAGCTGAGCGACCCGGAAATGCCCGTTGAGGCCCGGCTGGAAGCCTTCACCCCCTTCATTCCGCTGGAACCGGACGACAGCGGCATTCCGGGCGCGGTGCTGCGCTACCGGGTCAGGAATACCTCCCAGCGCCCCCTGACGGTGAGCGTGACCGGCTCCTTTGCCAACCTGTGCGACTATGCGGGGCGCGACATCTGGACAAAGCCGCTGTTTTCCGCCGCCAGCGTGAATACCTATGTGGAGCTGGAGGGCCTCCGCGGCCTGAGCTTCACCTCGCCCTCCCGCTCGCCGGAAGAGCTTCACTACCTGGAAACGGCCTTTCTCACCACAGAGGAGGAGGGCGTGTTCTACCGGGAGTATTGGAACGAGGGGGATTGGTGGGACGGCATTCAGGATTTCTGGAACGATCTCTCTGAGGACGGCCGGCTGGACGCCGTGCGCCCCCTGAAAGGGCGCGGAAACCGGATGCACGCCAGCGACGTGAAAATTGGCTCGCTGGGGGCCGAAAAGCAGATTCCGGCCGGGGAGGAGCGGGAGTTCACCTTCCTCTTCACCTGGTACCACCCCAACCGCATCCGCTCCTGGGATCAGCTGCAGGACCCGAAAAAGACGGGCCGCCCGCTGATCCGCAACCATTACGCCAGGTTCGGAAGCGCCCTGAAGGCGGCGCAGTACCTGGCCGGCAACCTGGAGCGCCTGGAGGGGGACAGCCGCCTCTTTTCCGACGCCCTGTACGGCAGTACCCTTCCCGCCGACGTGATAGAAGCGGTGGCCGACACCATTACAGTCATTCGCAGCAACACGTGCTTCCAGGTGGAGGGCGGGAAGTTCTTTGCCTACGAGGGCTGCTTTGACAACGCGGGCTGCTGCGACGGCAACTGCACCCATGTGTGGAACTATGCCCAAACCCTGGCCTTCCTGTTCCCCAGCCTGGAACGCTCCATGCGCGAGACTGAATTCCTGGAGGAAACCGGCGAGGACGGCAGCATGGCCTTCCGGGCCCGCAAATTCCTGGGCGACGAACCCTGGGACTTTCCACCCGCGGCAGACGGCCAGCTGGGCAGCGTCCTGCGCCTGTACCGGGAGTGGAGGTTCTGCGGCGACGACGAGTG
>DVMK01000238.1 GCA_018715025.1 Candidatus Caccousia avistercoris
CAGTGTATTGAAAAAATTTTCATTTTGTGTGAAAATGCTTCTAAAAAATCTTCCAACAGTAAGATCGAAAAAGCAATGGCGTTTATCCAAAAAAATTATAACCGTGATATTTCTCTTCAAGAAACCGCCAACACTTTGGGAATCAGCGCAAATTACCTTAGTAACTTGTTCCGAAAAACAACCAATCAGGGATTTGTGGAATATTTAATTGAATATCGCATCCAAAAAGCCAAAGAATTATTATTGCATACAAACCACAAAATTCATGAAATTTCATTCATGGTTGGTTTTCACGAAACAAAATATTTCATTCGCACATTTAAAAAAAACACCGGTATGTCTCCTACAACATACCGGCAATACGCAAAAAATTAAATTCCTTTTTGACTGCATTTAGATAGCCCCGTTCTCGGATCTCCTTTTGGAATCCCCCAAAAAATCACCGGGCGCCGCCGGGCTGGGACTGCCGCAGGCGGAGGAGGAGGGAGTCGTAGATGGGCTGGGAACGGAGAAGGGCGGCGGTGGCGTAGGCCACCAGGGAAACGGCCAGCAGGGGAAGCAGGCAGGGGAGAGAGCCGGACATTTCAAACAGGAGAACAGCCCCGGTGAGGGGAGCGCGGACAATGGCGGCGAAGTTGGCGGCCATGGCCAGCAAAATAAACAGGTTCACCAGGGCGGGGTCCAGGCCCAGCAGGTTCACGGCGGCGGAGCCGTAGAGAAACCCGGCCAGCGCCCCCATGACCAGCAGGGGGAAGAAGATGCCCCCCGGCGCGCCGGAACCAAAGCTGAGGGTGGAAAACAAAAACTTTCCCGCCAGCAGAAGCAGGGCGGTTTCCGCCAGAAATTCCCCGGCGGCGGCCTGCTCTGCCAGCTCGTGGCCGGAACCCAGCAGGGCCGGGCACACAAGCCCCAGCACCCCGGCGGCGAGGAACGCCGCCAGCAGCCGCAGGAACCGGGGCAGACGTCGGGAATCCTGCAGAAGGCGCACCGCCTTCATGGTAACCAGATTGTAAAAGGCGCCCAAAACGCCCATGAGCACCCCCAGCCCCGCCGCCAGCCCGTACTGGGGCAGGGAAAGCTGGGCCTCCACCGGGAAGGAAAACACCGGGGCCAGGCCGAAGAACTGGCAGGCCAGAAAGTCGGCCGACACGGTGGCCGCCAGCAGGGGCAGGGCCAGCTTGGGGGAAAAGCTGCGGTGCACCTCCTCCAGGCAGAAGAGCACCCCGGCGGCAGGGGCGTGAAAGGCCGCCGCCAGCCCGGCCCCGGCGCCGCAGCTGAGCAGAAGCCGTTCCTCCCCGCCGGCGGCCGGGCGGCGCAGCAGGCGGGACACGCCCCGGCCCGCCATGGCCCCCAGCTGGATGGAAGGCCCCTCCCGCCCCAGCGAAAGGCCGCCCAGCAGGCACAGAAAGCCCCCGGCGAACTTGGCCGCCAGCACTTTAAACCACTGGGGGCGGAACAGGCCCTGCACCTCCCCCTCCACCTGGGGAATGCCGCTGCCGGAAATGAGGGGCTGCCATTTCAGCAGCTTCGCCACCAGGGCTGCCAGCAGCACAAGGCACAAAAACCACGCCAGGGTGTGAAGGGGCGAGGCGGCGGCAAAGGCCAGCGCGCCCCCCAGAAAGGAAGACGCCCACTCCAAAGCCAGGCGGTACAGGGCAGCCGTCAGCCCGGCCGCCAGGCCCGCCAGGACAGCCGCCAGGGGCAAAAACGCCCCGCTGCCCGAAAACCGCCCCCACAGGGCGGAACCCATACGCTTCATATCCGTTTCCCTCTTTTCTGCATATTCCGTCTTATTATACCCCCTTTCCTCCCGGCTTGCCAGCCTGGGCGGCCGGAAAGGGGGATTTTGCAGGAGAAATCCAGTATATTTGTAAGATCTGTATGATTTTAGTCGGAATAAATTGGAATGAAGTTGTTAATTTTTTGTTTTGGGGGATTGCCTTTCTCATAATCATGCGATATAATTATTACTGATTCATTTGAACAATTTGTTAAAATTGTACTATCCCCAGGGGAGAGGGTTCTCATGGGCCAGGCCAAGGCGTTTGCGCCGTCGGCTGCGCCGGGACGCGCCCGGCCCCCGGATGCCCGGAGAGGGGCCGTTTTTCTGCCCGCTTCGGGTGAGATTGTACTAATTTCAGATTGCACTAACCGAAAGGGGACAAAACCATGAAGCAGTATCCGGCCAAAAACATCCTGAACATAGCCCTTGCCGGGCACAGCGGCTCCGGCAAGACTTCCATTGCAGAAGCAATGCTGTACCTTTCCGGCGCCACCGAGCGGCGGGGCAAGGTCAGCGACGGGAACACTGTGTGCGACTACGACCCGGAGGAGATCCGCCGGAAGGCGACGGTTTCCACCGCCGTGGCTCCCCTGGAATGGAAAAACCATAAAATCAACCTGCTGGACGCCCCGGGCCTGTTCGACTTTGAGGGCGGCCTGTGCGAGGCGGTGCGCGCCGCCGACTCGGTGCTCATTGCCGTTTCCGGCAAGGACGGCGTCTCGGTAGGCACGGAAAAGGCCTTCCAGGCTGCCAGCGACCGGGGCCTGGCCAAGATCTTCTTCGTCAACGGCCTGGCCGACGAGGACGCCCGCTTCTACCGGGTGTTCGAGGACCTGAAGCACCACTTCGGCCCCTCCACCTGCCCGGTGGTGGTGCCCTACATTGTGGACGGCAAGGCGGATATTTACATTAATATTCTGGAATACAAGGCCTACGACTATTCCGGCGGCAAACCGGTAGAGGTGAAAATGCCCGACATGGGCGACCGGCTGGAGGGCCTGCGCACCGCCATTTACGAGGCTGTGGCCGAGACAAGCGACGAGATGTTTGAGAAATATTTCTCCGGCGAGGCCTTCACCCCGGAAGAGGTGATTGTGGGCGTGAGCAAGGGCGTGAAGAGCGGCGCCATCACCCCGGTGTTCTGCGGCGACGCCCTTCTCATGCGGGGCATGGAGCAGTTTTTGGACGGCCTTACCTGGCTGGCCCCCTCCGCCGCGGAAAAGGCCGGCGAAATTGCCGCCGACGTGAACGGCGACCCGGTGGAGCTTTCTGTGAATGAGGACGGCGCCGCCGCGGCCCTGGTGTTCAAGACCATCGCCGACCCCTTTGTGGGGAAGGTTTCCTACTTGAAGGTGATTTCCGGCAAGGTGGCCCCCGACTCGCAGCTGGTGAACATGCGCACCGGGAACACCGAGCGCATCGGCAAGGTTGTGATGATGCGGGGCAAAAAGCAGGAGGACATGGGCTACATCGGCGCGGGGGACATCGGTGCCGCGCTGAAGCTTTCCGGCGTGAACACCGGCGACACTCTGTGCGCCCCCACCCGCAAGGTAGTGCTGGACGGCATCACCTACCCCAACCCCACCCTCACCATGGCGATTGTGCCCAAGAACAAGGGCGACGAGGACAAGGTGGCCCAGGGCATCTTCCGCCTGGTGGAGGAGGATCCCACCATTAAATTCTCCACCAACGCGGAAACCCACCAGATGGTGGTTTCCGGCCTGGGCGAGCAGCATTTGGACGTGATCGTCTCCAAGCTGAAGAACAAATTCGGCGTGGAGGTTGTTCTGGAAAAGCCCCGCGTGCCTTACCGCGAGACCATACGCAAGAAGGTGCAGGTGCAGGGCCGCCACAAGAAGCAGACCGGCGGCCACGGCCAGTTCGGCGACGTGTGGATTGAGTTCGAGCCCTGCGACAGCGAAGGGCTGGAATTCGGCGAGCGCGTGGTAGGCGGCTCGGTGCCCAAGAACTTCTTCCCCGCGGTGGAAAAGGGCCTGCGGGAAAGCATCGCCAAGGGCCCCCTGGCCGGGTACCCGGTGGTGGGCCTGAAGGCCACCCTGTACGACGGCTCTTACCACCCGGTGGACTCTTCGGAAATGGCCTTCAAGACGGCCGCCTCCCTGGCCTACAAGGCGGGCATGCCCCAGGCTTCCCCCGTTCTGCTGGAGCCCATCGGCAGCCTGAGCGCCACCGTGCCGGACGCCAACATGGGCGACATTATGGGCGAGGTGAACAAGCGCCGCGGCCGCGTGCTGGGCATGAACCCGGCCAAGGCCGGCTACCAGACCATCGACGCCGAGGTTCCCATGGCCGAGATGCACGACTTTACCACCTACATGCGCCAGGTCACCCAGGGGCGCGGCAGCTTTACCTTTGACTTTGTCCGCTACGAGGAAGCCCCCGCCATGGTGGCCCAGAAGGTGATTGAGGAATCCAAGGCCGCCGGCGACGTGGAATAATCCGGAAGCAAAAGAAATACAGAACCCTGAGAGGGCGTCGGGAAGGCGCCCTCTTTTTCTGCTTCCCTGCACCAACAAGTCCGGGGAGAAGCTGGAGATCTCTTACAAAAAAATCCTTCTGTTTTTATCTATTCCCTCTTATTTTGTCAATTTATGCCTAAGAAAAAATTTCCTTCTTGATTTGGCCTTCGGATTATCTTACAATTTATAGGTTAA
>DVMK01000239.1 GCA_018715025.1 Candidatus Caccousia avistercoris
ACACGGCTGCGTCCTATGAAAACGAAGCGGCTATTGGCACCGCGCTTCGGGGTTCGGGCCTTCCCAGGGATGAGTGGTTCATCACCACCAAGCTGTGGGTGCAGGACGCCAGCTACGAGGGCGCCAAGGCGGCCATTGAGACCTCTCTCCAGAAGCTGGGGCTCAGCTATATTGACCTGTACCTCATCCATCAGCCCATGGGCGACTATATCAGCGCTTACCGCGCCATGGAGGAAGCGTACAAGGGCGGCAAGCTGCGGGCCATTGGCGTGTGCAACTGCTACCCCCAAATCCTGGCCGACATTTGTGAGACTGTGACGGTCAGGCCCGCCGTTAACCAGGTAGAATTGCACCCCTTCTTCCAGCAGGAAAACGCCCTGGCGCTGATGAAGGAGTACGGCGTTCATCCCGAAGCCTGGGGCCCCTTTGCGGAGGGAAACCACGGCATCTTCACCCACCCCGTTCTGACCAGAATCGGCCGGAAGTACGGCAAGAGCGCCGCCCAGGTAGCCCTGCGGTGGAACGTGCAGCGGGGCGTCACCGTCATCCCCAAGTCCGTCCACAAGGAGCGCATGGAGCAGAATCTGGATATTTGGGACTTTCAGCTCAGCGGCGAGGACATGGCGGAGATTGCGGGGCTTGACATTGGCCGCAGCGAGATTGTAGACCACAGCGACCCCAAGTTCGTCCAGATGCTCCATCAGGTGAAAATCCACGAATAAAAGCGTCCCCTTTGATACGGCGGGCAGGGGCTTGCCCGTTGGCCGTGCGGGGCAAAAAGGGCTGCCCTCTGCGCCCCGCAAGCGCTTAAAAAACGCATTGCCCATGAGGTGACAGGAATATGAAACCATTTCTTTTCCTAGGATTGACAATACTTGTGCTGCTGGCCCTGGCGGGGTGCAGCCGGGAGGCTGATATGGGTCAGGCACAGTTGGAGCAAACCGGGCAGACGGCAGCGTCTGCCGCAGACAACATCCGTGAAGAATTCACACCGCAGGAGCTGACCGAATCGATTGGCGCAGTACCAGAGGAATATTTTGCCCCCTCTGGCGGCCCCACCTACGATGCGGTGCTGACGGCCCTCAAGGCCGGGTACCGGCACATCGACACGGCGGCCGCCTACTTCAACGAAGCAGACGTGGGCCGCGCTGTCCGGGACAGCGGCATCCCCCGGGAAGAAATCTTCGTCACCAGCAAGCTTTGGCTTCAGGACTATGGCTATGAGGCCGCCAAAAAGGGGCTGGACGCTTCTCTGGAAAAATTGGGGCTGGACTATGTGGATCTCTATCTGCTTCATCAGCCCTACGGCGATGTGGCGGGCGCGTGGAAGGCCCTGGAGGAGGCCAAAGCGGAGGGGAAGGTTCGGTCTGTCGGCGTCAGCAACATGACGCCGAAGATCTGGAAGGAGTTCGTCCCCCAGTTCAAAACCCTCCCGGCGGTGAACCAGGTGGAGTGCAACCCCTTCTTCCAGCAGCGGGAACTGCGGGAACTGCTGGACAAGGACAACGTGAAAATCGAGGCCTACCAGCCCCTGGGCCACGGGGACAGCACCCTGCTCTCTCATCCGGTCATCACCAAGCTGGCAGAGAAATATGGAAAGGACGCGGGCCAGATCATCCTCCGCTTCGAGGTGCAGAGCGGGCTGATTGTGCTGCCCAAGTCCACCAACCCCACGAGGATTGCCGGAAACCTGCGCATTTTCGATTTTGAATTGACCGGGGAGGAAATGAGCCAGATACGCGCGCTGGACACCGGCAAGGGCCACCACGACCCGGAGGCTCCCGGCGTAGCGGAGATGCTGCTGGCAAACTTTAGGGTTCATGATTGAAGCAGGGGAAGCTTTCGGGATGAACCTGCCTGCGCAGCGCTGAGAACAGCCCGCTGGAACAAGATCGGAAAAGCTCTGGACAACCGCATTGTCCGTGCGCAAACGCCGGATTCAGCGTTTGCAAGCCCATTGGGGGTACCCTTTTTACTCCCCAATGGGCTTTTGTGCTTTTCTGTATCTGTACCCTCCCCTGCGCTATTTCAGACGACAGGCGCTGGGCGGCTTCCCTGTGGTGTGCTTGAACATGCGGGAAAAGTAGTTGGCGTCCCGCAGGCCCACCTGGGCGGCCACCTCGGGCAGGGGAAGGCCGCTCTGCAGAAGGGGGACGGCGCGGGCGCACCGCAGCTCGTTCACATAGCCCGTCACTGTGCGGCCGGTATGCCGGCGGAACACCCGGCACAGGTACGGTACGGAAAGGCCGAACCGGGCGGCCACCTGGGGAAGGCGCACCGCCTCTGGCTGGGCAAAGCTGTCAGAAAGGTAATGCAGCACGCCCCGCACGTATTCCAGGGAGGACTGCTCAGAGGCTCCCCCCTCCCTTCCGGCGGCAGGGAGCGGGGTCATCCGCAGCAGGAGGGCCAGGATCTCATACAGGCACGCCTTCAGACAAAGCTCATAGCCGGGCTTCTGCTCCTGGTACTCCTGCACAAGTCTCTGGAACAGGCGGGCAAGGGCTTCGTTCTGCCGGAGGAACACCGGCGCACCCTGCAGGCTTTCCAGCAGGTACGAGGCATAGCTGCGCTGCCGGCTCAGCTCTGTTTCCTGCCGGAGCATATTCAGATCAAACTGGACAATATAATGCTTTGTCCCGTCCTGAAAGGCAAGGCCGCGGTGCGGCACGCACCAGCGCACAAAGCCAACGTCGCCCGGGAAAAGCCATTCCTGCCGGCCGCCGCAATTCAAATATACTCCTCCCGAAACCACATAGTAAAATTCCAGCGCTTCGTGCCAGTGAAAGGGGCAGCCCTCCGCCCCCGCATCGTTCTCCCTCACAAAAAGGCGGATGGGGAAATCCCGGTTTCCATCAGGCAGGCTCACCCGCTCGTACAAAGGCTCTTCCACAGCGCCCCTCCTTCTCAGGATAAAATAATGCTAATTCTATATTAGAATACCTCTTCCCCTCCGGCTTGTAAAGAGGTACAATAAAGCCATGGTTAAAAATCTGTTTTTGTGAAGGAGTGCATAAGTGCTATGAGAATTCTGTTTGTAGACATTGACACTCTCCGGGCAGACCACATGGGCTGCTATGGCTACTACCGGAACACGACCCCCAACATAGACCAGGTATGCGCCGAAGGGATTCGCTTTGACAATTACTACACCTCAGACGCGCCCTGCCTTCCCTCCCGCGCGGCGCTGGTAAGCGGCATGTTCGGCATCCGCAACGGCGCTGTGGGCCATGGAGGAACCGCAGCGGACCGCCGCCTTACCGGGGAACCCAGGGGCTTTACCGATTATGTGGATGAAAACTGCTTCCACAATATTTTCCGCCATGCCGGGTTCCACACCGCCTCGGTGAGCACCTTCCCAGAGCGCCACTCCTCCTGGTGGTTCAACGCCGGTTTTCAGGAGTGCTACAATGTGGGCGGCCGTGGGGTGGAATCCGGCGAAAAGGTTCTGCCGGTTGCCCTGGACTGGCTGGAGCGGAATAAGGATCGGGACAACTGGTTCCTCCATGTCCATTTCTGGGACCCCCACACTCCTTACCGGGCCCCAAAAGAATTCGGCAACCCCTTTGCCGGGGAGCCTTTTGAGACCTGGATTGACGAGAAAGCCTTCGCCCAGCATAAGCAGCACACCGGGCCCCACAGCATCAACGAGCTGAGCATGTACGACGACAGCACCGACGAGCGGTATCCCCGCGCGCTGGGCAAAGCAGAAACCATGGAGGAGCTGCGCCAGGTGTTCGACGGGTACGACTGCGGCGTGCGGTACGCAGACTATCTGGTGGGCCAGCTGCTGGACAAGCTGCGGGAGCAGGGCCTGTACGAGGACACCGCCATTATCATCACCTCAGACCATGGGGAAAACATGGGCGAGCTGGGCATCTATGAGGAGCACGCCACCGCCGACCAGCCCACCTGCCGCATCCCCTTCCTCATCAAGTGGCCCGGCGGGCAGAAGGGCGCGGCAGACGGCCAGCTTCACTACAGTTTGGACCTGCTTCCCACCATGGCAGAGCTGCTTCAGGTAGAGCCTGCCGGAAACTGGGACGGCCAAAGCTACGCCGCCACCATTCAGAGCGGCGCGCCCAGGGGGCGGGAATCCCTGGTCATCTCGCAAATGGCCCATGTTTGCCAGCGCTCCGCCCGGTTTGGAGACTGGCTGTACATCCGCACCATTCACGACGGCTACCACCTGTTCGACCGGGAAATGCTTTTTAACGTGAAGGAGGATCCCCATGAGCAGCACGACCGGAAAGCGGAGCATCCGGAGCTTTGCGCCCAGGGGGCGAAAATCATCCTGGATTGGCAGGAGGAGCAGATGAAAAAATCTGCCAGCCAGATCGATCCCATGTGGACCGTGGTGAAGGAGGGCGGCCCCTTCCACGCCAGAGGGCACCTGGAAGCCTACCTGCGCCGCCTGGAGGCCACCGGCCGGGCCGAGGGCGCCCGCAGGCTGCGGGAGGAATACGGGCTGAAATAAAGCGCGCCGATGCAAAAGGCTCGTTCCTATTGACAGGAACGAGCCTTTTTCTGTTTCACTCACCCCATCTCCCACAAGCCGTCCAGCCATTGGAAAAACTCCGGGCGGTGAAAGTCCGGGGTGGGCGCTTCTATCGGCCCCCAGCAGGCATAATGCTCCGGCTGGGAACCGCACTTGTAGAAATTGCCGCGGATGGAATCCGGGGCGGGAGGGTTCCCTTCGCCATACACCTGGCTCAGGAACTGGTGAGAAACCGCAAGCCGGACGCCCCACCCCTCCTCTGACGGGAAGGGGGTGACGGCGGGGTAGCAGCCGGGGAATTCCCCCGGGGCCAGCCGCCGGCGGTTGGCCCGCTCCGGGCCGAATTCCAGCAGAAGCGCCCCGTTGGCGTTCATCTCAAAATTCAGGTATTCCCTCCGGCCAGGGTAACAGGCCAGAAAAGCTTCCAGGCAGCTGTCCAGGTAGACCGGGTCGTTCGGCTGTGTGTAGCGAACCTGCGGGTTCTTTTCCCGGCACCAGAGGGAGAGAAGCAGGCCCTGGGGGGAGCAGGCCAGGCTGGCGAAAGCCGGCGGGCGGTAGTCCCCGCCCCAGGGGAAGCAGCGGATGGAAAGCACGCCTTCGTCCCCCCTCTCAGCCCTTCACGCTGCCCACCACAATCCCCTTGATGTAGTATTTCTGCAGGAAGGGGTACACGCACATGATGGGCAGGGCGGCCAGGAAAATCTGAGCCGCTTCGATCGTTTTTTCGCTGGTATGCTCCATGCGGGCCAGCTGCTCCGGCGTCATCAGTGTTTCCACGTTGTTTTTGGACTCCATAAGCAGGGTGGCCAGGTAGGTCTGCAGGGGATATTTGTCCGGTGTATTCATGTAAATATAGCCGTCCATCCACACGTTCCAGTTGGCCACGGTAGCAAACAGGATGATGGTGGCCAGCGAGGGCAGCGACATAGGCAGATAGATGCGGAAGAGAGTTTTCATCTGGCTGGCGCCGTCGATCACGGCTGCGTCCTCAATTTCGGTGGGGATTCCCCGGAAGAAATTCAGCATAAGGATCATAAAGGACACGTTCATGGCGCCCGGCAGCGTCAGCGCCCAGATGGTGTTAATCATCTTCAGCTTGCTGATCACCATGTACAGGGGAATCTGCCCGCCGTTAAACAGCATGGTGAACACGAAGAACCAGGAAAACACCGTGCGGGCGTGGAATTTTTTGTTGCTCTTGGAGAGGGGGTACGCTGTCATAATGACCAGCAGGATATTCACCGGCACGCCGATGGCAACGCGAAGAAGGGTGACGCCCAGCGAGGTCCAGAACTGGCTGTCCTCCATCACGTACTGGTAAGCGGCCAGGTTAAAGCCTACCGGGATGAGCCCCACATGGCCGGCCACCGCTTCAATCTTCTCAGAGAAGGAGAGGGCGATTACGTGCAGGATGGGGACAAAGCAGATAACGATGAGAAGGGTAAGGAAGGAGTAATTGACGATTTGAAAAACAGAGATGCGTTTCCGTACCAAAGCCTTTTCCCCCTTTCCTTAAAACACCTGGTAATCGAAATATTTGGTGGCGATGCCGTAGGAGATAACCACCAAAAGGAA
>DVMK01000240.1 GCA_018715025.1 Candidatus Caccousia avistercoris
TGTTTTAAAAATGCGAGGCACGCCCCGCCGAATTCTTTTCTATATCCTAACACATAGTTCACAAAATTACAACAGTTTCTTTTGTTTTTTTATAGAATATAGGAGCGCATGAAAAAAGTGTGCTTTTTTGCTCAAACAAGCTGCGGACAGTCTGCAGCGGGCTTTCTGTCGAATTCCGGGAGACAATCGGCCGTTTTTTTCATAATATTGCAGATTTTTTTGCTTTGAGATTGTAATTGCAGGTAAAGATCGTGTAAAATGAAATTACAACACAGTAAAAGGAGTGGATTTTCGTTGGAGCATATGGACGCAAAAGCGATCTTCAATATGGGAAGCCGCACCGCTTCCCTGGGCCTGATTGTGACGGAAGGCGCCCGGGAGCTGGGGGAAAAGGTGGACCGCTACCTGGTGGAAATGGCGGCGGGAAGCCCCGAGGCGAAAAGCACCTATATTATTGAGAGCGAGTGCCCCCGTTTTTCCTCCGGCGACGGCAAAGGACTGATCAAGGACACCGTGCGCGGCATGGATCTGTACCTGCTGGTGGACGTGGGGAACTACAGCTGCAAGTACAACATGTTCGGCCAGCAGAACAGCATGAGCCCCGACGACCATTTCCAGGATTTGAAGCGCCTCATTCAGGCGGCCAGCGGCAAGGCCCACCGGCTGAGCGTGATTATGCCCATTCTGTTCGGCGGCCGCCAGCACCGCCGCAATTACCGGGAAAGCCTTGACTGCGCCTTCGCGCTGCAGGAGCTGCAGGCCATGGGCGTGGCCAACGTCATTTCCTTCGACGCCCACGACCCCAGGGTGCAGAACGCTACTCCCCTTATGGGCTTTGACAATGTGATGCCCACCTACCAGGTGCTGAAGGCCCTCATCAATCAGGTGCCCAGCCTGAAGCTGGACTGGGACAATTTCATGATTGTCAGCCCCGACGAGGGCGCTTTGAACCGGAACATGTACTACGCCTCTGTGCTGGGGGTGAACCTGGGCATGTTTTACAAGCGCCGGGATTATTCCCGCGTGGTGAACGGCCGCAACCCCATTATTGCCCACGAATACCTGGGCGATTCGGTGGAGGGCAAAGACCTTTTCATCGCCGACGACATCATCTCCTCCGGCGAGTCCATGCTGGACATTGCCTACGAGCTGAAAAAGCAGAACGCCCGCCGCATCTTCTGCTACGCCACGTACCCCATTTTCACCAACGGCCTGAGCAAATTTGACGAGGCCTACGAGAAGGGGATCATCAGCGGCGTGCTGGGCTCCAACCTTACCTACCGCACCGAGGCCCTCCGCAGCCGGGAGTGGTTCTACGAGGTGGACTGCAGCAAGTACATCGCTTACCTGGTGGCGGCTCTGAACCACGACGTTTCCATGAGCACCCTCATCGATCCCCACGAGAAAATCCAGAACCTTCTCATCTCCCACGGCTACAAAACAGCGGGGGTGTAACGCAGGGCGTTCTGGCGGCCTCTGAAGGGCTGCGGCGCAGTCCTGATGTTTTTCTCCGGAACGGCGGGAAAAGGCCTCAGAGGGGGCGGCAGCCCCGTTTGCGGCTATCCCCGGCGGAAAACGGAATTTCCGGCCATATTCCTGCCCCTCTTTCAAAGCTGTCAAAAAAAGGAATCCCAGACGTGAACCGCCTGGGATTCCTTTTTTTGCGCGCCGCGTTCCTGCAAAGCGGAACCGCCGGTTTCCCGGCGCCGGGTTCGTTCATTTGCAGAAATGGTTGATATAGCTTTCAATGGACTGGGCCACCACTTCCACGGCCCGCTCCCGGCCGCTCTCCTCGTTGACCACCGTTTCCTTGCCCTCCAGGGCCTTGTAAACAGAGAAGAAGTGCTTCATCTCTTCAAAAATGTGGGCGGGCAGCTCGCTGATGTCCCGGTACATGTTGTAGGTGGGGTCGTCGAAGGGGATGGAGATGATTTTTTCATCCCGGCGGCCGTTGTCCAGCATGGAGATCATGCCGATGGGGTAGGCGTGCACCAGGGTGAGGGGGGCCACCGGCTCTGAGCACAGCAGCAGCACGTCCAGCGGGTCCAGGTCGTCGCCGTAGGTGCGGGGGATAAACCCGTAGTTCGCCGGGTAGTGGGTGGAGGTGTACAGGATCCGGTCCAGCCGGAGAAGGCCGGTCTCCTTGTCCAGTTCATACTTGTTCTTGCTTCCCTTGGAGATTTCAATCACGCACATGTAGTCCTCCGGCGTGATCCGCTTGGGGTTAATGTCATGCCAAATGTTCGTCATTGCCATGCTCCTTGTCTTGTAAAATTTACAGCCGCCCTCCGTGTGCCGGCTTCCCTTATTATACCCTCTCTGCCGGGGCGGCGCAATAGGGGAAGCAGAAAAGCCCCGCCGGCGGCGGGGCTTCCAAGTTCCTCAAATTTCCTGGAAAACCGGGATGCTCTCAGGAAAGGATATAAACGTTCATGTCGCGGACGCCAATCTGGTAGCATTCGCTCAGGGTGTCGTAGTAAAGGTCGGCGATGATCGTGTTGCGCATGCAGGCCCCGCCGGTGTCGGCGGCTACCGCGTAGCCGTACACCACCTTCCCGTCAGGGGAGCAGATGAACAGCTTGGTGCCGTAAGGGATCACGTTGGGGTTGACGGCCACCCGGCCAAAGGCGGCCGGGGCGCCGGTGGCGGTGGTGCCGCCCCCGGTGTAGGCAGAGCAGCGGCCGGTGAGCAGCTTGCTGTAGTTCACCTGCACGCCGTTGGCGTCGTACACAGTGCCGTCGCTGTTAATGGTGGCGTAGCCGTTCGGGTCCTTGGTTCCCACACGGGAAACCTGGGCGACCGCCTCTTTCAGCACCTGGGATTCCAGCACGGTGCTTTCCACCACCTGGCCGTCTACCAGCTTGTTGCGGCGGGTAACGCGCTGCAGGCCGTCCTGGCCCTGCACATCCACCTTTGTTACGCCCTTGGGCAGGGAAGAGTCGTTGGTGACTGTCTCGGTGAAGGGAATCGCTTCCTCTGCCGTCACTTCCTCGTAGGTAACGCGCTGCACCGAAACCGCCATGCCCTCGCTGAGGGGAGTAGTGAGCCCGTGGGAAACCGTGTCGTTTTCCCCGAGGATAATATCGTTCTCCAGCAGAAGCTCGTGTACGGTGCCGTCCTCCACCTGCAGGGTCTGGGTGGAGCCGTCGGCCGTGAGGGTAACGTCGTGGCGGCGGGTGACCTCCACCATCATGTCAGAGCTGACCGCCGCCGTCTGGGAAGCGGAAAGCTTGTCGTTGCTGTCTACAGTGACGCCGGCCGCTGCCAGGGCGTCTGCCACAGTGTCCCCGTGGTAGACCGTGACGGTCTTTGCCGTGCCGTCCGCCAGGACGGTCACCTCATGGGCGCTGATGAGGGTAATGGAGATTCCGCCGCCGGCCGGGTCTTCCGCGTAAGAAACCTTGTCCTTCGCGTCCACCGCCAGGCCCATGGCCAGAAGCTGGGCGCGGGCATCCTCCTCGCTGCCGCAGGAGGATGTGGCGCTGCCGGTGTAGGCTTCCCCGTTGTAAGTGACGGAGACAGGCTTCACCGAAGCCATAACGGTCATGACAGAGCTTACTGTGATTATGATCATGACTGCCAGGGCAGCCACTCTTTTCAGGGGTGTTTTCCGCAGGCTGTTGAGGAACGCCTTCCGTATCACGGATTCATTGCTCTTTTTCATTGCTTCACCTTTTTCCTTGCCGCGCCGGGGGAAATTTGGCGGCCCCATACGGGCGCCCGCCAGATCCGCCGCGTTACAATTGATAGGATTTGCGCCGACAAAGCTATTATATTCACCATTTTGTGTACTGTCAAAATTGGCGGCCTGTCCCGTTTTGGGCATTATGACGTAGAACAGGAGGATTATTTTTCTTTAAAGGAATAATATCCGCTTTTTTCGGCTTTTGCTGGCCGGAAAAAACACCCCGTTTCTGTGCATTTTGCAAGAATCTAATTATTACATACCTGTAACCTTCGTAACAAACCGGTTTCAAGGCTGGCTTTTCCCCTCTTCTGTGGGGGGAGAAGCCCAAAAAACCCGGGAAAATCAG
>DVMK01000241.1 GCA_018715025.1 Candidatus Caccousia avistercoris
ATTATATTATCATAATACAACAAAATAAAGTCTAGTGTTAAAGCGTCTGAAAAAAGAATTGAATTGACATTTGTATGAATATTCAGAAGGCCTAAGGCTTCAGGCAGAGGGGGCGCAGGCGGTTTGACCGCTGAGGGCGATCTTTCTCCCGTACGCCCGGCACGCCCCTTCCAAATGGGAATGTTTGAAACAAAACCTCCGCGCCGGCCGGAAGGCAAAAGTGCAGATTGCATTTTCAGGGAATTTCTGCTATGCTTTTGGCAGGCGGCGGAAGCCGCAAGCGGCAAAATAAAACGACGGGAGGGCTGTGGCGATGAAAGAAACTTCCATACTGGCCAGCGACCGGGAACGTCTGCGGCGGCTGGCGGAAAAACAGGCGGCATACGCCGCTTCGCCCCAAAACGAAGCCATACTGAAAAAATGGCGCGCCCAGGCGGAGGGGCGGCGGGAAAGCCCCACGGTGCGGCTGCTGTTTTCCAATTTTCCCCATGAGGTCATTACCCCCAGGCAGCAGTGCCAGGGGGAAGCGGCGCGCGCGCTGGAGGCAGACCTTCTTTCCACCCTGGTGGGGCGGGAGCTCTTCGACGACGACACCCCCATTTCCCCTACCTTCGACATACAGTGGCGCTGCCGCGTTTCCCCCTTCGGCTTACAGCCCCGCATTGTGCCGGCCCCGGGAAAAAATCCCCAGGGCTACCATTTCGACCCGGTCATCCAGGATCTGGAGGAGGAAATCGGCAAGCTGGAGGGCGGCGGATTTTCTGTTGACCGGGAGGCTACCCTGCAATACAGGGCGCTGGCCGAGGAAGCCTTCGGGGACATTCTGCCCACCCGCATGGTAATGGCCAGCCTGACCGGCCCCATGACCTACCCCATTGTGGCGCTGATGGGCATGGAAGCCTACTACTGCTCTATGTACGACTGCCCAGAGGCCGTACACCGGGCCATGGACCTGGCCTGCACCGTCTATGAGCGGTACTATGATTTTCTGGAGGCGGAAGGGCTTCTTCTGCCTACCAACGACATTTCCCCCCTGTGCCAGGAAAGCTTTGCCTTTACGGAGGAGCTTCCAACCGGCCAGGTGACAAAAACCACGCAGTGCTGGGGCTTCCTGGAATCTCAGGAAACCACGGCGGTTTCCCCGCAGACCTTTGGGGAGTTCGTGTTCCCCTACCAGGATCGGCTGGCCCGCCGGTTCGGCCTGCTCTCATACGGATGCTGCGAGCGGGTGGACGCGATCTGGCCAGATTACCTTTCCCAATGGAAAAACCTGCGGAAGCTTTCCGTTTCCCCCTTCAACAACGAAAAGCTGGTGGGCGAATACCTGCGGGGAAGCCGGATTGTGTACTACAGCAAGCCCAGGGCCGAGTACGTCACCAACCGCGGCCCTCTGGATGAGGACGCGATACGCCAATACTTCAAGGGGGTGTGCGAAGCCGCCAGCGGCTGCCTTCTGGAAGTGGCCCAGAGGGAAGTGGGCACCCTGTACGGCGACTATAACCGGGGCAGGCGCTATGTGCAGCTTGCCAGGGAAAGCATAGAAAAATACTGGAAGCCATAAACGCTTTTGCCCCTGTGACAGAGAAAAGCCGTCCTGCCCCTGGTAAAACCAGGAGCAGGACGGCTTTCTGCATATAGGGCCGGTTTACAGTCTGGCCACGCCGGACTGGCGGGCAGCCTGCGCCACGGCGGCGGCCACGGCGGCGGCCACCTTTTTATCCAGAGCGCTGGGCAGAAGGTTCTGCGCCGTCAATTCCTCTGCGGGGATATAATCCGCAATGGCCTGGGCGGCGGCGGCCAGCATGGCCCCGTTAATGTCCCGGGCGCGCACATCCAAAGCGCCGCGGAAAATGCCGGGGAAGGCCAGCACGTTGTTGATCTGGTTGGGGTAGTCGCTGCGCCCGGTGCCCACCACGGCGGCGCCGGCCTCCAGGGCTTCCTGGGGCATGATCTCCGGCACGGGGTTCGCCATGGCAAACACCATGGGGGCAGGCCCCATGGAACGGATCATCTCCCCGGTGACGATGCCGGGGGCGGAAACGCCCACAAACAGATCCGCTCCTTTCATGGCCTGGGCCAGGCCGCCCTGCACCCGGCGGGGATTGGTCTTTTCCGCCATGGCCTGGTGGGCCGGGCTGAGGGAGGGATCCCCGGCGAGCAGGATGCCGTTCCGGTCGCAGAGGATCAGCTCCCCAATGCCCAGCTGCAGCAGGAAACCGGCAATGGCGGTGCCGGCGGCGCCCACGCCGTTCACCACTCCCCGCACCTCCTGGGGCTTGCGGCCGGTAAGGCGGCAGGCGTTCAGGAACGCGGCGGCCACCACCACGGCGGTGCCGTGCTGGTCGTCGTGAAACACCGGGATGTCACAGGCCTCTTTCAAGCGGCGTTCCACCTCAAAGCAGCGGGGGGCGGCGATGTCCTCCAGGTTAATCCCGCCGAAGCTTCCCGCCAGCAGGCTCACTGTGCGCACAATCTCCTCCACATCCTTGGAGCGGACGCAGAGCGGGATGGCGTCTACCCCGGCAAAGGCCTTGAACAGGGCGCATTTTCCCTCCATCACCGGCATGCCTGCTTCCGGGCCAATGTCCCCCAGGCCAAGCACGGCGGTTCCGTCTGTCACCACGGCCACCGTGTTGCCCCGGCGCGTGAGGGAAAAGCTTTGCTCCGGGTGCTTCTGAATTTCCAGGCAGGGCTGGGCCACCCCGGGGGTGTAGGCAAGGGAAAGGTCGTCCCTGGTTTCCAGAGGGACGCGGCAGGTCATTTCAATTTTTCCGCCCCACTGCTCGTGCAGCCGCAGGGATTCCTTCATATAATCCATTCGAGGTTCCTTCTTTCTTCCAGCATTTTTCTCTATTATAGCTCATTCCCGCCTTTCGGGGAAGCGCTGAAAGAAAGAATTGCAAAAAATCGCAGGTCCGGTTTTTGGAACAGCGCGTTTGGAGCGCGGTAAACACAAGGATTCGCCCAGGGCGCAGCCCGCCCCGTTACCTTTCGTCCTGAATCTCTCCCCGCACCGAAAGGGTAACCACCTGCCAGGGGATGAGCTTCCCGCTCTGCTGCAGCGCCTTCTTCACGGCGTTCTCCAGCCCGCCGCAGCAGGGCACCTCCATGCGCGCCACCAGAACGCTGCGCACGTCGTTCTGTCGCAGAATCTCCGCCAGCTTTTCGCTGTAGTCCACCTGGTCCAGCTTGGGGCAGCCCACCAGCGCGACATGCCCCCGCAGGAACCTTTGGTGAAAGCCCGCATAGGCGTAAGCGGTGCAGTCCGCCGCCACCAGCAGCTTCGCCCCGTCAAAGTAAGGGGCCTTTACCGGGGCCAGCTTTATCTGCACCGGCCACTGGCGCAGCTCGCTCTGGGGCTCCGGCGTCATGGCGGCGCTTTCCGCCCCGGCGGCGGGGCGCAGCGCCTGGGGCTGGCTGCCGGGGCAGCCGCAGGGAAGCGAAGCCCCCTTTTTCTTCTGGGCCTCCTCCACGGCCGCGGCGTCGTAGGCCTTCGCCTCCCGCTCTTCAAAGGAAATGGCCCCGGTCGGGCAGGCGGGCAGGCAGTCCCCCAGGCCGTCGCAGTAATCCTCCCGCAGAAGAACCGCCTTGCCGTCCCTCATGCCGATGGCCCCCTCGTGGCAGGCGGCGGCGCAGGCGCCGCATCCGTTGCATTTTTCCTGATCGATTTGAATAATCCTCCGTATCATACTCTCATCCTTTCAAAAACTGCAAAATCTTTCCCGGATTTTCCGGGTTCTCTCTTGACTTCTCACGTCCCTATCATATACTATTGTTATAGGATTTGTATGTTGTAATTACAACGGAGGTAGCCCTATGGAGCATCCCATTTACGTTCTTTCCTCCTGCCCCCTGTTCCAGGGGCTGACGGAGGAAGAGATTTCCCGGGCGCTGGAATGCCTGCCGGGCAGAGCGGCCCGGTACCCCCGCGGCGGCATGCTCTCCCCGGCGGAGGACGCTGCAGGTTCTGTGGGGATTGTGCTGGAGGGCCGGGTTCACATAGTGACGGAGGATTTCTGGGGAAACCAGGGAATTTTGGGGGAGGCCGGGCCGGGGCAGGTGTTCGGGGAAAGCCTGGCCTGCTTCCCGCAGGCGGCCGCCGGCATTCACGTGCTGGCGGTGGAGGACAGCCTCCTCCTTTTTCTCCCGCTGGACAGGCTCCTCTCCCCCTGCGGGTCCGCCTGCCCCTTCCACGCCCGGATCATCCGGAACCTGGCGGCGGTTCTGGCGGAAAAAAACCTTCTGCTCACCAGAAAGGCGGAGCACATGTCTCAGAGAAGCCTGCGGAAAAAGCTGCTCTCGTATCTTTCCTGGCAGGCGAAGCTTCACGGCTCCCCCTGTTTTTCCATCCCCTTCAACCGGCAGCAGCTTGCGGACTACCTGGCGGTTGACCGCAGCGCCCTTTCCGCAGAGCTTTCCCGCATGCGGCGGGAAAAGCTGCTGGACTTTCAGAAGCAGTGGTTTTGCCTGGGGCCGGAGGAGGAGGGGGAAAGCCACGCAAAAAATTTTTCCCGCCTGCAATAAAACAGCGCCCCCATGCAATATAGTAACGACAGGAGAAACCGAACATGTTTATGTTTCAAGTACCTACTGAAAAAGGAAAGGCGTCCTGGGATGAGGCGCATGTGGAAGGACTGCTGGCCTCGATTGCCGGCGGAGACAAGCAGGCCCTTGGCGAGCTGTACCACCTGACCCAGGCCCCCCTGTACGCCTACCTGCTTTCCCTGTTAAAGAACAGCGCCGACGCGCGGGATGCCCTGCACGACGCTTACCTGGATGTGTACGCCGCCGCCGGGCGGTACCGGCCGGAAGGCCATTCCCGGGCCTGGCTGTACGCCATTGCCAAGAACAAGGCCATGATGATTTTCCGCCGCAAACGGACGTGGGAATCTTCCGAAGAGGTGGAAGAGGAGCCCTGGGAGGCCCCCGCCCTCTGCCAGGAGGAACGGATGGTGCTTTCTGCCGCGCTGAACGCCCTCAGCGACGAGGAGCGGCAGATTGTGATGCTGCACAGCGTTTCCGGCTTCCGGTTCCGGGAAATCGCCTCGTTTCTGCAGCTTCCCTTGAATACGGTCCTGTCAAAGCATCACCGCGCTATGAAACGGCTGCGCAGACAGCTCTCTGAGGAGGGGATTTGAATGAAAAACCATGAGATCAAGTACTGGCTGAACCAGGCGGCGGAGCATTCCGCCCCTGACGTACTGGACTCCATCCTCTCCCGCTGTGAGGAAGAGAAAGGATGGAACACTTCTATGTCTGAAAACGCTTTTCAACCGAAGCCCGCTCCCCGAAAAAAGAATTTCCGGCGCACGGCCCTGGCCCTGGCTGCCTGCCTGCTGCTGGCCGTGGGGATTGGCGGCGCGTTCGGGTACCAGAATTATTTTGCGGTAGATTCTGTGGTGGCCTTCGACGTAAACCCCAGCATCGAGCTGAAGGTGAACAGGCAGGAAAAGGTGATCTCTGCCGAAGCGCTGAATTCCGACGCTTCCAAAATCCTGTTCGGCATGGAGCTGAAGGGCACCGACCTGAACGTGGCGGTAAACGCCATTGTGGGCTCTATGCTCACCAACGGGTACCTGGACGACATTGCCAACTCCATTCTGATCTCTGTGGAAAACGGGGATGCCGCCAGAGCGGAGGAGCTGCAGCGCCAGCTGGTGCAGGAGATTAACGGGATCCTGGGCTCCAGCAACGTGGACGCCTCCATTATGAGCCAGACTCTCTCCGTTTCGGAAGAAAACGAGCAGCTGGCCCAGCAGTATGGGATTTCCACCGGCAAGGTAGCCCTCATTCAGGAAATCCTGGCCCAGAACAGCGAGTACACCTTCGACACGCTGGCCCCCCTTTCCATCCGCGAGCTGAACATCATTGCCCAGGCCAGAGAGATCACCGGTGTGGACAGCAGCGGCGCGGTGAGCACCAAGGGCTACATCAGCGAGTCGGAAGCCCAGGAAGCGGCCCTGGCGGACGCCGGGGTGGACGCGGCCTCTGTGACCGTTCAGAAGCTGGTGCTGGACTGGGACGACGGCCGCGTGGTGTACGACGTGGAATTTTACGACAGCCAGAAAACCTATGAATATGAGGTGGACGCCACCTCGGGCCAAATTGTGAAAAAAGAGACGGAAGCCAGCCCGCTGCTCTCCTCCGGAGATCTGATTGGGTTGGACGCCGCCCGCAGCGCCGCGGTGAGCGACGCGGGCGTTTCCTCCCCCACCATCCTCAAGGAAACGCTGGACCGGGACGACGGCCGGAATATTTATGAGATCGAGTTCATCAGCAACAATGTGCGGTACGAGTACGACATTGACGCCTCTACCGGGGCTGTTCTCACCAAAAAGAGCTGGGACGTGTTTGCGCCCGCTTCCGGATCCTCCGGCGGAACCTCTGCCGGTGCTTCCGGCACGGCCGTGACCGGCGACCAGGCCAAGCAGACGGCCCTTTCCGACGCGGGCCTTTCCTCCGGGGAGGTGACCTTCGGCAAGGTGGAGCTGGATTGGGACGACGGCCGCCAGAAATACGAAATTGAGTTCTATTCCTCCACCGGGAAATACGAGTACGACATTGACGCTTCTACTGGGGCCATTCTTTCCAAAGAAAGCGAAAGCTTCGGCCAGCCCTCCGGCGGGGCCTCGAACGGATCCGGAACAACCGGAGGCACGGCTTCCGCAGTCACCGAGCAGCAGGCGAAAAATACCGCCCTGACCGACGCCGGGGTGAGCGCCTCCTCCGCCACCTTCCTCAAAACAAAGCTGGAATACGACGACGGGCGGCAGAAGTACGATCTGGAATTCGTTTCTGGGAATACCAAGTACGAGTATGACATTGACGCTTCCACCGGGGCCATTCTCTCGAAGAGCAGCGAGGGCTACGCCACCGTGGGCGGCGTTACCGGCCCCTCCAGCGTGACCTCCTCCCCGGCGGCCAGCAGCAGCCAGCCTTCCGCCGGGCAGACTACCGGCGGGAACAGCAACGGGGCCGCCATTACAGAAGAGCAGGCCAGAAGCCTGGCCCAGGCGAAGGCTCCCAACGCCACTATTGTAAAGTTTGAGTACGATTGGGACGACGGCATCCCCACCTATGAGGGAGAAATGCGGGAAGGCCGTTTGGAGTATGAGTTTGAAATTGACGCCCGGAACGGGA
Source organism: Candidatus Caccousia avistercoris (assembly GCA_018715025.1). Classification (GTDB taxonomy): domain Bacteria; phylum Bacillota; class Clostridia; order Oscillospirales; family Acutalibacteraceae; genus Caccousia; species Caccousia avistercoris. The sequence continues at coordinate 7,141 of DVMK01000241.1, forward strand.
ATTTCCTGAAATGGGAAAGCGAGTATGACGACTAAGCCCCGCGCCCCATTGGCAAGCCGAAGGAGGTACCCGGCATGCAGGAAGGAAAACGCCGTCTCAGCGCATGGGCCGCCGAAATTCTGGACGCCATCGGCTCGTTTCTCGAGCTGTTGGGAGCCCTGTTCAACCGGTAGCCCCCTCCTGCGGCCAGGAACAGCGCAGCAGGCAAAAGAAAACCAGAATGGGAGTTTTCCCATTCTGGTTTTTCTTTTGCAGGGCGGCGCGCTGTCAGCGCACCGCCTTCCCCATCCATTTGTTGCTGAGGAAGCGGCCGCCCAGCAGCAGCGTGCGCACAAACCAATCGATAAACATGGCGCACCACACTCCCAAAAGCCCCATGTGAAGGCCCTGGGCCAGCACATAGCTGAAGCCAATGCGGAAGGCCCACATGGAGACGACGGAAACCACCATGGTAAACCGCACGTCCCCTGCCGCCCGCAGGCCGTTGGGCAGGGTGAAGCTGGCGGGCCAGATCAGGATTGTGGCAACCGCGTTGACGACAATGATCTCCACCGCCATGGCGCTTGCCTCGGCGGAAAGGCTGTAAAAGCCCACCAGAAGCCAGGCCCCCGCGATTTCCAGCAGAGAGAGAACGGTGATGCACAGGTATGAAAGGGCCGTGAGACGCCATACGTATTTTTTCGCCTGCTGGTACTCCCCGGCGCCTACGCACTGGCCCACCACCGTCACCATAGCCAGGCCGATGGCAATAGAGGGGATTTGAGGCAGCATAGCCACCGAATTCGCCACCGCGTTGGCAGCGATGGCCACCGTGCCGAAGCTGGCGATCAGCCCCTGCACCAGGATTTTTCCAATTTGGAACATTCCGTTTTCCAGACCGTTGGGAATTCCAATTCCCAGAATTTTCCGGATCATGGACCAGTCGAAATGGAAAATCCGCAGGGTTTCCAGGTGAATCTTATCCTGCTGGTGAGGCTTGGAATGAAGCAGAAAAATCATAAGGAAGGCGCCCAGAGCTCTGGCCACCAGGGTGGCGATAGCAGCGCCGGCCACCCCCATATTGAATCCGAAAATCAGAATAGCGTTGCCGCAGATATTCACCAGATTCATGATGATGGAGGTGCGCATGGGGACCTTGGAATTCCCCATGGCCCGGAACAGCGCCGCGCCCCCGTTGTACACCCCCAGGAAGGGGTAAGAAAGGGCCGACCAGAAAAAATAAACGTAACAGTTTTCCATCACGTCTGCTTCCGCCGTGCCGAAAATGGCGTTTGGCACAGCGTGGTTGCCCACCAGGGCCCCCAGTGCCAGCAGGGTGGAGAGCGCGCCCACCGAAAGAAGGAGCTGCTTTGCCGCCCCATTCGCGTTCTTCAGGTCATCCCGGCCCAGGTACTGGGAAGCGACAATCGCCCCGCCGGTGGCCAGCGCCGAAAAAATATTGATGAGAAGCACGTTTACCGAATCCACCAGGGATACACCGGAAACCGCCGCCTCCCCGCAGTTTGACACCATAACGGTGTCCGCCATGCCGATGGTGACGGCCAGCAGCTGTTCAATCACCAACGGCCAGATGAGCCGCTTCAAATCCTGTTTGGAAAACATCAATCGCCTCACGCCTCCACTGCCCTCACGGGTAAATGTAATGTTTTTACCTTACCTCTTTCCCTCATTTTTGTCAAGCTTCCCGACAGCTTCCGCAGGAAAGGGAACCGCTGCTTTTCTCCTGTTTTCGCCGCATTTCGGGAATGGGAGGCTGGAATCATTTTTCTTTTCTTTTTTCCTAAAACATGGTACACTGGAAAATGCTGAAAGGAAAGGAGCATGCCTTGTGAAAAGCAAACGGTTATTGGACGACCTGACCATTCTCTCCCTGTTTTACGTGGCCCTGGGCGCCGTCCTTCTGGGCTGGCCCGAGGTTTCTTCCCAAATTATCTGCTGCGCCTTTGGGACTGTTCTGGCAGTTGCAGGGGCCGTACGCATCGTGCGCTATTTTATCAAAGACAAGCTTGACGGGCTTATCCGCCGCGACCTGGCCGTGGGGCTGAGCCTGGTGATTGCGGGCGTGTTCCTTCTGGTCCGCCCGGATTCCGTTCTCTCGCTGCTGCCGCTTTTATTCGGCCTTCTTCTGCTGGGGGGCGGGGCCTCCAAGCTGCAGACCGCGGTGGACCTGCGGCGCATCGACTCCTCCTACTGGGTGTACGCCCTGATCATGGCCCTGGTCACTGCGGGGCTTGGGGCTGCCCTTCTGTGCCAGCCCTTTTCCGACCCCCTGACAGCCACCCGGTTCATCGGCGTCTCCATTCTGGTGGAGGGGGCGGAAAATCTGGCCGCTTTCTCCGTATTCCGGCGGAAGCTGCAGGACTATTACGCCGGCCGACTTTGAGACGGAAGGAGAGAGCTTTCATGGAATTCCGCCAGGCGCGGCAGGCGGATCTGCCGCAGATGGAACACATGCTGCAGGAGGCAAAAGAGCGGCTGCGCGCCCTTGGCATCGACCAGTGGCAGTCCGGCTACCCAAACCGGGAAAGCCTGAACCGGGATCTTGCCGCCGGAACCGCCTATGTGCTGGAGGAGCAGGGAAGCCTTCGGGCCATGGCCGCCATACTTTTTGAGGAAGAAAAAACGTACCGGCGCATTGAGGGCGCATGGAAAAACCAGGAGCCCTACATGGTGCTGCACCGGGTGTGCGCCGCCCGGGACTGCTGCCGCCGGGGGTATGCTTCCCGGCTGTTCCGGCACGCGGAAGAGCTCTGCCGGGCCCGGGGGCTTTGGAACGTGCGCATCGACACCCACCGGGGGAACGCGCCCATGCGCCGGTTTCTGGAAAAGCTGGGCTTCCAGGAATGCGGGGTGATTTTTCTGGAGGATCCCGGGGAACCTACCCCAAAG
>DVMK01000242.1 GCA_018715025.1 Candidatus Caccousia avistercoris
CATTTCTTTTTCGTGTTTTTATGAAACAAACCCAGGGAGGAAAGGGCGCATCTTTGGAATATCCACACAAAAAACAGAGGGAAATGAACGCAAAACGCCCCCTGCCGGCGGCAGGGGGCAAAAGGGGAGGCGGTTATTCCTTCCCGTTCCAGCAGTAGGTGCACAGGCTGCAGGGATCCAGGTCGATGGAAGCCAGCATATCGTCCAGCCGCTGGAACCGCAGAGAGGTGAAGTTCTGGCACCGGCACATCGCCTTCTCCATCTTTTGGTAGCTGGCGCTGTCCGGGTCGGCGTAGGGTTCTACCCCGCTGCCGGTCACCTCGCGGCCCTCTATGTCGTTGATGACGCGGCGGGCCAGCAGCTCCATGTCAGAGTTGGAGCGGGAGAAGTTCAGGTACTTGCACCCGTACAGAATGGGCGGGCAGGCCGGGCGCACATGCACCGCGTTGGCGCCCCGCTGGTACAGGAATTCGGTGGTTTCCCGCAGCTGGGTGCCCCGCACAATGGAGTCGTCGATGAGCAGCAGGCTTTTGCCGCGGATAAAGGTTTCCACCGGGATCAGCTTCATGCGGGCAATCAGGTCACGCTGGGCCTGCCGGGGCGGCATGAAGGAGCGTGGCCAGGTGGGGGTGTATTTGATGAAGGGCCGGGCAAAGGGGATGCCGGAGCGGTTGGCGTAGCCAATGGCGTGGGCCGTGCCAGAGTCCGGCACGCCGGCCACCAGGTCGGGGGAAACGTCGTCGCGCTCTGCCAGCTTGGCGCCGCACCGGTACCGCATGTCCTCCACGTTCACCCCCTCGTAGGAGGAGGTGGGGTACCCGTAGTACACCCACAGGAAAGAGCAGATTTTCATTTTGTCCCGCCGCTTTACCAGGGTTTCCACGCCCTTGGTGGTAAGCCGTATCACCTCGCCGGGGCCAAGCTCGTAATAGTTTTCATACCCCAGGTTCACATAGGCGAAATTTTCAAAGGAAACGCAGTAAGAGCCCTCCTTGCGGCCCACGGCCAGAGGGGTGCGGCCCCATTTGTCGCGGGCGGCGTAGATTCCCTCGCTGGTGAGGATCAGCACGGTCATGGAACCGTCCACCCGCTCCTGCATGTACTGGATTCCCTCCACCAGGGTTTCCTTCTGGCTGATGAGGGCGGCCATCAGCTCAGAGGTGTTCACCCGGCTGCCGCTCATTTCCAGAAAATGGGTGCATCCGTTTTCGTACACAGAGCGGATCAGCTCCGCCTGGTTGTTCACCTTGCCCACCGTGGTAATGGCGAAGCTGCCCAGGTGAGACTGCACCAGCAGGGGCTGCGGGTCGCTGTCAGAAATGCAGCCAATGCCCATGGGGCCTTCCAGCTCCTCCACGTCCCGCTCAAACTTGGTGCGGAAGGGGGAATTTTCAATGTTGTGTATGGCCCGGCTGAAGCCGTCGGGCCCGTACACCGCCATGCCGCCCCGCTTGGTGCCCAGGTGGGAGTGGTAATCCGTACCGAAGAAGAGATCCAGCACGCAGCTGGTTTCCGACACTACGCCAAACAAACCGCCCATATTGTTACCTCCAAAAATCTTTAAGATAAAATGCCTTGCCGCTTCCGGCGGGGACTCGGCCCCGGTGGGTTCCCGGCAGCCCCCGCCCTGCGCATTTCATTATTATAGCATGAATGGGGCCGCTTTTGAAACGGGGGATCCGGCAAAAAATATCAGAAATTCCGGGAGAAAATTTTTTGATTTCTGTTGCGATTTTTAAGCCGGGCTTTTTTCTCCTAAGGATTTCTGTTTTTTATTGATGTTTTTGTAAAATTTATGTATACTTGAGATGTTTCAGACTGCGGGATATGAGGAGGAGATTTTTATGAAAAAGGGGAACCCCTGGGCGCTGCTGCCGATCCTGGTGTTTCTGGCGGTGTTCATCGGCTGCGGCGTTTTGTTCCGGGATTTTTACGCCATGCCCGCCGTTGTGGGCTTTCTCATTGCGCTTCTGGTGGCTTTTCTGCAGAACCCCAAGCGCACCTTCGGGGAAAAGCTGGCAAGCGTTACCAAAAGCATGGGCGACGAAAATGTGATGATCATGTGCCTGGTGTTTGTGCTGGCGGGGGCCTTTTCCGGCGCGGTGCAGGCGACGGGCGGTGTGGACAGCGCCGTGAACTTCGGCCTCTCCATCCTGCCGCCGCAGGTGGCGGTGGCGGGGCTGTTTGTCATTGGCTGCTTTATTTCCACCGCAATGGGCACCTCGGTGGGAACCATTGTGGCCCTGGCCCCCATCGCCGTGGAGCTCAGCGAGAAAACCGGCATGGCGGGCCCGCTGTGCATGGGCGCGGTGGTGAGCGGGGCCATGTTCGGCGACAATCTTTCCATGATTTCTGACACCACCATTGCCGCCACCCGCACCCAGAACTGCGAAATGAAGGACAAATTCCGGGAAAATTTCCGCATTGTCCTCCCGGCGGCCCTGGTGACCCTGGTGCTGTTCCTGGTAATGGCCGGCGGCGAGTACCACGTGCCGGAAAACCTGGACTACAGCCTGCTGAAAATCCTGCCCTACCTGGTGGTGCTGGTGGGGGCGCTGGCCGGCCTGAACGTGTTTTTGGTTCTGGCCGCGGGTACGGTGCTGTCCGCCGTCATCGGGGTGGCCACCGGGGCTGTCGCCGTTCAGGATATTTTCACCGTCATTGCCAAGGGCCCCCAGGGGGACGGCGGCGTGATGAGCATGTACGACATTACGGTGATCTCCATTGTGGTGGCGGGGGTCATGGGGCTGGTAAAGGCCAACGGCGGCGTGGACTTTGTGCTGAACGCCATCAAGCGGCACGTTCACACCCAGAAGGGGGCCCAGGTGGGGATTGCCGCCCTCAGCTCTCTGGTGGATATTTCCACCGCCAACAACACCATCGCCATTGTGATGGCCGGGCCCATTGCCAAGGAAATCTCAGAGGAATATCAGATTCCGCCCCGGCGCACCGCCTCCCTTCTGGATATTTTCACCTCCGTCTGGCAGGGGCTCCTTCCCTACGGGGCCCAGCTGCTGGCTGCCGCCGGCCCCCTGGGCGTGACGCCCATTCACCTGCTGCCCTACCTGTACTACCCGGTGCTGATGGGCGTTTCGGCCCTGGGCTTTATCCTGTTCCGGAAAACCCCGGCCCTCACCAGGGAGAAATAAAGAGGAAGCGCCCGCTGTTATCCTTTTTCGGGACGATGACGATATACCTATTGCCGGATGTGACATCCGGCCTTTTATCATGAGACATAGAGGGCTGGGAACAGGCCGCCGCCTGGCTGCTGGAATTTCTGGAGGGCCGTTTCAAGCCGGACTATTCCCAGTGGAAGGACATTACCGAGGAGAGAATGGAAAGATGGGAAAATTTTTCAGCGATGCCGTAGAGCAGGCGCTGCGGTACATCTATTATTCCCCCTATGAGGGGAAGGGCCGGGAGGGGCTTCCAGCTGCTGAAGCACGCCTACGGGAAGGGCAACGCCTGGGGTGTGTACTACCTGGGCACCTGCTGCTTCTACGGCCGCGGCACCCGGCAGGACTATGGGGAGGCCCGGAAGTACCTGGAGCAGGTGGATTGGAACAACCGGGAAGCCTTCTACTGCCTGGGGGTCATCTACGGCCGGGGCCTGGGCGTGGCGGAGGATATTCCCAAAGCGGTGAAATACCTGCAGGACGCCAAAGACTTCCCCGCCGCCCGGGAAGAGCTGCTGAACTACAAGAAAACCCTTTTCGGCAAATGGGTGCGCCGCCGGTAGGAAAGAAAAAAGGAGGAGTTTTTCATGGAAATTGGCGCGCAATTTTTTACCCTGCGTGAGTTCTGCCAAACCCTGGAAGGGTTTGCAGAGGCTCTGGCCCGGGTGGCGGACATCGGTTACCGCACCGTACAGGTGTCCGGCACCTGCGCCTTTGAGGCGGACTGGCTGCGGGAGCAGCTGGCCCGCACCGGCCTTCGCTGCGTCATTACCCACACGAAGCCAGAGCGGATTGCCGGGGACACAGAGAAGGTGATTGAGGAGCATGACCGCTTCGGCTGCGGGTACATCGGCGTGGGCTGCATGCCGGGGGCGCTGAAGCACCCGGAGGATTATGGGAATTTTGTGAAAAATTTCCGCCCGGCTGCCGGGAAGATTGCCGCCGCCGGGAAGCTTCTCATGTACCACAACCATCAGTTTGAATTCATGAAAGCGCCGGACGGCAGGCGCTACCTGGAAAAGCTGGCGGAGGATTTCGCCCCGGAAGAGCTTGGCTTCACCCTGGACACCTACTGGGTGCAGTACGCCGGGGGCGACCCGGCCCAATGGCTGCAGCAGCTCAGCGGGCGGGTGCCCTGCATCCATTTGAAGGACATGGCCTGCGTGGATGCAGCCCCCCGCATGGCCCCGGTTGGCTGGGGGAACATCAATTTCGATCGGGTGCTGGCTGCGGCGGAGCAGGCCGGGACAAAATACCTGCTGGTAGAGCAGGACGACTGCTATGGGGAGGATCCCTTCCTCTGCCTGAAAAAGAGCTACGAATACCTGGCGGCCCAGGGCCTGCAGTGAAGGAGGAGACGGTATGAGGCAGATCAAATTGGGAATTCTGGGCGTGGGGAACATGGGCTCCACCCATTTGACAAACATCAAAGAGGGAAAGTGCCCCGAGCTGACGGTGGCCGCTGTGGCAGACGTCAACCCGGCGCGCCTGGCCTGGGCCAGGGAGCAGCTGGGCAGCAGCCTGCCGGTGTTTGCCGCCGGGGAGGAAATGATGGACAGCGGCCTGGTGGAGGCCGTTCTTGTGGCGGTGCCCCACTACGATCACCCACGCTACGCCATGGAAGCCATGGCGCGGGGCCTGCACGTTATGGTGGAAAAGCCCGCCGGGGTGTACACCAGGCAGGTGCGGCAGATGAACGAGGCCGCCGCCCGCTCCTCTGTGGTGTTCGGCATGATGTTCAACCAGCGCACCAACCCGGCTTACCAGAAAATGCGGGAGCTGGTGCAGGGCGGTTCCCTGGGGCAGCTGCGCCGCACCAACTGGATCATCACCAACTGGTACCGCCCCCAGGCCTATTACGACTCCGGCTCCTGGCGTGCCACCTGGAGCGGCGAGGGCGGCGGCGTGCTGCTGAACCAGTGCCCCCACAACCTGGACCTGTGGCAGTGGATCTGCGGCATGCCGGTGCGGGTCAGCGCCCACATGCACTTCGGCCGGTGGCATGACATAGAGGTGGAGGACGATGTAACCGCCTATGTGGAGTACGAAAACGGGGCCACCGGCTCCTTCGTCACCTCCACCGGCGACGCGCCCGGCACCAACCGGTTTGAAATCACCCTGGACGGGGGCAAGCTGGTGGCGGAGGACGACCGCCTCACCCTGTGGAAGCTGCAGCAGCCAGAGCCGGAGTTTTCCCGCGCCAACACCATCCCCTTCGGGCAGCCTGAATGGGTGAAGCAGGAATGGAAGGCGGAGGACAGGGGCCCGCAGCACGTGGGGGTGCTGAACGCCTTTGCCGGCGCCATCCTGCGGGGGGAGCCCCTGGTGGCCTCCGGTACGGAGGGGATCCGCGGCCTGACCCTCTCCAACGCCATGCACCTTTCCGCCTGGCTGGGCCGCGAGGTTTCCCTTCCCCTGGACGAGGACCTGTTTTACGAGGAACTGCAGAAGCGGGTGAAAACCTCCCGCCGGAAAGAAACCGCCGCCCCTGTTTACGCCGACACCTCCGGTACCTACGGCGGAACAAAATGAGCCCCCAAAAATTTTTTGAAAAATTATTTTCCAACCTGCAATAAAAGGATTTCCTCCCGCAATATATAGACGTAACAAACAGAACAACACCGCCGCAGAAGGGCGCCTCCCGCCGCACAGCCGGCAGCGGCAGAGGGCCCGGCGGATCACCGCAGCGTCTGAATCTTGTTTTGAAATAAGGAGAGGAAATTCTATGAAAAAAGTAAAGCTGTTTTCCCTGTTGGCCGTTTCCGCCCTTGCCGCCGCTGTCGCGGTTCCCACCTTCGCGGCCTCTTCCGACCGCCTCGTAGTCGCCCAGGCCACCAACGGCTCGGCCGCCCTGCAGGCGGGGGCGCAGGCGGCGCAGGCCCCGGCCGCCCAGACCTCCCAGAATTTTATGACCATGAAGGCCGCCATGGAGCTGGCCCTGAAAGAAGCCCCCGGCGTGCTGAAGAGCATCAGCTTTGACATTGCAGACAACGGGTACCTGTACTACGATGCGGAGGTTCACTACAACAACACCGAGTACGACCTGAAATTCGACGCGGTGAACGGCACCCTCTACACCAGCAAGCAGGATCGCATTGACTGGGACGAGGCCATCCCCGCCGGCAGCTACATCACCTACGAGCAGGCCGCAGAGGCTGCCCTGAAGGAGGTGGCGGGCGGCTTCGTCTCGAAGCTGGAGCTGGAAAACCGCCGCTACGACGGCATGGTGTACGACGCCCAGGTGTGGCTGGGGGACTATGAGTACACGGTCATTCTGGACGCGGACGACGCCAAGGTGATCCGCACCACCTACGAGAGAGAGTCCGACGCTGCCTACTACAACCGGTATGTGAGCGGCTCCCCGGTGACAGAGACCCCCTCCGCCCCTTCCGGCGCCACCTCTTCCGCTGCCTCCGGAACCTCCAGCCAGGCGCAGCCCAGCCAGACTGCGCAGAACGGCTCCTCCCGCATCACTATGGACAGGGCCAGAGAGATTGCCCAAGGCCAGGTGCCCGGCGGCCGGGTAACGGATGTGGAGTTTGAGTACGAGCATGGCTTCGCCGTCTACGAGGTGGAGGTGCGCGAGGGTTATTTCTGGGAGCACAAGTTTGTCATCGACGCCTCCTCCGGCGAGATTCTCTTCACAGAAAAGGAATTTGACGACTGATTTCCCGGAACAGAGGGAAAGAACGGGGAATATCGCGAAGAAAGCGCCTGGGATCCTGCCGATCCCAGGCGCTTGGCTTATGGAAAAGCTTGAGACTGCACCGGCTTAAACGGGGCGGAAGGGGAGGCGCACGTCTCCCCTTCATGCTTCCTCCCGCAAAAAGCGCAGCAGGGGCTCCAGGTAGGCCCTGTCTGTCCAGTCGCAGGCCTTGCCGGAGGCTTCCAGCAGCGCCCGCGCCCAGGGCTCCAGGGTGCTGGGGTCCTGCCTGGCCACCGATTTCTGCAGCATGCCGCACAGAAACCGGTCCGGCCCGCTCATGACGCTTTCGTCCCAGGCGCCCCGGCCGTAAAACAGGGGAATACGGCTCAGCTCGCCCTTCAGGCACCGGTTGCGCAGCTGTTCCAGCGTTTTTTCGTCATAGGGGGAAGCCCCCACGCAGAACACCGCCAGCCGTTTCCCCTTCAGCTGCGGGTACTTTTTCCTCAGCACAGAAAGCCCGGCCACGCCGCCGGCGTAAATGCCGCCGGCGAACACCAGGCAGCGGTACGGGGCCAGATCCGGGCAGCCCTGGCGCTTCAGGTCGTAGCTTTCGCATCCCAGCGCTTCCCGCAGCATCTCCGCGTACCTTCTGGCGGCTCCATATTTGGATTGATAAAGGATCGCCGTCTTTTCCATCTCTCCTACCCCTTTCTGTGTCATGACTGCTCCTTGGTTTTTGCCTCCAGCTGCTCCACCCCCTGGTACAGCTTCATTACCAAGCGGAAAAGCTGTGCCAATTCCTCCTCTGTGTAAATCTGAAACAGGGCTTTCAGCTCCTCCTGGTAGGGAGGGAAAACCGTGCGGAAGTATTGCCGCGCTTTTTCGGTGAGGGCAACGCAGAAGGCGCGGGCGTCCGCCGGGTTCCGCTGCACGGACGCAAAGCCCTTCTTCTGCAGCGCCTCCGCCAGCTTCTTCACATTTTGCCGGGAACAGCCCAACAGCCCGCCCAGCTGGGTGAGGGTGAGCCCCTGGGGGGCCTGCCGCAGCAGGGCCAGCAGCAGGAACTGCTTCAGGGTGATTTCCGGAATGTGGCCGTCAAACAGGGTCTGCAGCCGGTTCCCAATGAGGAAAATACTTTGGAAAACGGCCTTGCCCTGATCCTCCGGCGTGGCGGAAAACCGGCGGATCAAATCATGGAGCTCCATACAATCCCCCTAACGGTAACTAGTTGCCTATATCATAGCAATCACAGCCTCCCCTGTCAAGGGCGCACGACAGGAAAGGGGGCTCCCTTTTCAAGAAAAGTAATGACGGCCCAAACTCTGGCGGTTTCATCAAACGGCCGGCATGATCCGAACCCACAACACCGCAGAGAAAACAACGCCGCCGGCAGGCTGAAATAAGGTAGATTTATTCAAAGCCTTATGGTATCATTTTCTGAAAGAAGCAGAGCGGCAAATCGGAATTTGAAAACCACAATTGCGTAAGCGGTTACTGCCCCTCCCAGTGCGTTAATAAAATCCTCCAAAACGCCCCAATACAAAGGATTTATCGCAATGTGTCTGCCGTAT
>DVMK01000243.1 GCA_018715025.1 Candidatus Caccousia avistercoris
CTCCGGGTTGTCGTTCATGTAGTCGTACATCTTCTTGGTGCCCGCGCCGAAGGCGTACACCTGGCGGAAGCGGTCAATGCTCTTCCGGGCGCCGGTGATTTTCCCCGCCCTGGCAATGTCCACAAAGGCGTCCACGTACATTTCTGTGTGTACGCCCAGGTCCTTCAGGTCAGACTGGGCAATGAGGGAGCCCACCGCGTTGGGCATGCCGCCAATGCCAAGCTGCAGGCAGGCCCCGTTGGGGATCTGCTCCACAATCAGCTTTGCCACGGCCTCGTCCACCGGGGTGGCCGCCGCGCCGCCCATTTCGGCAATGGGCGGGTTCTTGCCCTCCACAATCATGTCCACCTGGGAAATGTGGATCCCGTTTTCCGTGCCGCCCAGGCAGCGGGGCATGTTCTCGTTGACCTCCACAATGATGGTCTTGGCCCGGTCGCACACCGCCCCCATGTGGGAAGCGCTGGGGCCGAAATTGAAGTAGCCGTGCTCGTCCATGGACGAAACCTGGAACATGGCCACGTCGATGGGGGCGATGTTCTCCCGGTAATAGCGGGGCAGCTCGGAATAGCGGATCGGGCAGTAATACGCCAGGCCGCTGTTCACCATCTTCCGCTCAATGCCGGACATGTGCCAGGAATTCCATGTAAAATGGGAAGCCGCGTCCTCCACCTGGAACACCTGGGGCACCCAAAGCAGGATGCCGCCCCGCAGCTTTACGTCCGTCAGCTCTGCGGCACGGGCCGCCAGGGCCTTGTCCAGCTCTACCACAGTGGCCACGCACCAGCCGTAGTCCACCCAGTCGCCGGATTTTACCACGCGCACCGCTTCCTGCGGGGTGGTCAGCTTTCTTTGATATTCCTCCTGGAAATTCATCGTCTATCTTGCCCCTTCCTTGCCATTTCTACTCTTTCCCGAACGGCATACTTTTCCAAATTAGTATTTCTATTATAATATGGAACCATGCTTCTGGTCAAGAAGAACGTTATCTTTTTAACAGTCTCCGCAGAAAAACGGCAGGGGCCGCCCAGCCCTCTGCCGTTTTTCTGTTATATCCATATCAGAAATCAGTCTCTTGCGAAGGGATCCTCCTCGGGGTAGCGCTCGCCGGCGGGCCGGTTGTAATCGATGTCTTTCACGCCCAGGTACCGGAACACCTGGAACAGGGCGCTTCCCACCTTTTGGAAGGCCACCGCGCAGTGGTGGGGGTACTGGTGCTCCAAAAGGCCGTAGCGGTAGAAGCGCTCCAGCTCAGGGATGGAGAAAATCCCTATGGAGCCGAAGGAATGGCAGGGAACGTCCAGAATCTTCCCCTCGGCCGCATAAGCCCGCAGCCTGCCGGAGGCGTCCGCCTGCAGGCGGAAAATGGTGGCCTCCCCCGGGGTAAGCCGCCCCTCGATGGTGCCTTCGGTGATGGAGGGATCCTCCCCCTCGCCCAGATTTCTGGAAAGGATTTTATGCCGCTCCAGCTGGGGCTGCACCATCCGGCACACCGGCGCGTTGCCGCAGTGGAAGCCCATGAACAGGTCCTCGTACCGGTCTGGGTATTTCCCGGCGATTTCCTCCCGGTACAGATCCTCCGGCACGGTGTTGTTGATGTCCAGAATCGAGACGGGCTCCTGGGTGATGCAGGCGCCGATAAACTCGCTCAGGGCCCCGTACACGTCCACCTCGCAGGAAACGGGGATCCCCCGCCCGGTCAGCCTGCCGTTCACATAGCAGGGCACAAAGCCGAACATGGCCTCGAAGGCGGGCCAGCACCGGTTGGCAAACACCACGTACTCGCTGTCTCCCCGGTGCTGTTCCATCCAGTCCAGCAGGGTCAGCTCATACTGGGCCAGCCTGGGCAGCGCCCCGGGCACCTGGCTGCGGCCGCCCAGCTCCTGCTCCATGCTGGCGGCCACCTGGGGAATACGCGGGTCGCCGCTGTGCTGCAGAAACGCCTGGTACAGGTCAAGCTCAGAGTTTTCTTCTATTTCCACCCCCAGGGAGAACAGCGGCTGAATAGGGGCGTTGCAGGCCACAAAATCGTTGGGGCGGGGCCCGAAGGTGATAATCTTCAGCCGCCGCAGCCCCAGCAGGCAGCGGGCCGCCGGCAGAAACTCTGCAATATTCTTCGCCGTCTGCCGGGCAGTGCCCACCGGGCGCCTGGGAATGTGCACCTTCACCTCGCGAATGCCCAGGTTGTAGCTGGCGTTCAGCATGCCGCAGTAGGCGTCGCCCCGCCCGGTGAACAGGCCGCCCTTCGTCTCTTCTGCGGCGGCCGTCAGCACAATGGGGCCGTCAAACTGCTGGGCCAGCAGGCTTTCTGGAATTTCCGGGCCGAAATTCCCCAGGAAGAGAGCCAGGGTGTTTACCCCGTGCTCCCGCAGATCCTGCAGCACCGGCTTCACGTCCTGCTCCCCCACCAGAAGGATGGGGCACTGGTAAATGGGGCCGAATTCCTTTTCGTAAAGCGCCGCCAGCTCTTCCCGGCGCCTGATGGCCAGGTCCCTGGGGAAATTGCCCCGGCTGGAGGCCACAAGGCCCACGTTTACAGTGGGAAGCTGATTCATGATGCCCACCCCCTTCAGCGCGTCAGAATGCCGCTGCGGCAGGGGGCCTGCCACAGGCGCAGCATCTCCTCGTCCACACTGCAGAAGGAGAGGGAGATGCCCGCCAGCTCTTGGGTGGTGAGGAAGTTGCCCGCCACGGCCCCCACTACCGGGAAGCCCTCGGCGGTCAGGAATTTTCCCAACTCATTGTAGAAAATATTCATTTCCATACAAGTGGTAGAACCCGCGCCGTTAATGTCCACCAGCAGGCGGTCGCCCTTTTGGTAGGGCTTATCCTCCAGCAGGGCCCGGGCCATCCGTTCTGCCAGCACAGAGGCGGAGGGCATCTCAATCTGGTTTTCTCCGCCGCCTTCCCCGTGCACGCCCATGCCCAGTTCAATCTGGTTGGTCCCCTCCAGGTACTCGAACATTTTCACGCCGTTTACCGGGTTGGTGCAGGAGGAAAAGGCGGCGGCGTAGGTGCGGGTGCAGTCCCGCACACGCTCGAACATGGCTGCGCACTCCTCCAGCGTGGCGCCCGCCTCGGCCATAGCCCCCACGATTTTCGTGTAGAAGAACATGCCGCCTATGCCGCGGCGCTCCTCCACCGCATCCCTGGGGGCGGAGGCAATGTCGTCATAGAAAATGACCTGCCGGATATTCATGCCCTGCTTCTTCGCCTTCCGGAAGGCCTGGCCTGCGTTCAGCACGTCGCCCGCATGGTTCTGGACGATGAGCAGGATGGGGCTGCCGTCGTCGATGGCCTGCAGGCCCTTCAGGATCTTTTCCCCCGAGGGGGCGGTAAACACGTCGCCCACCACGTTCATGTCAAACATGCCCTCGCCGACCCAGCCGATTACGGCGGGCTCGTGCCCGGCGCCGTTGCCCATGACCAGCTTTACCTTTCCCTTCTCTTTGGGGACGGCCCGCACCACGCAGGTGGTGTCCGGCAGCAGGCGTATTTTATCCCTGTGAAGCTTTACATAGCCCTCCAGCTCGTCCTGAACCAGGCTTTCCGGCGAATTCTGCACTTTCTTCATCATGCTTCGTTTCCTCCCGTCTAACGCTTATGCGCGGCCGGCGCTGCCGAACAGCCGCAGCTTTTCCGCGATTGTCCCGCGCATTTCATTTGTTGTGGTCCTGAGAATGTCCAGGTAGCCGCCGCCCTTCATGCAGTCGGTGCGCAGGGCCTTTTCCGCGCTCTGCACCACTTCTGTGTAAATGTTGATTTTGGAAATGCCGCAGCGGATGCAATTCCGAAAATCCTCCTCAGACAGCCCGCTGCCGCCGTGAAGCACCAGCGGCGTCTCTACCATGGCATGGATTTTTTCCAGCCGGGGAAGGTCCAGACAGGGGGCCTTCCGGTAATTGCCGTGCACCGTCCCAATGGCTACAGCCAGGGCGTCCACCTGGGTTTCTTCGCAAAATGCCTTCGCCTCTTCCGGGTCGGTGTAGCAGGAGTTGTCTTCGCCGCAGACTTCGCCCTCGCTGCCCCCCACATGGCCGATCTCGCCCTCTACCGACGCGCCGAAGGCCTTGGCCAGGCGGACGGCCTCTCTCGTTTTTTCCACATTTTCCCGGTACGGCCAGGCGGAGCCGTCCAGCATAACGGAGGTGAAGCCCCGGTGCAGCACCTGCAAAATGTACGGAATGCTCTGGCCGTGGTCGTAGTGCACCGCCACCGGCACCTTGGCCCGCCGGCCGCAGAACACGGCCACGTCCGCCAGGTTCTGAAGCTGCCGCACGCTGCCGGCGTGCACCTCGGCCAGCGCCAGAATAATGGGGGAACGCTCCTCCTCCGCCGCATCCACAGCGGCAGAGGCCATTTCCAGGTTGTGTATGTCGAACATTCCTACGGCGTAATGGTTTTTCTCCGCATCCTTCAGTATTTCACTCAGTGTCACTAATGCCATATTTGCTACCTCACCGTGTCAGTGGGAGCAATAGGCGGCAACCGCACCCAGCACCACCGCCAGGGAGGTGGCCCCGGCGTCCTGGTGGCCCAGGGATTTTTCCCCCAGGAACCTGGCCCGGCCCTTTTTCGCCACCATGGAAGCGGTGCGCTCTGCCCCCTGACGGGCGGCTTCGGCGGCGGCCCGCGCCGCCTCAGGCAGGGTGAGGCCCTGCCCGCAGGCGGTTTCCGCCGCTTCGGCGGCAGGGGCCAGCGCGTCCAGCATGGTTCTATCCCCCGGCTTGGCGCCGCCAATGTCTCTGACTGCATCGTACCCTTCCTGCAGGGCGCTGCGCAGCTCTTCCGCCCCGAACCGGGGTTTCCCCTGGCACACGTCGCCCGCCGCCTCAAAAAGGCTGGCGAAAATGGGGCCTATCGCCCCGCCCATGGCTTCCTCCAGGGCCTCTGCCGTGCAGTAAAAAAGAGCGTCGATGCTGTCGTGCCCCGGCTCGCCCAGGGCTTTTTCTACCGCGCGGAAGCCCCTGGCCATGGTGGAGCCGTGGTCCCCGTCCCCCACATAAGAATCCAGCTGGCACAGGTGCTGTTCGTTTTGCTGCACCTCACGGCAGACAGCGAGAATCATTTCCCTGACTTCATCCCGCGTTAAATAATCCATAGCTACCCCCTACCTTGTTTCCCGGCAGCGAGGTTACAATAGCATCCTTTCTGCCGTCTTTTTCGTTGTAATCAGGATATTAAAATATTTCTTTTTGGCAGAAAGCCGCAGCACCTGCTGCTTCTGCGGTTCCCCCGCCACGCAGATCACATGATCCGCCTTCTGAATGGTTTCCAGCGGAACGCCGGTGTACAGCTTTTTCCGGCTCCATTCCAGCTGGCGGCCGGCGGCGTCCAGGAAAATCCCTGCGCAGTCCCCCACGGCCCCCAAATGGGAAAGCTCCTCAAAATCCGCCTGGCTGATCACCTCAGAACGGAAGGTGGTGGTGTCCTCTGCCAGGCAGCTGGCGCCGATGATGTTGATGGAGGACTGCTCTGCCATGGTGTGGGTCAGCTTGTTGGTGGGGTCCTCCAGCAGCAGCCGTTTTACCTCTTCCGAGGCCACGTACAGAGGGGCGTTCAGGGTGTACACCCTGGCGTTCAGCCGTTTGGACGCCTCCTGCACAATATAAGAGGGCGTCACCTCGTAGCTTTGGCCCACAAAAGCGCCGGAAAGCTGGACAATCCTGCATTTTTCCACGTTGTTGAAGGGCAGCTGCTCCACAAACTTGGAGATCGTCTTGCCCCAGGAGATTCCCACGATCATGCCCGGCTTTACCAGGCTGGTAAAATAGTCGGCCAAAAAGCCGCCCAGCACATACTGCACGTCGTCGCCCTCGTTGGGGGCCAGCACAATGCATTCCTGCAGGCCATAGGCCTCCATCAGCCGTTTTCCCAGCTGCATGTCCATGGGCCACTGGGTTTTCACATGCACCGTCACCAAGCCCCGCTGCTCTGCTTCCCGCAGGTACCGGGACACCATCATGGGGGTGACGCCGAAACGCTTGGCAATTTCATTCTGCCTTACTTTGTCAATATAGTACAGCTTCGCAATCTGGGTTAAATAGAATTCGTTTACCGCCATTCCCCGCTCCTCCTACCTATTTCTATTATCCTCATTGTAATTTATTTGAGAAGAAACGGCAATTGCAAGGAACTCCAAATTTGAAGCTGTTTTTTATCGCGTACCGCTGTTTTTTTGCACGGGAAAATACACCGTGTAGGCCTCGTTTCCCACGTCGTACAGCGGCTTCAGGTAGAAACCGAGAGGCTGGTTCACCGTCTTGTAGGTTTTGTTCCAGGTGGTCCACCAGCGCTCGTCGTGAGGGGCCAGCATGGTGGAGGGATCGTTCTTGTCGCCGTAGAGGATCCGTTCTTCCCCCACCAGGCCGGCCAGCACCACAGGGCCGTCCAGGAAGGCCACGGTGTCCGGTGCGTCCGGCAGCGGGGCGCAGGTGATTCCCTTGGGGAACTGCACCTCTACCGTGCTGCGGCTCCATTCCCGTTCCAGCACAATGTAACCGTTTTCTGCGCGAATCGGCTGGCGCTCTCCGTCCAGGAAAAGCTGCGGCTCGCCCTGTACCCAGCGCGGGATCCGGAGGCGAAGGGCAAAAGCCGCGCCCTCTCCCGCATCCACGGAAATGCGGTACGCATCGTACCGGGGACGATCCTCTATTCTGCGGCATACCTCGTGGATCTCCAGCACGTCGCCGCCCAAATCCGCCTCTGTCTGGGAAAGGGCGACCCGCCTGCCGCCCACCTCAAAGGAGGTTTGAGAGGGCAGGTACTGGGCTACGGTCACGCCGCTGCCGTTCTGGTAGTAAATCCATTCCCGGTACCTGGCGTTGGCCTGCACCAGGGTGCAGTGGCAGCACCAGAAGTGCTCTGTCTCGGATCCCCACTTTTTGTGAGAGCCCGCCGCCAGGGGCAGGTAGTAGGTGATGAGGCCGGACTCGGGCTCGTGGGGTTCCAGGCACTGGTCTTTGCACTCCCCCTCCCAGAAGCCCTGGGCGAACAGGCCGTTCCAGATGTTGGCCTCGATGTAATCCGCATACCGCTCCTCGCCGGTCCAGCGGTACAGGTAGTCGGCCAGTCGGATCAGATTGTACACCACGCAGTGCTCCTGGTTCAGGTCGCCCAGGCGGGCGGCCATCTTGTGCTTGGGCGTCCAGATTTCGCCGCTGGTCTGGCCGCCGGTGGCAAAGCAGCCCCGCTCCTCCACGGCCTGCCTCCAGTAATTTTCCACGATTTTCCGGTACCGCTCTTCCCCGGTCACCTCGTAGGCCCGGGCGCAGCCCTGCACCTCGGGAATGGTCATGTTGGCGTGGATGTTGGTGAGCACGTCGACGCCCTGCAGCAGGGGTTCGGTCAGCCGGGGCCTTTCGTAGCGCCGGGCCAGCTCCAGATGTTTGGGATCTTTGGTGACAGCGTACAGGTCGCCCCAAAGCTCCATAATGCCGCCGGTTTCCTCCAGGTCCATCATGTCGCTCATGGTTTCGCGGGAAACCTCGTTGGTGAAGCGGTAGAACCAATCCGCGCAGCCCTTGAGGATTTCCAGCGCCTGCTGGTTCCCGGCGAACAGGTACATGTCAAGCAGGCCCATCATCACCTTGTGGCACACGTACTGGGGCGCCCAGAAGTGCCGGCCCTTTTTCAGGCTGTACAGGTATTTTTCCGGGATGGGGAACGCCCAGCCCCCGCCGTTCGCCTCCTGGCAGCGGGCGATCTCGCTGACAATAAAATCCGCCTTCGCCTTCAGCCTGGCGTCGCCAATCTCGTCGTACATTCTGGCGGCGGCGCTGAGCCAGTGGCCGGTGAAGGTGCCGCGGATCTGGCTGAGGGGGCCGTCCCACCCCCAGTGGACGTTTTCCAGCTTCCAGTTCTGCCTGCCGTTCAGGCCTGCCTCTGTGTAGAAGGAAAACAGCAGGTTTTCCTCCTTCAGCTTCATCAGGTACGCAAAATCCCGCTGGCGCTTTTTCTCTGCCAGCGAGGGCAGAAGCCGTGTTTCCCGTATCATGGAATGAAGCGCTTCCGTCATATAAAACAACCTCCTCCTTGTTATTCCGCTATTTCTCCACGCCTGTGGTCACCGTCATGCCCGCAATAAAATACCGCTGGCAGAAGTAGTACAAAATCAGACAGGGCAGCGCCGTAATAATGGCCGCGCTCATCTGCATTGGCATCATGGACTGTACGTCCTGAGAGCCGCGCAGGTACATAAGCGCCAGAGCCGCCGTGCGGTTGGACTCTTGGGTGATGTAGATCAGCGGGCCGAAGAAATCGTTCCAGTGGAACATGAAAATGTAGATGGCCGAGGTGGCCAGCACGGGCTTGGAAAGAGGGATGTACAGATTCCAGAAAATGCGGAACCTACTGCAGCCGTCGATTTTGGCCGCCTCCCCCAACTCAGAGGGGATCCCCATGAAGAACTGCCGCATGAGGAACACCTGGAACGCGTCCGCAAAGAACGACAGCAGCCACAGCGGGGCCATGGTGCCGTACAGCCCCATGAATTTGAACAGGATGAAACGGGGGTAGAAGATGACCTCTTTGGGCAGCATCATGGTGGCCAGCACCAGCATGAACAGGGCGTTCTTGTACTTGAACCGCTGGGTGGCAAAGCCGTAAGCCACCAAAGCGCAGGAGAGCATGAAGCCCACCATATTGATGGCCGTCAGCCACACGGTGTTCCAAATATAATGCTGGAACTCAAATTCCGTAAACACTCGCTGGAAATTTTCCAGCGTGGGATTCGGAGGAATCCATCGAATAGGCAAGAGGAACACGTCGCCGGCCTTTTTGAAGGCGGTGGAGATCATCCAGAAGAAGGGCAGCAGCATGGCCATAGAGCCCAGAATAAGAACGGCATAGATTGCCAGCTTCTGCGGGAGGGAATTGACAACGCCGGGCCGGGCGCTCTTGTATTTCGTCCTTTTCATACGATTTTCCCATCCTCCTTATTCCCGTAATGCACATGGCCGTTGGAAACCTTCAGGGTAATCATGGTCAGAATGAAAATAATGATGAACAGGATCCACGCCTGGGCGCAGGCCTCTCCCATTTTCCGCCACACAAAGGCGTTGTTATAAATGTAGAAGGCGTAAAAGTTGGTGGCGTTGTTGGGGCCGCCGTCTGTCATAACGAACGCCTGGGTGAAGGTCTGCAGGGAATTGATGATGCCGGTGAGGGTGGTGAACAGCAGCACCGGGCTCATGCTGGGAAGGGTAATGTAGATGAGCCGCTGCCAGAAGTTGGCCCCG
Source organism: Candidatus Caccousia avistercoris (assembly GCA_018715025.1). Classification (GTDB taxonomy): domain Bacteria; phylum Bacillota; class Clostridia; order Oscillospirales; family Acutalibacteraceae; genus Caccousia; species Caccousia avistercoris. Next base: position 9,237 of record DVMK01000243.1, read on the forward strand.
TCGATGTGGGCCGCCTCGTAGAACTCGGTGGAAATGCTCTGCAGCCCCGCCAGGTACAGCACAATGTTGGTGCCGATGCCCCACAGGGACACGATGATGAGGGAGGGCAGCGCCCAGTTTTCGTCGTACACCCAGCCGGGGCCCTCAATGCCGAACATGGCCAGGAAGCCGTTGATAAGGCCGTAATCCGGGTTGTAAATCCACAGCCAGATCACGGAAATCACCACGCCTGACACAATGGCGGGCAGGTAGAAAATGGTGCGGAACAGCCGCATGCCCGGCAGGGCGTTGTTCAGCAGCATAGCCACAAAGATGGAGAGAATAATGTTAAGGGGGACAGAAAACAGGGTGTAGGTCAGCGTC
>DVMK01000244.1 GCA_018715025.1 Candidatus Caccousia avistercoris
GGAGTCTCTTTCCCGAAATCCTTTCTGCCGCCCCTTCTCCTTTGAGGGAACCCGCGAACACGGCGTCCTTCTCCTTCACGGCTTCACCGCTACCCCCGGCACCCTGTTCCCGCTGGGGCAGGCGCTTTTTCAAAAAACCGGCTGGTACATCAGCGCCCCCCTCCTGCCCGGCCATGGCCGCACCCCGGAGGAGATGGAAAAGACGCGCTGGCACGACTGGCTGCGGGCGGCGCAGCACTCCTTTGACGAGATGTCCCGCCGCTGCAGGGACGTAAGCGTAGTGGGCCTTTCCATGGGGGGAGCCCTCACCCTTCTTTTGGCAGAGACGCGCCCGGTACGCCGGGCTGTACCCATTGCCGCCGCCCTTTCTGTCCATAACAGCAAAATTCATCTGGCGAATTTTCTCTGGCCCTTCTGCCGCTATATCGGCGAGGAAAAGGAGGCGGAACAAAAGGAACAGCCGCGGCCCGACTTTCTGCAGGAATACAACGCCGCCTATCAGAGAACCCCCGTCCATTGCCTGGCCGATCTGGATCGCCTGATGCGCCTGGCGCGCCGCGGCCTTCCGCGGATTCACTGCCCTGTGCTGGCCGTGCGGGCCGGAAAGGATGAGACGGTACACCCGCGCAGCAGCGACTGGATCATGGCCGGCGTCTCTTCCCCGAAAAAACAGCTGCTTGAGCTTCCGGAAAGCCCACATGTGTGTACCCTGGGGCCGGAACGGGAAGTTCTGTTTGACGCTGTCGCCAGATTCTTGACAGAAGCTCTCTGAGCCTTTTCCCCATACTCTGGCAGGCATACAACAAAAAGCAGGGCGGCCCCTCTTACCTGTGCCGCCCTGCTGAAATACAACTTCCGGCAGGCGTTCCTTTTGAAGGTCGCCTGCCGCTTTTATGTTCTCTTTTTACACCTTGGCCAGCGCCTGCTCAATATCCGCCAGAATATCCGCCGGGTTTTCAATGCCCACCGACATGCGGATCATGTCCGGGCTGACGCCTGCCTCCCGCAGCTGCTCCTCCGTCATCTGCCGGTGCGTGGTACCGGCCGGGTGCAGCACGCAGGTGCGCAGGTCGGCCACATGGGTGACCACAGAGGCAAGCTGGAGGGAATCCATAAACCGTGTGGCCGCTTCCCTGCCGCCCTTCACCCCAAAGGAGATAACGCCGCAGGTGCCGTTGGGCATATATTTCTTTGCCATCTCATAATATTTGCTGCTGGGAAGGCCCGGATAATCAATCCAGCTGATTTTTTCGTTGCTCTCCAGGTATTCCGCCACCTTCTGGGCGTTGGCGCAGTGACGCTCCATGCGCAGGGCGAGAGTTTCCAGCCCCAGGTTCAGCAGGAAGGCGTTCATGGGGCTGGCCTGGGCGCCCAGGTCGCGCATCAAATGGGTGCGGGCCTTGGTGATGTAAGCCGCCCTGCCGAACTGCTCGGTATACACCACGCCGTGGTAGGATTCATCCGGCTCTGTGAGCATGGGGAATTTGCCGTTTGCCCAGTTAAAATTGCCGCTGTCCACAATACATCCGCCCACCTGCACCGCGTGGCCGTCCATGTATTTGGTGGTGGAATGGGTGACAATGTCGGCCCCGAAGGCAAAGGGACGGCAGTTTACCGGGGTGGGGAAGGTATTGTCCACAATCAGCGGCACGCCGTGAGCGTGGGCCGCTTTGGCGAACATCTCCAGGTCGGTGACAACCAGCGAGGGGTTCGACAGGGTTTCGGCAAAGACGCAGCGGGTATTTTCCTGAAAAGCCGCGTTCAGCTCCTCCTCCGTACAGTCTGGGTTCACAAAGGTGCAGGAAATGCCCATTTCAGCCATGGTCTTGTAAAACAGGTTGAAGGTGCCGCCGTAAATGGCGCTGGAGCTGACCACATGGCCGCCCGCATGGCAGATGTTCAGCACCGAAAGCAGCGAGGCCGCCTGGCCGGAAGAGGTGAGCAAGGCCCCCACGCCGCCTTCCAGGGCGGCAATCTTCTTTTCCACCACGTCCAGGGTGGGGTTGGCCAGCCGGGTGTAAAAGAAGCCGCTGTCCTGCAGGTCAAACAGGCGCCCCATCGCCTCGGAAGACTCGTAGCGGAAGGTAGTGCTCTGCACAATCGGCATTACTCTTGGTTCCCCATTGCCGGGGCGGTAGCCCTCGTGAATGCACTTTGTATCAATGCGGTAATCGCTCATTTGAAACACTCCTTTTTCGTAAACCATGGGGAAGAAGGCGCTTCCTCATGTGAAATTCCTGCTTTATCATATCATTTTCCAAAAGAAGATACAAGATTTTTTTCTTACAGCAGAACGGGCTGAAGCTGCCTGCCCGCCAGGGCTTCCTCCACGGCGGCCGGAAGGCTTTCAAAGTCCGACACCAGGGAGTAGGGCTTTTTCTCCGGATCATCCTGGCGGAAGGGGACGAAATAGATGTTCCTGGTATTCAGCAGCCGGCCGATGTTCGGGGCCGAAGCGGCCAGCGCGTCGTTGGTGGCAATGTTCAGCACCACAGGCAGGCCGATGCGCAGGCAGGACTTCGCCGCCATGGTAACCGGCGTGTCGGTAATCCCATTCGCCAGCTTTCCCAGGGTGTTGCCGGTGCAGGGGGCGATTACCAGGGCGTCCACCATGCGCTTGGGCCCCAGAGGCTCTGCCGCCGCGATGGTGTGAATCACCTTCCGCCCGCAGATATCCTCCGCCTCCCAGACAAAATCCGCCGCCCTGCCGAAGCGGGTGTCGGTGCTGCAGGCGTTCTGCGACATCACCGGCAGCAGGCGGTACCCGGCTGCCGCCAGCCTTCGCATCTGTTCCAGCGCCCGGTCAAAGGTGCAGAAGGAGCCGCACATGGCAAAGCCCAAGGTAATTTCTTTCATACTCCTCACTCCTCCATCATGTTGTAAATGGTCTGCTTGATGATTTCGCCCGCCGCCCTGGGCGACACCTTTCCAGGCAGCGAAAGGGCGTGCACCGTGCGGATCCCCAGTTTTTCCGCAGCGGCAAAGTCCACGCCGCCGGGGGCGGAGGCCAGGTCGATGACAAGGCAGCCGGGCTTCAGGCGCGAAAGCACCCTTTTGGGGAAAACCAGCGCCGGTATGGTGTTGAACACCACGTCGTACGGCTCTTCCCCTTCGCCCAGCTTTTCGGTCTGCACCGCGCGGCAGCCGGAAATTTCAATCCACGCCATATCCCGCGGCCTGCGGGCGCTGACCGTCACCTGCGCCCCCATGCCGCGCAGCAGGCTGGCCAGTGCGCGGCCAATTCTTCCGTAACCGGCCACCAGACAGCGCCCGCCTATCAGCGAGCCTTCATATTCCCTGACGGCGATAGCGACGGCGGCCTCTGCCGTAACGCCCGCGTTGCGCACGGCAAACTCTTCCCTGGTGTAATAGTCGTAAGCCTCGGCAGTGTCCCACAGGCTGCTGGTGGCAAAAAGCTTTGCCATGCGCCCTCCGTATACCTCCTTGTGCTGCATGAGGCCGGCAAAGGAATCGTCCAGCGCAAGCGTTTCCCCGGAATAGGGGGCGTTCAGCGTTTTTCCGTCTACCGTCACAGGCAGGGGTAAAATAATGGTCATACACCTGGAAACAATCTCTTCCAGCCTGCTGCGCCTGACATCCTCGCTGAGGGGGAGGCGGTCCAGCCCCCAGGCGTACACGGTGCAGCCGTCTGCCGCCAGGGATTCCGCCAGGGCAGCCTGGCGTTTATCCCCTCCCAAGATGCCGAAGCTGTTTATATCCATCATAAAATACCATACCCTTCCCATTTCCCCGCGCCCTGGGGCAGAGGGCTGACAAGGCTGCCCGGCCCTGAAAAGCCCCGGCTCCCCCGCCGCACAGGGAAGAAATAAAATAGAAACACAGCAATCCGGGCCGGCGTTTCGCCTGTTCCCAATTGCTGCAGGCAGATTTTTCTTTACGACATAGTATGGAAATGGAAAGGGAGATGTGCCAGGTTCCAGGGCCAATTTCTATAGATTTGGAATTCTGCCTTGCAAAAAAGGCGGTTTCTGGGTATGATAAGGATATGATTTACAAGAGATAAAGGGGCGCGTCAATTATGGAGCATCAGGATATTCTTTCCCAGGTAAAACGGATCCATTTTGTTGGCATAGGCGGATCGGGCATGTGCCCTCTGGCGGAGATTCTTCTTCACAGGGGCTATGAGCTGACCGGTTCTGACCGGAGCGAATCAGACACGCTGGAGCGCATCCGGGCCTATGGCATCCCGGTGTACATGGAGCATAGGGCGGAAAATGTGGAGGGCGCGGAGCTTGTGGTTTACTCCGCAGCCGTAAAGCAGGACAACCCAGAGCTGGCCGCCGCCCGGGCAAAGGGGATTCCCACCGTGGAACGCTCTGTCATGCTGGGCATGGTGACAAAACGGTACCCACGCTCGGTGGCGGTTTCCGGTACTCACGGGAAAACCACCACCACAGCCCTCATTACCCAAACCCTGATGCTGGGCGGGCTGGATCCCTCCGCCGTCATTGGCGGCAAGCTGCCCTACATCGGCGGCAACGGCCGCGCCGGGAAATCGGACGCGATTGTGTGTGAGGCCTGCGAATATGTGGACACCTTCCTTCAGCTGTACCCCTACCTTTCCGTCATTCTCAACATCGATGCGGATCATCTGGATTATTTCGGCACGCTGGAGAATATCATCAAGTCCTTCCACCAGTTCGCCCTGCAGACCAGCGGGGTGATTGTGGCCAACGGGGACGATCCCAACGTGAAAAAGGCTTTGGAGGGCGTTTCCCATGTGAAGATTGTCACCTTCGGCCTTTCGCCGGAAAACGATTATTCCGCGGCCGGTATTCTGGAGGAACCCAAGGCCTGCGAAGCGTTCACCATACTGAAAAACGGTTCCCCGCTGTGCCGGGCAGAGCTTTCCATTCCGGGGAAGCACAACATTCTCAACGCCCTGGCCGCAGCAGCAGCAGCGGATTTGATGGGGGTAGACCCGGACACCATCGCCAGGGCGCTGCATGAGTTCCATGGCGTGCACCGCCGTTTTGAGGTGCTGGGCTCGTTCGGCGGCGTAACGGTGGCCGACGACTTCGCCCACCACCCCACCGAGCTGGCCGCCACCCTCAGCGCCGCCATGCGCATGGGCTACCGGCAGGTATGGGCCCTGTTCCAGCCCCACACCTACTCCCGCACCTACCTGCTTCTGGATGACTTTGCCAAGGCTCTCTCCATTCCGGATCACGTGGTTCTCTCCGAAATTCTGGCTGTGCGGGAGGAAAACACATACCATATCTACGCGAAGGACCTTGCCGACAAGGTGCCCGGCAGCGTCTGGTTCCCCACCTTTGAAGAAATGGCGGATTACACCATGGCAAGGGCGCAGCCGGGCGACCTGATTCTCACCCTGGGCGGCGGCGACATTTACAAATGCGCCAATTTGATTGTGCAAAAATATAAGGACAAGGAATCTGTTCTATAAGCTCCGGCTTGGCTGTGCGGCGGAAGGCGTTTCCCATGGGGGAATACGCCTTCCGCCTTTTCCTTTGCCCCTTGTCCACTAAGGGTAAAAAGGACAAAGAAACACCGGCCCCCTGTGAGGAGCCGGTGCAAAAATCTTCTGTTATATTCCCGGTTGAGCAACGGCAATGAGCCTTTCGCTTTGCCTGTGGTAAGGGCTTCTGGCAT
>DVMK01000245.1 GCA_018715025.1 Candidatus Caccousia avistercoris
ACTTTTATGATGAACTGGATTGTTGTAACCCCGAAAAAGGCTACCTTCATGGAACAGCGCACGGCACAGGTATTTGTGGAAGAGATCCGGCTTCGCACGGGGATTTCGCTGGAAACCGCCCACGCCCTGCCCGGGGAAGGAAGTTTCTTCCTCTTTTGTGAGGAAGCCTCCTTCGCACGGGAATTTGCCGCCCAGCTGCCCGCCGCTGCGGAAAAGCTGGCCGCCCTGCCCGCCCCGGGAAGCGAGGGCTTCCGCCTGGTGCAGGCGGGGGGCGGGCTGGCAGGCATAGGCGCGGACGGGCGGGGCGCGTTCTTCGCCATGGGCCGCGCCCTGCGGAAAATGGAGCTGCGCCCCGGCTCTCTTACCTGCCCCGCCGGCCTGGACAACGTTTCCATGACGCCGGAATACCCCCTGCGCGGCCACCAGCTGGCCTACCGAGACAAGCAGAACACCTGCCCCGCCTGGGACATTGGAGACTTTGACCGGTATATCCGGGATTTGGCGCTGTTCGGCTGCAACTCCATCGAAATTCTGCCGCCCCGCACCGACGACAACCTGTACTCCGCCCTGTTCCGCCGGGATCCCCTTGAGATGATGGTCCGGCTTTCCCAGTGCATCCACTCCTACGGCATGGACGTGTGGCTCTGGTACCCCAACATGGGCGACGACTACGGCGACCAGGCGGTGCTGGCCGCAGAGGCCGCAGAGCGGGAAAAAATCTTTTCCGCCATTCCTTACCTGGATCACATGCTCATCCCCGCCGGGGACCCGGGCGACGTACCCCCGGAAAAGCTGTTCCCCCTCACCGCCGGGTATGCCCAGCTGCTGCGCAAATACCACCCAGAGACAAAAATCTGGATCGCGCCCCAGGTATTCGCCCCCGAGCCGGGCTGGCTGGAAACCTTTTACCAGGAGGTAGACAAGGAACCGGAATGGCTGTACGGCGTCTGCTTCGCCCCCTGGGAGCGCGACACCATTCAGGAGCTGCAGGAACGCCTTCCGGATGTATACAAAACCCGCATCCGCCATTACCCTGACATTACCCACAACACCGGCTGCCAGTTTGAGGTGCCCATGTGGGACCGTGCCTTCGCCCTCACCCTGGGCCGCGAGGGGAACAACACCCGCCCCAGGGCCATGAAGCACATTCACAACCTGCACGCCCCCTTTACGGTGGGCTCCCTCACCTATTCGGAGGGAATTCACGACGATGTGAACAAATTCGTCTGGTCTGACCAGGATTTTTCCACCAGCACAGCCTGCGAGGAGACGGTGGAGGATTATGTGCGGCTCTTTATCTCTCCCGATGCGGCGCCGGAGCTTTCCCGGCTGATTTTGGCGCTGGAGGACAACTGGAAGGGCCACGTGGAGACGAACGAAAATATCGACCGTGTCTGCCAGGGCTTTGAGAAGATTGCCGCCCGGTACGGGGAATCCGTCACCCAAAAGCCCCGCTTCCAGCTAGCCTGGCTGCGGGCCCTGAGCGACATGCAGGCCAAGCGCCGCGCCCTGCGGGACGCCGCCCTGGAACGGGAGGCGGTGCAGATTCTGGAACAGGCCGAAAGCCTTGGGACGGACAGCGCCATGGAGCAGGCGGCCCGGGCCCTGCAGCCCGCCTTCCTGCCGGAGGAGGACGAAGCCCTGCGGGGGAAGATCCAGCAGCTGGCAGACAGCCTGTTCCAGACGCTGCACATCCAGCTTACCACCTGGCGGCACGGCGGCCAGAGATGGATTCGCGGCGCCTACCTGGATTCCATCGACCTGCCCCTGAACAACAGCCAGTGGTACCTGGAGCATTTCAAGCGGATCCGCCGCCTGGGCAGCGAAGCGGAAAAGCTGGCCGCTCTGCAGGCCCTGCTGCGCCGCACTGACCCGGGCGAGGGCGGCATCTACGCCAACCTGGGCAGCCTGGACGGTTTTGCGAAGCACGTTGTCTCTGACCATACCTGGGAGGAGGATCCGGGCTTTCTCCGCTCCCCCCTGCTGCACTACGACCTGTACGGCATCATGATGGACTACTACGGCCGGAAGGGATGGTACAACTCCTACCCCATCCTGCTGGAATGGGTGTCCCGCGCCAGAGTGATCTACGGCACGCCCCTGAAAGCCAAATTTGAAGGGCTTGACCCTGCGGCCAGGTACAGGCTGAGGGTCACGTACCCCCAATTTGCCACCCCCAGGGCGCCGGAGTCCATGGACGTGACCCTTCACGCCGGGGACTGCCTGCTGCACCGTCAAATCAAGCGGAACCCGGGGGAGGTCCCCAGCCCCGTCTACGAATACGAGCTGCCCCAAGAGGCTTACCAGAGCGGCGGCCTGCTGCTGCGCTGGCAGGTACAGGGTACCCTGGACGCCTTCGGCGTCAGCGAAGTGTGGATCCTTCGGGAATAAGCTGCTTCCCTCTGGAAAACACGGGAAAAACGTGATAGAATCAGAAGAACAAGTGAAATGAGAGCGAATGATAAAGTTTATATATAAATAAAAAACGTGGAGGTTGTTGACTATGCTGAAAGGAATCCCGCCCATTCTCACCCCTGAACTTTTGAAGGTACTGTGCGAGATGGGCCACACCGACGAGCTCACCATTGGAGACGGCAATTTCCCCGGGCACACCTACGGCAGGAAGGTCATCCGTCTGGACGGCCACGGCGTGCCGGAAATTCTGGATGCGATTCTCCGTTTCTTCCCGCTGGACACCTCTGTGGAAAAACCGGTGGCCCTCATGGCTGTGGCCCCCGGCGACACGGCGGAAACCCCTATCTGGGACACCTACAAAGAGATTGTGGCCCGCTACGACCCCAGGGGAGCCGCCTGCTTTGAGGAAATCGAGAAAAACGCCTTTTACCACCGCACGCAGGATCGTTCCTCCGTGGTGATTATGTCAGGGGAAACCGCCCTGTACGCCAACATTATCCTGCGCAAGGGCGTTGTTCTGCCGGAATAAAGGAGGTTCGCCTGCATGGAAGGTTCCAGATTACCCCGCTATGTGGGGAAAATCCACCCGAACTGCGACTACATCCACGGCCAGATTCCGCCTGCCAGGGGCGTGAAGTGCTGGCAGGTGACCCGCGCGAACCCCGTTCACCCGGAATGGGAGGACGGGGTGGGCTACACCTATAAGCACGCGCCGGATCTGTGCTGGTTCCATGGAAAATTCTACATCCAATACCTGACCAATCCGGTGGGGGAACACACCGGCGCAGGCCTCTCCATTCTGGCCTCTTCGGCAGACGGGGCCCACTGGGGAGATTTCACCGTTTCCTTCCCTCACTACCGAATCCCCGCCTGCCAGGTGACCGACTACAAGGGGCTGACCCATACCTTCACCGGGGAAAGCTACGCCTTCATGCACCAGCGCATGTGCTTTTACCAGACAAAGGACGGGCGCATGCTGGTGCTGGGCTTTTACGGCTGGTCCCCCGACCCTACTATGGTAAACTGGGACAACTACGGCATTGGCCGCGTGGTGCGGGAATTGTACCCGGACGGCTCCCTGGGGGACATCTATTTCATCTGCCCCAACTGGCAGGGCGGCTGGAGCGAAGAGCTGCTGCAGTACCCCCTGTACCAGAAATGCCCGGACAAAAGCTTTGTGGCCGCCTGCGAGGAGCTTTTGGCGGATCCTCTGGCCACCCAGCAGTGGGCGGAGGAAAACGGGGACAAGCTGGATATTATTACCGTTAAGCACCCGGAAAACGACACCTACCAGGCCTTTTGCTGGTACCACATCGACCAGGACACGGTGATCGGCCTGTGGAAGCACTCTTACTGCGCCCGCAGCAACGACAACGGAAAAACCTGGGGCCCGGTGCAGAAGTCCTATTCCCTGGTGATGAGCGGGCAGAAGGTGTGGGGCTGCCGGACAAGCGACGGCCGCTTTGCCATGGCGTACGACCCCACCCTGGAAACCCAGCACCGCTACCCCATGTGCGTCACCACCTCGCAGGATGGGCTTGACTTTGACCACATGCTGCTGGTGTGCGGCGACCTGAGCGAAAAACGGTACCCGGGCATGTGGAAGGACTTCGGATTCCAGTACATGCGTGGCATTGCCGAGGGCCTGGAACGCCCCGGAAAAGACCTGTACCTGACCTACTCGGTAAACAAGGAGGACATCTGGTTTGCCCAGATTCCTGTTCCCATTACCGGGGAGGAAACGGGGGATGTACACGACGATTTCCAAACGGATGCGCCTTTGGCGCAGTGGAACCTGTACTCCCCCCTGTGGGCCCGGGCAGAGTGGACAGAACAGGGCCTGCGCCTGTCCGACAAGGATCCCTATGATTACTGCAAGGCAGAACGGGTGCTGCCTCTTTCTGCCCAGTGCCAGGCCAGCCTGACCCTCACGCCAGAGCAGAACGGCACGGGCTGCCTGTATGTGGAATTCTGCACTCCTTCCGGGGAAGCGGCCCTGCGCCTGGTATTCCGGGCCGACGGGAAGCTGTACGCCCGCACCACCGCCGAGCTTCCCGTCGCCTCGTACCAGGCGGGCCAGCCATTGGAACTGCACTTCCAAATTGACTGCGAAACCTTCCAGTACACCCTCGCCCTGAACGGGAAGCCTCTGCTGCGGCAGATTCCCACTCTGGACGGCGAAATGGAAGCGGAAGAAAAGCCCCTGCGGTTTATGCGGGCCGCCAACGCCGTTTCCCGGCTGGTGCTTCGCACCGCCCCCGCCGCCCACACTCCCACGCTGGACATGGACCCGGAGGAGACCCCGGCCGCCCCTCTGCCCGGCGCAGAGGAACCGGTGGAAGAGTGCGCCTTTTTGGTGCACAGGCTGGACTTTACCTGCACCAAGCCCGGGGAATAGCGCTGTTTTTTCAATCTCCTGTCCATCCTCTTGTATAATTTCCCAATCCTTTTCCCATACTAGAAACGCGTTCCCAAGCTGGGACGAAATCCATTGCAACACAGAAAAGGAGACGAATCAGAATGATGGAAAACAAGACGAACAAGAACGGCTCTGCTTCTTCCTGCAAGAATTCCAGCGAGAACAAGGGCCAGAACCAGAACAGCAAGAAGGAGTACACCAATAAAACCGGCGCCAACGGCGCTTCCTCCTCCACCAACACCCAGAACTGCGGAAACAACTGAACCACGCCTGCAAAAGGGGCGCGCCGCACAGCAACGGCGCGCCCCTTTTCTTATTTCATGATATACGGTTCCGGAGAAATTCTTCCTGGCGTCCCATTTACTTTCCCACGACGATTTTTCCGCCCTGGATCACCATTTTAATATTGCAGTCCCCGTCCAGAACCACCACGTCGGCCAGCTTGCCGGGGGCCAGGCTGCCCAGGCGGGCGTCCTCCCGGATTTCCCGGGCCGGGTTCAGGGAAACGGACTTCACCGCCTGCCGGAAGGGAATGCCAAAGGAGAGCAGGTTCTTCAGCTCCTGATGCAGGTTAGTGGTGGAACCGGCGATGGTGCCGTCCTCCAGGCGGGCCTGGCCGTTCTTCACATAGACCTTCTGGCCCCCCAGCTCAGAAACGCCGTCCGGTTCACCGGCGGAGCGCATGGCGTCGCTGACCACCACGGTGCGGTCCTCCCCCAGGGCGCGGAAGGTATGCCGCAGCACGGCGGGATGGATGTGGAAGCCGTCGCAGATCAGCTCGGCCCGCACGCCCTCCGTGTCGAAAATAGCCCCCACCACGCCGGGGTTCCGGTGCGCCAGGCCGCTCATGGCGTTGTACATGTGAGTGGCATGGGTAATTCCCCAGGAAAATGCCAGCTTGGCCTGGTCGAAGTCCGACTCGGTGTGGGCAATGGAAACGGTGCACAGCTGGCTGGCGTTCCGCACAAATTCCTCGCCGCCGGGGCATTCCGGCGCAATATCCACCAGCTTGATGATGCCGCCGCAGCCCTCATAATATTCGCGAAACGCCCTCCAGTCCGGGTTGCGCACGTACTCCTCCATCTGGGCCCCTTTCTTTTTGGCAGAGATGAAGGGCCCCTCCATGTTGACTCCCACCACCCGAGCGCCGGCCACCGGCCGCTCCATGCAATCCTTCACATTCTGCAGGGCGGCGCAGATCTCCTCATGGGAAACGGTCATGGTGGTGGGGCAGAAGGAGGTGACGCCCTTGGTGATGAGGTACCCGGCCATTTTCTCCAGCTTTTCCCGGGAAGCGTCGCAGGTGTCGCCCCCCACGCATCCGTGAATGTGAATATCCACAAAGCCGGGCACCAGGGTGCAGCCGGCGCAGTCCACCTCTTCCCCGCCGGAAAGGCCGGGGCCGATGCGGGAGATGTTCTCTCCCTCCGTCTCCAGATCCGCCTGGATCAGATCAAAATTCTCGTTTACAAGCTGCGCGTTTTTTAAAATCAAGGGAAATTCCTCCTTTTTCTGTTACAGTCCCGGCTTGACCCGGGTGGCTTCCTCCATGGGCAGGCCGGTGCCATAGTCCAGCTGGCGGGGCTCGAAATCATCCAGGCTCTGGCGGGTGAAGCCCCGGTACCGCCAGCTGGCCGCGGGGGCGTCTGTGCGCCAGGGGCGGCGCTCCCAGTAGTAGCCCCGGAAGGGGTCGCGGGTTTTGTCCATGTTGTCCAGCAGCCTGTCGTGAAGCTTATCCCGAACCGCGGCATAGGCCGGGTCGTCAATCAGGTTGCGCACCTCATAGGGATCCTCCTGCAGGTCGTACAGCTCATCGGTGGAAAGCAGGTTGACCGAAAGCTTGTAGCGGCCGTCGAACACCGAGCGCATCAGCTGCAGGCCGCCGAAGCCGTCGTGGTCCACCTCGTACCGGCCGAATTCCAGGAACACGCAGTCGTTCACCCTGGGGCATTCCCCGGTGATCTGGGGCAGGAGGCTATGGCCCGGCAGTATGGGCGGCTGTTCCGCCCCCATCCAGGCCAGCATGGTGGGCAGCAGGTCAATGTGGGAAACCGGGTTTCCGTCCACCTGGCCCTGGGGCAGCCCCGGCCCCGCGATGAACAGGGGGATGTGGGCGATGGCGTCGTAGGCGGCCGGCCCCTTGGCGGCAAGCCGGTGCTCGTGGAGGAAATCCCCATGGTCGGAGGTATACAGCAGCAACGCCTCCGGCGCGTACTGGGCGGCCGCGTCCAGCACCCGGCCAATCTGGGAATCCACATAGGAATTGCAGCCGAAGAACCAGGGGGCCCTCACCCGGGGATTCTCCGGATCCAGCTGGGAAGAGGCCGCCGCCCACACCCGCTGGTAGTCCGGCTTCCCTTCCAGCGTGTCGGCATGGCTGGGCAGGAGGGGAAAGTCAAACTCCTCGTACATGCGGGCGTACTCCGGCGGGCAGATGTACGGGTCGTGGGGCTCGTCATAGCTGACCACCAGCAGAAAATCCTCCTCCCGGTGCTTTTCCAGGAATTCAATGGCGCGGCTGGAGCAGCGCCAGGCGTAGGTGAACTCCGCCGGGAAGTCGTGGGTTCTCATGTTCTCCGCATTGCGGGAGAGCAGCCGTTCCTCTGGGGTAAGCTCCTCCAGATAATTGCGCATGTCATACCAATATTCCGGGTCCCACCCGCGGGAGGCGTGGCCCAGGCCGAAGTAGTCGCCCCCGTCCAGGTGCCACTTCCCGATGTAGGCGGTGTGAACGCCCATGCGCTGCATCCGCTCCCCGGCGTTGTGGATGTTTTCCGCCACGCCCATGGAGTTGGTCCAGCTGCCGCTGGAATGGGGGTACATGCCGGTAAAAATGCCCGCCCTGGCAGGCTGGCACACCGGCTGGGTGGTGTAGGCCCTGGTAAATCGGGTGCCGGACGCCGCCAGGCGATCCAGGCAGGGGGTGGAAAGGCCTGTGGAAACGTTGCAGTTCACCATGTCGTACCGCTGGGAATCCGTCATGAGAAAAATAATCTGTTTCGGCATAAAAATCCTCCTTCTAAAATCAGAACGCGGGCGAAACGACCGGGCCTGCCCAAAGCCTGCCCTTGCGCGGAAAGCCGCCGCGCAAGCCCCGTTACCGGTCCCATTTGTCGCACAGCGCGTTGATCTGGTCGGCAAATTTGGCCAGATCCTTGTTGGCGCCGCCCTCGTTGCGGCGGATGACCACCGCCAGCCGCTTGCCCGCGTCCACCAGGCGCTGGAACACCGCGGAAGCGCGGCGGACAGGCGTTTCCCGCCGCACCTTCTCCCGAACGCCCTCGTTCAGGCAGGCGTTGCGCACCAGGTCGTACGCCGCGCCCGGGTAGGGGGCTGTGGCGCGGAAGCCGTACTCGTCCCGCAGGCGGGCCGCGAACAGGTCGCAGACGCTGCTCTCGCCATGCACCACAAACACCCGCTTGGGCTTGGGGCTGATATTGCGCACCCACCGCAGCAGGCCGTTGTTGTCCGCATGGCCGCTGATGCCGTTCAGGCGGCAAATCTCTGCCCGCACTTCAATTTCCTCCCCGAACAGCTTCACCGAATCCGCCCCCTCCAGGATGGCCCGGCCCAGCGTTCCCTCTGCCTGGTAGCCCGCAAAGAGGATGGTGCACTCTGGCCGCCACAGGTTGTGCTTCAGGTGGTGCTTGATGCGGCCCGCGTCGCACATGCCGCTGGCGGACAAAATCACCTTGCACTGGGATTCGTTGTTGATCGCCTTGGAGTCGTCGCTTGTCACGGAAAGCCGCAGGTTGGAAACCCCCAGGGGGTTAATCCCCCGGCGCACCAGCGCCATGGCCTCCTCATCGAAATAGCCCGCCATGTTGTCGTTGAAAATCTGCGTGGCCTCCACCGCCATGGGGCTGTCCACGTACACAGGGAAATCCCCGTGGCCCTCCACCAGGTGGTCCGCCTTGATTTTCCGGAGAAAATACAGAAGCTCCTGGGTGCGGCCCACGGCAAAGGAGGGAATCACCACGTTCCCGCCCCGGTCGAAGGTGCGCTGAATGACGTTGGCCAGCTCTGCCGTGTAATTGGGGGGATCCCCGTGGCTTCTGTCCCCGTAGGTGGATTCCATCACCACGTAGTCCGCCTCGTCAATGTACTGAGGGTCCCGCAGAAGGGGCTGGTTCAGGTTGCCGATATCGCCGGAAAACACAATCTTCCTCTTGTTCCCGTTTTCGTGAAGCCACACCTCCACGCTGGCAGAGCCCAGCAGGTGACCCACGTCTGTAAACCGTACCTCCACCCCGTTGGCCAGGGGGATGCGCTGGCCGTACTGGCAGGAACGAAACCGCTTCAGCACGCCCTCTGCATCGTTCATGTCGTACAGGGGCACGTACTCCGGCCGGCCGGCGCGCTTGCCCTTCCGGTTGCGCCACTCCGCCTCAAACATCTGAATGTGGGCGCTGTCGCGAAGCATAATGCCGCACAGGTCGGCGGTGGCCTCGGTGGCAATCACCACGCCCCGGAACCCCTTGGCGTACAGGAGGGGCAGCCTGCCGGAATGATCGATGTGGGCGTGGGTGAGCAGCACATAGTCAATCTCGGCCGGGTTCACCGGCACCTGCTGGTTTTCGTACTCATCCGGCCCCTGCTCCATGCCGCAGTCCACCAGAATATGCAGGCCGCAGGCCTTCAGATAGTGACAGCTGCCCGTCACCTCATGGGCGGCGCCTAAAAAGCTCAGCTCCAATACTTGACACTCCCTTCCGCCAGGCGGGCCGCAAACCCCTGGCCCTCCGGCCCTTCCCCGCGGAAGCAGAGGGGGCCGCGAATGATTTCAACCTTATTATAGAAAGTTTCTCTGGAAGCGTCAAGAAAAATTTGTGTAAATCAACGGAACTCATGTAAAAAAGGAATCTGTCCGCCGGGGAAGCGCCGTTGACTTTTCCGTTCCCCCAGGCTTATAATGGCGGAGGAAGCCCCACTTTTGACTACACAGGCAGGAGGTTGCTCTATGAAACGCAGGCTGATTGTTCTGTCGCTGGATGCGATGGTGTATGAGGATTTGGAATACCTGAACACCCTTCCGGTGTTCCACGGTTTCCTGGCGGAAGGCTCCCGGGTAAACCGGATGCGCTCCATTTACCCCACCGTCACCTACCCGGCCCACACCACCATGGCCACCGGCGTGTACCCCAACCGGCACGGGGTGGCCAACAACGAGGTGCTGGCCCCCGGCGAGCGCGCCAGCGACTGGCACTGGTTCCACGATGCGGTAAAGGCGCCGGATATTTTTGACGCCGCCAAGCAGGCGGGCCTGACCACCGCCGCGGTGGCCTGGCCGGTTACCGGCCGCCACCCCAGCATCGACTACCTGGTGGACGAATACTGGCCCCGGCACGAAGAGGACGACATCCGCGACGTATTCCTGCGCTCCGGCACGAGCCCGCAGCTGTACGAGCGCGTGGTGGGAAAATACGCAGCCTGCGGCCGCCTGAACCTTCACCCGGAGGCGGAACGGCTCATCCTCAGCTGCGCCTGCGACATCATTCAGGAGTACAAGCCGGAGCTTCTGATGATCCACGCCTCTCAAATTGACAGCTACCGCCACCGCAGCGGGGTGTTTTCTTCCCTGGTGACCTATGGGCTGCAGCAGGCGGAAGGCTTTTTGGACCGGCTCATCACCGCCGCCAAAAACGCAGGGACCTATGAGGAAACCGATTTTGTCGTCACCAGCGACCATGGGCAGATGAACAGCGCCCGGGTGCTGCACCCCAACGTGCTGCTGAAGGAAGCGGGGCTCATCTGCACCAACCCGGACGGCAGCCTCCGTTCCTGGGAGGCCTGGTGCAAATCCGCCGGTTTTTCCGTACAGGTGTTCCTGCGCCGGCCGGAGGACAAAGCCCTGTACCGCCAGGTGTATGATCTGCTTTGCAGCTGGCGCGACCAGGAGGTGTACGGCGTCAGCCAGGTGTTCACCACAGAGGAAATCGACCAACAGGAGCATTTGAGCGGCGATTTTTCCTTTGTGCTGGAAACAGACGGCTGCACCGCCTTCGGCAACGACTGGAACCGCCCGCTGGTGCGCGCCCACGACGTTACCGACTACCGGTTTGGCCGGGCCACCCACGGGTACCTGCCGGACAAGGGCCCCCAGCCTGTTTTTCTGCTGAACGGCCCCCACGCCAAAAAGGGCGTTGTGCTGGAGCAGGGAAGCCTGGTGGACGAGGCCCCCACCTTCGCCCGGCTTCTGGGCATTGACCTTCCCAACACAGACGGCCGCTGCATGGACGCACTGCTGCAGGGGGTATAAAAAATACAATCTATTGCAAAATTTATTGCAAAAAACACGGCGCGCGGAGGCTTTTGGGAAAGGCCCCCTGCGCGCCGTGTTTTCTGCCACTACCGCACCAGCCTGGACTGGCCCTTCTGCTCAGAGGGCAGCTCGCCCATGAGGCGGCGGTAGGTGCGGGAAAAATAAGAAAGGTTCTGAAAGCCGCTTTGGGCGGCGCTTTCCCCCACGTTGCACCCGCCTGCGGCCAGCAGGCTTCTGGCGTGGCAGCAGCGGAGGAAATTCACATAGCGCAGAATCGTCTGCCCCGTCACCTCTTTAAAGGCGTGGCAGAGGTAATACTTGCTGAACCCGGTTTCCCTGCAGATTTTTTCCATGGAAACCTCTTCGGTGTAATGGCTCTGCAGGTATGCCAGGATCTGCTTTACCACCTGGGGCTTTCCGTTTTTCCCCGGCGCGGGGGCCGCCCCGTCCGCCTGCACCCCGTTCCGGTACAGGGCAACGTACAGACTGCCGATGAGAGAGCGCACCGCCGTTTTGTAGTAGGGCGCTTTGCCCTCCAGCTCGCGCACGGCGGCCAGGAACAGCTCCCGCGCGGCCTGGTCTGTTACCCGGGGGGACAGGGCCCGGCCGCCCACCGGAAGGCCAGAGCCCTCGAACAGGCTGGGGGAGGGAATGATGCAGTAGTACCGGCATCTTCCCTGTTCTGTGTACACCGTATGGATATGGTTCGAGTCCACCACCACCAGCTCACCGGGGCGGAAGGGAATTTTCTCCTCGTCGGAAACCACGACCCCCTCCCCTTCCAGGCAGTAAAGGAATTCCAGCGCCTCGTGCCAGTGCAAATGGCCGATTTCCCCGTCGGTGCGCGCGGTGTCAAGGCGGAAAATAATCGGGAACCCGGGCTCCGGGTGCAGGTGGGCTTCGTAATAAATATTCTGCACAGCAGTTCCTTCTTCCATAGAGCAATATTGTGTTAAGATAAAGCAAAATTCATCCTTTTCTTTTTCGGGAATCCATGTAAAATAGAATCATAAGAAATGGCATCTTATATTTTATGGAATTTCCATAACAAGCATTGGGAAAGGAGCTATTACAAATGGCAAAACGATTTTCTGTGGGCGTGCTGCTGGACTCTTTCCGCCTGCCCCCTGAAGAAGCAATGAAGAAGGCCGCCGCCCTGGGGCTGGAGGGAATTCAGGTGTACGCCACCCAGGGGGAGCTGGCCCCGGAAAACATGACGGCGGAAAAGCGCCGGGAGTTCAAGAAAATGGCCGCGGGCTACGGCCTAACCATTTCCGCCCTCTGCGGCGACCTGGGCCGGGATTTTGGCTGCCAGGAGCAAAACGCCGACCTGATTGAGCGTTCCAAACGGATTCTGGATTTGGCCAAGGACCTGGGCACCAATGTGGTGACCACCCACATTGGCCTCATCCCGCTGGACCCCGGCGAGGAGCGGTACAAAATCATGCAGGAGGCCTGCGGCCAGCTGGCCCGCTACGCCGACAGCCTGGACGCCCACTTCGCCATTGAGACAGGGCCCGACATCTCCTGCACGCTGAAGCAGTTTTTAGACAGCCTGCACTCCACCGGCGTGGCGGTAAACTTCGACCCGGCCAACATCGCCATGGTAACGGGGGAGGATCTGGTCAACGCCGTACACAACCTGCGGCAGTACATTGTGCACACCCACGCCAAGGACGGGGTCATGCTGCACTACTACGGCCCCGCCTTTGTGTACAGCGGCGAACACCCCAGCGGGGGCTGCGGCGAGGTGGCCTACCGGGAGGTTCCCCTGGGCGAGGGCAGCGTCCGCTGGCCCGAGTACCTGCAGGCCCTGGAGGACATTGGCTACCAGGGCTTCCTCACCATTGAGCGGGAGGTAGGGAACGACCCGGCCGCAGACATCGGCAAGGCGGCAGCCTTCCTGAAAAAGCTGATATAAGGGTATTCATATTTTACCACAGAAAAAGAGGAAATGAAAATGGGAAAATGGAAAATCGGCGTCATCGGCGTGGGCGGCATCTCCGTACAGCACATCCAGGCCTATCAGAACAACCCGGAAGCCGAGCTGTACGCCTTCTGCGACATCAATGAAAGCCGCCTGCGGGAAATGGGGGAAAAATACGGCGTTACCCGCCTTTACACCGACAAGGACGAAATGCTGCGGGCCCTGCCCGAGCTGGACGCCGTGAGCGTCTGCACCTGGAACTCGGCCCACGCCCCCTGCACCATTGCGGCGCTGAACGCCGGCAAGCATGTGCTGTGTGAAAAGCCCATGGCGGTTTCCGCCGCCCAGGCGGAGGAAATGGCGGAGGCCGCCCGCCGGAACAACAGGCTGCTGATGATGGGCTTTGTCCGCCGCTACGAGCAGGGCACCGCCCTTCTGCGCGAATTGACCGAGCAGGGCTTCTTCGGGGACCTGTACTACGCCAAGGCAACTTACCTGCGCCGCAACGGCAACCCGGGCGGCTGGTTCGGGGACAAATCACGCTCGGCGGGCGGCCCCCTCATCGACCTGGGCGTACACGTCATCGACCTGACCCGTTACCTGATGGGCAACCCCAAGGCCGTCTCGGTGTATGGGGCCACCTTCCAGAAGCTGCTGGACCGCCCTGACATCCGCACCCCCAAGGCGTACCGGGCTTCTTCCGCCAAGCCGGACGATATCTGCGATGTGGAGGACCTGGCCTCGGCTATGATCCGCTTCGACAACGGCGCTGTTCTGCAGGTGGAGGCCGCCTTCTCGCTGAACCTGAAGGAGGACACCGGCGGCGTGCAGCTGTTCGGCTCCAAGGGGGGCGCGCGCCTTTCCCCCGGGCTGGAGCTTTACAGCCAGATGAACGGGTACATGACGGACGTGACCCCGGTGTGCCCGCCCGAATCCTTTGCCGGGGAATTCCAGGCAGAGATCGACCACTTCCTTCACTGCATCTCCACCGGGGAGCCCTGCCGCTCCCCCGCCCAGGACGGCGTGGAAATCATGCGGATTCTGGACGCGGTGTACGAATCTGCCCGCACAGGCCACGAGGTTATTTTGGGGTAAGCCGTTCCCGAAAAAACAGGCGGCGATAAAATTTTTGGATCATAAGCTCCACAACAGTTCAAGCCGCCCGGCCTGTTTCCGCCGGGCGGCTTTTCTGCGCCTTCTGCGGCCCGGCAGGAGCAAAAACTCCTTTTTTCGCTTATTATAGGATGACGAAAAGCAAAATTCCGGGCCGGAGCAGGCCCGTTGGAACAAAGGAGTCTTTGCCATGAATCAGAACATTCCCCTTTCCCAGCTGCAGGAAGGGCAGGAGGCGCGGGTGGAACGGCTGTGCGCCTCCGGGCCCATGCGCCGCCGCCTTCAGGATATCGGCCTCACCGGCGGGGCCCGCGTGGTCTGCCTGCAGAAAAGCCCTGCCGGCGACCCGGTGGCTTACCTGATCCGCGGGGCGGTGATCGCCCTGCGGCGGGAGGATTCCCAATATATTATGATGGAGGGGGTGCAGGAGTATGGGGCTGACCGCGCAGTCTTCGGGGCTTGCGGCCATTGACGCGGGCCTGCGGATCCGCCGGAGTTCCCCGGAACAGCGGGTCGTCGCCATAGGGGGAAACCCCAATGTGGGGAAAAGCACCATTGTAAACGCCCTCACCGGCCTGCGCCAGCACACGGGCAACTGGCCGGGCAAAACGGTGGCCGCCGCCCAGGGCTCCTGCCAGTTCCGCGGCAAGCCCTACACGCTGGTGGATATTCCGGGCACCTATTCCCTGTTCGCCCATTCTGCCGAGGAGGAAGCCGCCCGGGACTTTCTCTGCTTCGGCGGGGCGGACGCGGCCGTCATTGTGTGCGACGCCACCTGTCTGGAGCGGAACCTGAACCTGGTGCTTCAGACCATAGAGATTCTGCCCCGCACGGTGGTGTGCGTCAACCTGATGGACGAGGCGGAAAAACGGGGCGTGAAGGTAGACTGCCCGCGGCTGGAGCAGCTGCTGGGCGTCCCGGTGGTGCCTGCCAGCGCGGGGCGGGGGAAGGGGCTGGAAGGGCTGATGTCCGCTGTGGAGCAGGTGTCCCGCGGGGAATCCCCCCGGCCGCCCCGCCTCTCTTACCCGGCCGCCGTGGAGGAAGCGGCCGCCCTGGTACAGCCCTTTCTGGAGGGGCTGCCCTCCCCCGCCCCCAGCGCCCGGTGGCTGAGCCTGCGCGCTTTGGAGCCGGAGGAAAGCTGGTCTGCATCCCTGCGGGATTTTTTTGCCGCCCTGCCCGGCTGGCCGCAGGCAAAGGTGGCGGCGCTGCAGGGCAGGGCGCTGCTGTACCAGCGCGGCCTCACCCCCCAGGAGCTGCAGGACAAAATTGCCGCATGTCTGGTGGAAGCTGCCGGAAACATCTGCGCCCAGGCGGTGGAAGCGCCCCAGGACGCGGCCAGCAGCTCCGACCGCCGCCTGGACCGCATCCTCACCAGCCGCCGCACCGGGATCCCCGCCATGCTTCTGCTGCTTGCCCTTGTGCTCTGGATCACCATCAGCGGGGCAAACTACCCTTCCCAGCTGCTTTCCTCCCTTGCCGGCTGGGCGGAATGGCAGCTTGACGGCCTCCTCGATTCCTGGGGAACGCCCGCCTGGGTGACAGAGCCCCTGGTACACGGCATGTTCCGGGTACTGGGGTGGGTGGTTTCCGTCATGCTGCCCCCCATGGCCATTTTCTTCCCTCTGTTCACCCTGCTGGAGGACTTCGGCTACCTGCCCCGGGTGGCCTTCAACCTGGACCACTGCTTTCAGAAGGCGAAGGCCTGCGGCAAGCAGGCCCTCACCATGGCCATGGGCTTTGGGTGCAACGCCGCCGGGGTGGTGGGCTGCCGCATCATCGACTCCCCCCGGGAGCGGATCCTGGCTGCCGTCACCAATGTGTTTGTCCCCTGCAACGGAAGGTTTCCCACCCTCATCGCCCTCATCACCCTCTTTTTCCTGGGCGGGCAGCCCGGGCCGGGCCAGAGCCTTCTCTCGGCCCTTCTTCTCACCGCCGTCATCCTGCTGGGGATTTTCATGACCTTTCTGGTGTCCCGCCTGCTTTCCGCCACCATTTTGAAGGGCGTTCCCTCCTCCTTTACGCTGGAGCTTCCCCCCTACCGGCGGCCGCAGATTGGGCAGGTGGTGGTGCGCTCTCTGCTGGACCGGACGCTGTTTGTGCTGGGCCGGGCCGCCGCGGTGGCCGCCCCCGCCGGCCTTCTGCTGTGGATCCTGGCAAACGTCACCTGGGGGGACGCCACCCTGCTGGCCCACTGTGCCGGATTTCTGGATCCCCTGGGCCGGGCCATGGGGATGGACGGCGTCATTCTGCTGGCCTTCCTGCTGGGGTCGCCTGCCAACGAGATTGTCGTCCCCGTCATGATTATGGCTTACATGGCCTCTGGAAGCCTGGCAGAGCTTTCTCTGCCGCAGCTGCATCAGCTTCTGCTGGAAAACGGCTGGACCTGGCTCACCGCCCTGTGCACCATCCTTTTCTCCCTCATGCACTGGCCCTGCACCACCACCCTGCTCACCATTCACCGGGAAACCAAAAGCCTGAAATGGACGCTGGTTTCCCTGCTGCTCCCCACCCTGTGCGGCGCTTCCCTCTGCTTCCTGACAGCCGCTGCCGCCAGGCTTTTGGGGGCGGTATAACCGCGGCAGAAGCGGGCGTTCCCCATCGTTCGGGAACGCCCGTTTTCCTTCCCTCCGTCTGCGGCGGCGGCAGGATGCCGGCGGAGAGCAGGAAGAAATCTGGAAATTTTATGGTTATATTACTGCCGGAATTGGTCGAAAAATGGTATACTTAATCGAAGGGCCTCAAGCGGTTACAAGGCCGGTCAAGGCAGAGGGGCCGGGCGTTTTCCTGGGGGCGGGGCTTGCCCGGCACAGGCAAAAAAGCGCTGTTCCGCCCTTGGAAAATTGCTTTTCTCGAAACGCCGTCTGCAGGGAGGATTTCATGGACTTGTTTTATTTTTTAATGGAGCTGCTGGCAACGCTGACAGAAAATATTGTGGCCATAAGCGCCGTCACGGCAGCCTCGGGGCCAAGGTTTCAGGGGAAAAAGCACCTGCTGCTTCTCTGGCTGCTGTCCGCAGGAATGGTGGTTCCCATTACCGTCCTGAATCAAATTCAGAGTTTTTCCTTTCTTACCATTGCCGCCACCATGCTCGGCGTGATTGCGGTGACAAAACTCCTCTCGCAAGGCGGTATATTGATTCGCTCTACCGCCTGTGTCATTACCTATTTTGTCATTCACACGTTGGATTACATCGCTTTATTTACAATAGGTTTATTTGTGGATGCATCCGAC
>DVMK01000246.1 GCA_018715025.1 Candidatus Caccousia avistercoris
GACTATAGATAATATTAGTATAAATATATAAGCCAATCCTGTGAAAGGCTAAAACAAGCCACGGCACAGGCTTGTCATATACGATGAAAAAAGCGCCGCCCTCTTGCATCCGACCGCTGCTGCGTCTATCATAATGCTGTACGCCTGTGTGACGGCACCGGTAAACGTTTGCGAAATTCTGGTTTAAAAAACAAAGCCGGAAAGTTTTGACAAGAAGGAAGAAAAGAAAGCATGAAAGAAAAAGCTGCTGCGTTTGTGAAAAAAGAACTTGTTTTTTGTATTTCCCTTTTGCTGGCCCTGGCCTCCATGGCGTTTGCCCCGCCTTCGGCGGCATATTTGTCGTACATAGACTGGCACACCATTCTGCTTCTGTTCTGCCTTATGGCCGTGGCCGCCGGTTTTTCCCGCAGCGGCCTGCTGGGCGCGCTCTCCCGGGCAATTGCGGGGCGGGCCGGTTCTCTGCGGGGGCTCGCCGCCCTGCTGACGCTGCTCACCTTCTTTTCTTCCATGGCAGTCACCAACGACGTTGCCCTGCTGGCCTTTGTCCCCCTTACGCTGGCGGTTCTGAAGGGAAATGTGAGCGAGGGCAGGCTGGCGGCTGTGCTGGTGCTGCAAACTGCGGCGGCCAACCTGGGCAGCATGGCTACCCCAGTGGGCAATCCGCAGAACCTGTACCTGTATTCCCAGTATTCCATGGGCTTTGAAGAATTCTTCCCCACGGTGCTTCCCATTGCGGGGGTGTCACTTGCGCTGCTCCTTCTGGCCTGCCTGTGCGTGGGCGCCAGCCCTCTGGCGATTTCCTTTCCCGAAAAGAAGGAAGCCCTCCCCGCCGGAAAATGCGCTGTTTACGGCGTGCTGTTTCTTCTCTGCCTGCTGTCTGTGTTCCGTCTTCTGCCGGACGCCGTCACCCTGGCGGCGGTACTGCTGGCCGCTCTGGCAATGGATCGCCGCGTGCTGGGGCAGGTGGACTATTTCCTTCTGCTCACCTTCCTGTGCTTTTTTGTATTCGCCGGAAACCTGCAGCAGCTGGATGCGGCGGCCCAGGCCATTTCCTCCGCTATGGCGGGGCGGGAATTTCTGGTTTCTGCCGCGGTGAGCCAGGTGGTGAGCAATGTGCCTGCGGCGGTGATGCTGTCTGCCTTTACCGAAAACGGCAGGGCCCTGCTGGCCGGGGTCAACGTGGGCGGCCTGGGCACGCCGGTAGCCTCGCTGGCCAGCCTGATCACCCTGAAGCTGTACCTGAACTCCCCAGGGGCGAGGGCAGGCCGGTACCTGGCGCTGTTTTTGACCGTCAATTTCATTCTCCTGTTCCTGCTGGGCACCTTTGTGCTGGTTGCTGGCCTGGCGTGACCCAGCGCTTTGCAAAATGGGTTCGGATATGATATACTTAACAATCATGTTGAAATGGAATCAAAAAATTGCCATTCACGCCGCGCACCGGCCGGGCGGCGGGGCTTGGTCCCTTTATTGGACATGATTTTCTGAATTTCCGGAAGTTTTTTCGGGCAATGCAAAGGAGAGATCGAAAAATGTATACCCGTGATCTGTTTTCTGCCAAGCGTGTGGTCTTTTCGCTGGAGGTGTTTCCTCCCAAAAAGGACACCTCTGTGAACGTTATCTACAATACCCTGCTGGGCCTGCGGGGCCTGCCCGCCGACTTTATCAGCGTCACCTACGGGGCTGGCGGAAGCATTGCCCAGCGGGAAAAAACCTGTGAAATCGCCTCGCTCATCCGCAGCACCTACCACATTGAGCCGGTTTCCCACCTGACCTGCGTGAACTCCACCCGGGAGGAAGTCGCCCAGGCCCTGGACAAGCTGAAGGAAAACCAAATCTGCAACATTCTGGCCCTGCGGGGCGACCGCACCCCCGGCGTGGAGCCGAAAACGGACTTTCCCCATGCCAGCGATCTGGCGCGGTTTATCAGGGAATACGATCCCTCCTTCAATGTGCTGGGGGCCTGCTACCCGGAATGCCACTTTGAAAGCGACAGCCTGGAAGAGGATATTGAGCATCTGAAAATCAAAATCGACAGCGGCGTCACCCACCTGATTACCCAGCTTTTCTTTGACAACGGCTGCTTTTACCGTTTTCTGGAGAAAGCGCGGGCCATGGGGATTGACGTGCCCATTGAGGCGGGGATTATGCCGATTGTGAGCAAAAATCAGATTGAGCGCACCGTCACCATGTGCGGCGCCAGCGTTCCGCACAAGCTGGCCACCATTTTCAGCCGCTATGCGGACAACCCGGCCGCCCTGCGCGACGCGGGGATCTTCTACGCCACCGAGCAGATTATGGATCTGCTGGAAAACGGCGTACAGGGGATTCACCTGTACACCATGAACAACGTGGACACGGCCACCCGGATCAGCCGGAGCATTGAGAATATCATCGCCGCCAAAAACGCGTAAGGGGGGAACCGTTTGACAAAGCTGACACAGCTGAACCGGGGGGAGATCCTCCGTTACCTGGGCTGGAAGGGCAGCCAAATCCCCCCCAGCCTGGAGGAAACCCTGCAAAGGTGCATGCAGGAAGCCCTGGAGGCCGCAGCCCCCGCCTTCTTTTTCCTGCGCTCGCCGGTACGGCACACGCCGCAGGGCGAGCTTCTGGAGCGCTTCCCCCTGCTGCTTCCGGGAAAGGATATCGCCGCCCACCTGGCCCATTCTCAGGAAGCCTTTCTGCTGTGCGCCACCATCGGCCTGCCCATTGAACGGCTCATCCGCACCCGTCTGCTCACCGCCCCGGAGGAGGGCGTTATTCTGGACGCCTGCGCCACCCAGGCCATTGAACAGACGGCAGACCTGGCCGAGTCAGAGGTGGAAGCCCTGTGCCGGGCAGAGGGGCATGGCATCACCTGGCGGTACAGCCCCGGCTACGGGGATCTTCCCCTGGCGGTGCAGGGGGATTTGATCCGCCTGACGGACGCGCCCCGCAAAATCGGCCTTTCCGTCAACGACAGCCTGCTCATGACCCCGGGCAAGTCTGTCACCGCCATTTTGGGCGTTACGCCGCTGCCCCAGGGGAGCGCCCAAAAGGAACGAAGCGACAAATGCAGCCGCTGCCCGAACCGTGAGCAGTGCGCATTCCGAAAGAGAGGAACCACATGCTGAATCTTCAGGAATCCATCTATATACTGGACGGCGCCATGGGCACCATGCTCCAGGCCAGCGGCCTTTCCCTGGGAAAATACCCGGAACTGCTGAACCTGACCAACCCGGAGGCCGTAGCCGCCGTTTACCGGGCTTACGTCCAGGCCGGTTCTCACATTATTTACGCCAACACCTTCGGCGCCAACCGGCGCAAGCTGGAGGGCAGCGGCTGTACCCCGGCCCAGGTGATTGCCGCCGCCGTGAGCAGCGCCAGGGCGGCGGCCGCGGAAACCGGAGCCCTCACCGCCCTTTCCTGCGGGCCCACCGGCGCCCTGCTGGAACCAAACGGCAGCCTTACCTTTGAAGAGGCCTACCGCATCTTTCAGGAGATGGCGGTGGCCGGGGCAGAAGCCGGGGCGGATCTCATCGTCTTGGAAACCATGACGGATTTGCTGGAGATGAAGGCGGCCCTGCTGGCCGCCAAGGAAAACACCAGCCTGCCGGTATTCTGTTCCATGAGCTTCGAGCCCAACGGCCGCACCTTCACCGGCGTGTCTATCCCGGCCATGGCGGTGACGCTGGAGGGGCTGGGGGCCGACGCGCTGGGCATCAACTGTTCCCTGGGCCCGGCAGAAATTCTCCCCTTCGCCCGCGAGCTGTGCCAGTGGACCCGGCTGCCGGTGTTCATTAAGCCCAACGCCGGGCTGCCCAACCTGAGCTCAAACACCTACGACGTTTCCCCAGAGGAATTCTGCCGCCTGATGGGGGAATACCTGGAGCTGGGCGTTTCCCTCATCGGCGGATGCTGCGGCACCACGCCGGAGTATATCCGCCTGCTGGCGGAGCGCTATGGCGGCAGGCCGGTGAAGGCGAGGGAAATCCCGGCCCGCTCTGTGCTGTGCAGCGCCAGCCGCCTGGTGGAAATAGACGGCGTGCGGGTGGTGGGCGAACGCATCAACCCCACCGGGAAAAAGCTGTTCCAGGAAGCCCTTCGCAAAAAGGACATGGGCTACATTCTGCGCCAGGGAATTGAACAGGTGAACGCCGGGGCAGATATTCTGGACGTGAACGTGGGGCTGCCCGGCGTGGACGAGGCGGCCCTGATGACGGAGGCCGTCCGCCAGCTGCAGGGCGTGGTGGAGGTTCCCCTTCAGCTGGACAGCAGCAGCCCCCAGGTGCTGGAACAGGCCCTGCGGGTGTACAACGGCAAGCCTATTGTGAACTCTGTCAACGGGGAAAGGGCCGTGCTGGAAAAGATCCTGCCTTTGGTGAAAAAGTACGGCGCCGCCGTGGTGGGGCTTACCCTGGACGAAAGCGGAATCCCCCTGAAGGCGGAGGAGCGCTTCGCCGTGGCGGAACGGATTGTCCGCGCCGCGGAGGAGTACGGCATCCGCCGGGAGGACGTGTACATTGACTGCCTGACCCTCACCGCCTCTGTGCAGCAGGCAGAGGTGCGGGAAACCCTGCGCGCCATGGAGCTGGTGAAAAGCCGCCTGGGCGTAAAGACGGTGCTGGGGGTTTCCAACATTTCCTTCGGCCTGCCCCAGCGGGAGCTGCTGAACGTTTCCTTCCTCACCCTGGCCATGGCCCACGGGCTCGACCTTCCCATTCTGAACCCGAACGCCGCCGCCATGATGAACGCCATTGACGCTTTCAACGTGCTGTACAACCGGGACCCCGGCGCAGCCCGGTACCTGGACCGGCACAGCGCCGCAGCGGCGGCCCCCGCCCCCCAGAAGCAGGGCGGCATGAGTTTGGAAGAGGCCGTGTGCAGCGGGCTGAAGGAAAGCGCCGGGGAGGCCACCCGCCTTCTGCTGGAAACCATGCCCCCCCTGGACATTGTGAACCAGATTTTGATTCCCGCCCTGGACAAGGTGGGCGCGGGCTTCGAGAGCGGAAAGCTGTTTCTGCCCCAGCTCATTCAGTCCGCAGCGGCGGCCCAGGCCGGATTTGAAGAGATTAAGAAGGCGCTTTCCCGCCAAAAGGACGGCGCGTCCGTCTCGAAGGGCAAGATTGTGCTGGCCACCGTCAAGGGGGATATTCACGATATTGGGAAAAACATTGTGAAGGTGATTCTGGAAAATTACGGCTACGACATCATCGATCTGGGCAAGGACGTTCCGCCGGAAAGGGTGGTGGAGGCGGTGAAGGAATCCGGCGCACCGCTGGTGGGCCTTTCGGCCCTGATGACTACCACAGTGGCCAGCATGGCGGAAACGATCCGCCAGCTGCGGGCCGCCGTCCCCTGCCGGGTCATGGTGGGAGGGGCCGTGCTGACGGAAAGCTACGCCATGGAAATCGGCGCGGATTATTACGCGAAGGACGCCAAGGCCAGCGCCGACATCGCCAAAGCCCTGCTGGGCTGAAGCAACAAAACCCGCCGCGGAAGCCAGCTGAAAAAGCCTGGTTCCCGCGGCGGTTTCTCTTTTACCGGAAGCTTTTAAAAGGTTACCACTTCGCCGTCCACCGTGCCGGTGAGCCCGGCGGCGTTGGCTTCGTCGGTGTCGATGTGAACGGCCAGCCCTGCCGTCTTGCTGACCCGGGCAATCACGTCCCCGAAAATCAGGGAACGGCCGTTATATTCCAGCTTGATGCCAATGGCCTGTCCGTCCGTCACGCCGTAGTCCTGGGCCTGCTCCGGGGTGAAATGGGCATGGCGCTTGGCGACGATCACACCGTGGTCAATCTCGATCTCCCCTTTGGGGCCAATCACTTTGCAGCCGGGGGTTCCCGCCAGATCGCCGGACATGCGCAGCGGGGCGTCGACGCCGATGGCGCGGGCGTCCGTCTTGGCCAGCTCTACCTGGGTTTCCGGACGCACCGGCCCCAGAATGGACAGCTTCAGGGAGGACTTGGGGCCCACCACCTCTACCTTCTCCACACAGGCAAACTGCCCGGGCTGAGAAAGATCCTTTTTCGGGGTCAGCTTATAGTCCTTGCCGAACAGGGTTTCCAAATCCTGCTGGGTGACATGAATATGACGGGCTGAGGTTTCTACCATAATCTTCAAATTCACACATCTCCTATCTTCCAGGCGGCCTAACCGCCGCCCTGCCTCTCTATTGTACTCCGTACAGGGAAAAATTTCAACCCTTGCCCAAAATCCCTTCTATTTTTGGGAAGAACGGGCCGCCGAGGCGGCGCTGCGGCCGGCCAGAAGGCCCGTTGCCCAGGCCCAGTGCAGGTTGAAGCCGCCGCAGTCGCCGTCCACATTCAGCAATTCGCCGGTGAGGTAAACGCCGGGGCAGGCCCTGGACTCCATGGTGGACACGTTCACCTGGGAAAGCGGCACGCCGCCCGCCGTCGCCTGGGCGCTCTGCCAGCCGCCCGTGCCGGTGACGGGGAAGCGGAAATCCCGGATTTTGGCCGCTATGGCGGAAAGCTGAGGGCGTTTCAGCTGCCGGGCCAGGGCAGGCAGTTCCCCCACCGCCCGCCGGAGCAGTTCGCGCCCCACCAGACGGTTGAGAAAGCCGTCCAGCAGCTCCTGCGCAGGCAGCACAGGGGAAGCCGCCGCCGTGCGGAGCAAATTGTAAATCTCCCCCGGCCCGTACTCCGGCATAAGGCACAGGGAAAGCTCCACCGTCTTTTTCTCCGTTTCTGAAAGAGCCCCGTAAGCGCGGGAGACCTCAAACACACAGATGCCGGAAAGGCCCGACTCGGTAAACTGAACCTCTCCCCTGGCGGAAGCCAACCCCCGGCCCCCGGCCCACAGGGAAACCTCTGCCCCGCTGCGCGCCCCTTTCATGGCCTTCACCCGGGCGGGCGGGACAGCCAGCGGCGCCAGCACCGGAAACAGCGGGGTTACAGTGTGGCCCAGGCTTCTGGCAAGCTGGTACCCCAGGGGTCCGCCCCCCAGAGGCGGAGAGGCCATTCCCCCGCAGGCCAAAATGACCCGCCGTGCCCTGACCTGCCCCTCAGGGCCGGAAAGCAGGAACCCTTCCCTCTCCCTTCGGATTTCCTCCACCGGGAAAGAACAGCGCACTTCTCCCCCAAAGCCCTCCACCCGGCGAAGAAGGCATTCCAGCACAGAGGAAGCCTGCAGGCCGTAGGGGTACAGCCGCCCTTCCTCCAGTTCCCGGCAGAGAAGGCCGTTCTGCCGCCAAAACGCCTCCAGCTTTTCCGGCGGGAAACGTTCCAGCACAGAAGCAGCGCGATCCGCATCCCCATGGTACCGGGCCGGGGAGACAAAGCGGTTGCCCAAATTGCAGCGGCCGTTCCCGGTAGCCAGCAGCTTTTTGCCCGGCTTCTGCTTGGCCTCCAGCACCAGGGTGCTTCCGGCCTGCACCGTCTCCCCCGCCGCCATCAGGCCCGAGGCCCCCGCCCCTACCACGGCGAATTCAAAGAGTTGTTCCCTCATGTTTTCTTCCTTTCTCCCTGCGGTTCTGTCCAAAGGGGAAATTTTCGATACCTATTTCACAGATTACTCATAGAATTTTTCAATTTATAATGCTATAATAACAGAAATGGATCCAAATGAGAATGATTTCTTTCTTCCCGCTTTGCCCCGGCGAAGCAATTCTTATTTGAAATTGGAGGTTTTTGATTGGACATTAAAACTATTATCTCACAAATGACGCTGGAAGAAAAGGCCGGACTTTGTTCCGGCTCTGATTTTTGGCACACCAAGGCGGTGGAACGGCTGGGCGTGCCCTCCATCATGCTTTCAGACGGGCCTCACGGCCTGCGCCGCCAGCGGAAGGATTCTGACATTCCCAACGAGAGCATTGAGGCGGTGTGCTTCCCCACAGGCTCCGCGGCCGCCTGCTCCTTTGACCGGGAGCTGTTCCGCACCCTGGGGGAAGCCATTGGCCGGGAATGCCAGGCGGAGGATGTACAGGTCATTCTGGGGCCTGCCGTGAACATGAAGCGCTCTCCCCTTTGCGGGCGGAATTTCGAGTACCTTTCTGAGGACCCCTGCCTGGCGGGCGAGCTTGCCGCCAGCCAGATTGCCGGTACCGAGAGCCAGGGGGTGGGCACCAGCCTGAAGCATTTTGCCGCCAACAACCAGGAGACCCGCCGCATGACGGTAAGCGCCGAGCTTGACGAGCGCACCCTGCGGGAGATTTACCTGGCCCAGTTTGAGACAGCGGTGAAAAAGGGGAAGCCCTCTACCCTCATGTGCTCTTACAACCGGATCAACGGAGTGTATTCCAGCGAAAACAAGCGCCTTCTCACGGATATTCTCCGCGGCGAATGGGGGTTCGACGGCCTTGTTATGAGCGACTGGGGCGCGGTGAACCGCCGCCCGGAGGGGATCGCCGCCGGGCTGGACCTGGAGATGCCCGCCAGCAACGGAGTAACCGACCAGGAGATTGTGGAAGCGGTAAAGGAAGGCCGGCTGGCAGAAAGCGACCTGGACGTGTGCGTGGAGCGTGTGCTGTGGCTGGTGGAAAAAACCATGAGCGCCAGAAGGCCGGAGGCTTCCTTCGACCGGGAAGCCGACCACCAGCTGGCCCGAAAGCTGGCCGCCCAGTGTATGGTGCTTTTGAAAAACGAAAACAACCTTCTGCCTCTGGACGGGAAGAAGCCGGTGGCGTTCCTGGGCGCTTTCGCCAAGGAACCCAGGTTTCAGGGCGGCGGAAGCTCCCACATCAACGCCTGGAAGGTGACCAGCGCCCTGGAGGCCGCCCAGGGGAAGTACCAGGTTACTTACGCCCAGGGGTACCCCACCGGGAAGGACGAGATCGACGAGGCCCTGCTGGCAGAGGCGGTGGAAACCGCCAAAAACGCCTACGCCGCCGTCGTTTTTGCCGGGCTTCCGGATTCCTTTGAGTCGGAGGGGTTCGACCGCAGCCACATGAACATGCCCCGCTGCCACAACGCCCTTATTGAGGCGGTGTGCCGGGTGCAGCCCAACACGGTGGTGGTGCTTCACAACGGCTCCCCCGTGGAGATGCCCTGGCTGCCCCAGGCGCCCGCCCTGCTGGAAGCGTACCTGGCGGGGGAGGCGTCCGGCGGCGCGGTGACAGACCTGCTGTTCGGGGAGGAAAATCCTTCCGGCCGTCTGGCAGAAACCTTCCCCAAACGCCTGGCAGACACCCCCAGCTTTCTGAATTTTCCCGGGGAACCCAAAAAGGTGGAATACCGGGAGGGAATTTTCATCGGCTACCGTTATTATGACAAGAAGGAAATGGAGGTTCTGTTCCCCTTTGGCTACGGGCTCAGCTACACCCAGTTCCAGTACAGCGGCATGAGGGTTTCCCGGCAGAAATTCACCGACCAGGAAACCGTCGCCGTCTCGCTGAAGGTGAAAAACACCGGCAGCCGACCGGGCCGCGAGGTGGTTCAGCTGTATGTGGAAAGCCTGCCAGGGCCGCAAAAGAAGATGATCCGCCCGGTTCGTGAGCTGAAAGGGTTTGAAAAGGTGTTTCTGCTGCCCGGCGAAGAGAAGGAGGTCGCGTTTTCTCTGGATTCCAGGGCTTTCGCCTGCTACAGCGAAAGCCTGGGCGGCTGGTTTGTGGAAAGCGGAGATTACGTCCTGACGGCGGCCAAATCCTCCCGGGAGCCTGTCCTGTGCCAGACCGTAACCGTGCAGGGCACCAAAGCGCTTCCCTGCCGGTTCACAATGGAAAGCTCTGTGGAAGAGCTGATGGAACACGAGAAGGCGCGCCAGCTTCTGCAGGAACTGATTTTCCATTCCACCACCGGCATGGAGGGCGGCAATATGGGCGAAGGCAGCGAAGCCATGGAGGAGGCCATGATGCGGGAAATGCCCCTGCGCTCCTTCCGCAGCTTCGGCGGCGTTTCCACCGGGCAGCTTCAGGAGCTGTTGGAAAAAATCACAAAATAATCATAAGAATTACTCCTGTTTTCTCCTTTACAAAACAAGAAAAGTGTGATATAGTAAGGACAAGTTAAGAACAGTTCTTGTTATTAAGTTGAGGTGAAACATGGAGAAGCGGCAGAATTACAGTCGAAAGCGGGAAGCTATTCTGAAAGCGGTGCGGAGCACCAAGCTCCACCCTTCGGCGGAGTGGGTTTACCACATGCTGAAGCCGTCTTATCCAGACCTGAGCCTCGGCACGGTTTACCGGAACCTTTCCCAGTTCAAAAACGACGGGGTTATTTCCAGCGTAGGCACGGTGAACGGGCAGGAACGGTTTGACGGCACAACAGAACCGCATTCCCATTTTATCTGCAGCAAATGCGGCTGTGTCATCGACGTGGAGGGCGGTTCCTCCGCACAGGCCTGCAGCGCGGTTTCTCAGCGCTATGGGGTGAACGCGGAACGGTGCGACGTGGTTTTTCGCGGCGTATGCGCTTCCTGCAAAAGCGGAACCGGCTCTGCTTCCTGACTTTTAACACCAGCGATATCTTAAAAATTTTTATATTATGGAGGATTTTGTTATGAAGAAGTTTGTTTGCTCTGTCTGTGGTTATGTTTACGAAGGCGAGTCCGCCCCCGAGTTCTGCCCCCAGTGCAAGGCTCCCAAGGAGAAGTTCGTGGAGCAGGCCGGCGAGAGAAGCTGGGCCGCCGAGCATGTTGTGGGCGTTGCCCAGGGCGCTTCTGAGGACATCATGAACGACCTGCGCGCCAACTTCAACGGCGAGTGCACCGAGGTAGGCATGTACCTGGCCATGGCCCGCGTTGCTCACCGCGAGGGCTACCCGGAGATCGGCCTGTACTGGGAGAAGGCCGCTTACGAAGAGGCCGAGCATGCCGCCAAGTTTGCCGAGCTGCTGGGCGAGGTTGTCACCGACTCTACCAAGAAGAACCTGGAGATGCGCGTAGAGGCTGAGAACGGCGCCACCGCCGGCAAGTTTGACCTTGCCAAGCGCGCCAAGGCTGCCAACCTGGACGCTATCCACGACACCGTTCATGAGATGGCCCGCGACGAGGCCCGTCACGGCAAGGCTTTCGAGGGCCTGCTGAAGAGATATTTCGGCGCCTAATTCCAGAAAGAAAATCTACTCCACATATCAGAAAGGGAGGCTGCAGCCCGCAGGGCTGCGGCCTCTTTTTCGCAAAACGGCGGAAAAGGCTGTTCTCTTCCTTCTTCATCTGCTATAATAAGCGCAGCAGCAGATCCCGCAGGCCGTCAGGACAGCCAAGAGACCAAATAGAACTATGACATAAACGCGGGCGGCGCGACCGCCTTCCGCACCCAGCCCAGGGCCTCAGAAGCGGCCAGGGTGTGAAGTCCCCGCCGGAGGCGTGAAGGAGAGGGAAAATGGATGAACTGTGAATTACGAAAATGGAGTATGAGCGATGCGCCGGAATTGGCGCGTCTTTTAAATAACCGGAAAATTCTGAACAACCTGCGGGACGGAATCCCCTTTCCGTACACACAGCGGGACGCGGAGGAGTTTCTCTCCTCTACGCTGGCCGCGGACCCCACCCGGACCTTTGCCTTCGCCATCACCGCCGGCGGCGTTTTGGCCGGGAGCATTGCCGCCTTCCGGGGCGGCAACGTCCACTTCCGCACCGCAGAGGTGGGCTACTACCTGGGCGAGCCCTGGTGGGGACAGGGGATCGCCGCCGAAGCGGTGAAGCAGCTCTGCCGGTACGTGTTTGAAGAAACAGACATTCTCCGCCTGTTCGCCGAGCCCTTCGCCAGAAACGCCGCTTCCTGCCGCGTTCTGGAAAAGGCCGGTTTCCGGCTGGAAGGAACGCTGCGGAGCAACGCGGTAAAAAACGGGGAAATTTTGGATATGAAGCTGTACGCCCTGGTCAAGGCCGACTTCTGCCGCCTGCCGAACAGTCAAACGCTGACGGTGCGGAGCATGCGGCAGGAGGACGCGGAGCCCGCCGCCCTTCTCTGGCTGAACGCCAACCAGACGGCGCATTCCTTTATCCCCGCCTCATACTGGCAGGAGAATTTTGAGGCCGTGAAGGAAATGCTCCCTCAGGCGGAGGTGTACGTGTGCCGTGAAGAAGAAAGCGGAGAGCTTCTTGGTTTTCTGGGCCTGCAGGGGGACTATATTGC
The DNA here is from genome assembly GCA_018715025.1 of Candidatus Caccousia avistercoris. GTDB lineage: Bacteria > Bacillota > Clostridia > Oscillospirales > Acutalibacteraceae > Caccousia > Caccousia avistercoris. The sequence continues at coordinate 12,017 of DVMK01000246.1, forward strand.
CGGGCTTTTTGTCCGGGAAGGGAAACGGTCCCAGGGGATTGGGAAACGCCTGCTGGATCATGCCAAGAGCAAAAAAACAGCGCTTTGGCTAAACGCGTACCAAAAGAACGAGGGCGCCGTGCGGTTTTACCTGCGCGAAGGCTTCCGTATTCAGGCGGAAGGCTGCGACGAGGCCACCGGCGAGCGGGAATACCGCATGGCCTGGGCGGCCTCCCACGGGGAAACGCCAGCAGAAAAGGAGGAATAGGACAGATGGCCCAGCATATTACCGTGACCGATTACCAGCCCCAGTGGCCTGAGAAATACCGGGAGGAGGAAGCCCTCCTTCGGGAGATTCTGGGAGAAAACTGCCTGGCCGTTTACCACATCGGCAGCACCTCTGTGCCCGGGCTGGCCGCAAAGCCCATATTGGACATCATGCCGGTGGTGAAAAGCCTGGAGGCCGTGGACGCGGCGGCAAAGAACCTGGAAGCCGCCGGCTATGAATACCTGGGGGAATTCGGCATCCGTGGCAGGCGCTACCTGCGGAAGGGCGGCGAGGAACGGACCCACCAGGTTCATATTTTTGCCTGGAGCGACGAGGAAAACATCAGGCGGCACCTGGCCTTCCGAGATTTCCTGCGCACCCACGGGAAGGAGCGGGAGGAATACGCCGCGCTGAAAAGATCCCTGGCGCAGCAGTTCCACTATGACATCGACGGGTACTGCAACGGGAAAGACAGCTTTGTAAAGCGCCTGGAACAACAGGCCCTCACCCAGTACGACGGCGTTTGGGACGACCTGTACCTGGCAGCCCGGCGGGTGCAGAAGGGCCGGGCCGTCTCCCCCTTTGTGGAAGCGGGCGGGGTGGCCGCCGCTATTCTCACCGCCTCTGGCCGCGTATACACCGGGGTCTGCATTGACACGGCCTGTTCCCTGGGCATGTGCGCGGAGCGGAACGCCATAGCCAGTATGATCACCAGCGGCGAAAGCCGGATCGCCCGCGTGGTGGCCATTCAGGAAGACGGCAGGATCGCCCTGCCCTGCGGCGCCTGCCGGGAGGCCATCCGGCAGCTGAACCCCGGCAATGAGGATACCCAGATCCTGCTGGATCTGAACGACAGAAAAACGGCTCCCCTGCGACAGCTGCTCCCTGACTGGTGGGGCGCAGGCAGAGAGCTTTCCTGACATTCTCTGACGAAAGGCGGCGTTTGCCATGCGCTATACGGAAATTGACCCGGAACACTGGGCGCGGAAGGAATATTTTCTGCACTACTGGAAGGACGTTCCCTGCACCTACAGCATGACGGTAAAGCTGGACATTACATCCCTGCGGCAAAAAGGGCTGAAGCTGTACCCTTCCATGCTGTACTGCCTGACCAAGGCGGTAAACCGGTGGGAACCCTTCCGCACCGCCTGCCGCCCGGACGGGAAGCTGGTGGTTTACGACAGCATGTCCCCCTGCTACACCGTGTTTCACAAGGACTCCGAAACCTTTTCCAACCTGTGGACTGAATTTACGGAGGATTATGGGGAATTCTGCCGCCGGTATGCGGAGGACGCCGCCCGCTTCGGTTCGGTTCATGCCATGACGGCAAAGCCGGATGTGCCGGAAAACAGCTTCACGGTTTCCATGCTGCCCTGGACTTCCTTTGAAGGCTTCCATCTGAATGTGAACGACTACCGCTACCTCCTCCCCATTTTCACCATCGGCCAATACCAGGACGCCGGGGAACGGCGGAGCATCCCGCTGGCGGTGCAGGTTCACCACGCCGTCTGCGACGGGTACCATGTGAGCCGGTTTCTCCGCGATTTGCAGGAAATTCTTGACGCCTGCCCCGGCTCTGCTTGAAAGCAGCTGCACAGCAAAAAAGGGACGCAGCCCCGGCAGCCTTCCGGCCGCTGGGACTGCGTCCTCTTTTCTTTTTGCCGCCGCTTTCGCGGCGCTTCCGTTCTTTTTTGCTTATTCCAGGTCCAGCAGCCAAAGCCTTTCGCCGGCTTCGTCCCCGCTGGCGAAGGGGCCGGGCAGCACCTGTTCGCCCCGGTGAGCGCCGAAATAATCCCGGTCAAAGGTGATGGAGGTGCCATCGGGGTTTTCAAACCTTTCCTCCGGCTCAAAGGCCCGGCCCAGGGTGTCGCTGTCCACCATTCCGGCGGCAAAGCCGCGCAGGAACTGGTACAGGTTGGTAGACAGGCAGGGCTTGCCGTCCCGCTCTGTCAGCTCCACCGTCACCGTATGCTCCTTGTCCACAAAGGGATGGATCTCGTTTTTGCAGGGCTTCGCCCCGTTGAAGTACGCGTTCCCCTTCACCCAAACCGGCAGGCGCCCCTTGTGGGCAGGCTCCAGCTTCGCCATGTCGGGGGTGTCGGTGTCCATGTCGAACTGGGCAATCCACTCTTCATAGGTGGGGTACTCGTCCATCAGGTGTGTGCCAACCTCCCGGTTTTCCAGGAAAACCTCGTCGGTGCTGTCGCTCTGCACCTGGAAAGGCTCTGCCGGCCATTTCTGAACGAAAATATTGTTGTAGAACCGGTCATCCCCGTGAAGGATAGTCATAAAGCCCATTACCTCTGTGCGGTGAGGGATGTGGTACGGGGTGTAGCGGCTGCCGGTGCCGCCGCCCACGCAGGTGAGCGCCCCGCAGACCAGATTGTGCACCATGGCCACGCCCTGGGTCGCCAGGCGCAGAGAAGCGTCAGAGAGAAGGATGTTATTGTCGATGAGCGTGGGCCCGTGGCCTACCTCGACAAAAATATCCTGGCTCATCATGCCGCCCTTCAGCTGCCGGGCAAAGGCCGGGCGCTGGTTGTCGTGCATGAGATTCTGGGTGATGCGGGTACCCTGGGCTTCCCAGTCGCACCAGATGCCCATGGTGCAGTGGTGGATATAATTCCGCCGGAAAACCACGTCGATGGCGGCGTGCAGCTTAATGCCGGCAATCTCCGCCCCGCCCAGCTCCATCATATTATTGATGTGGTGAATGTGATTATCCTCAATGATGGAAAAGACGGCGCCCATACGGCCGATGATGCCGCCCTGCTCGCAGTGGTGGATATTGCACCGGCGGATGATATGGCCGCCCACCTTCTCTTTCAGCCAGCCATGGTACTGGCCCCGGCACACCGCGTCCCGCTCCATCTGCGTGGGGCTTTTCACATGCCGGCGGGTAAAGTAATGGTCGTTTTCCGGGTCGTAGTATTTGCCCAGGGAAATTCCCGCGCATTTGCTGTTGCTAACGTCGCAGTCCTCAATGATCCATCCTCTGGACCAATGCGGGCCGATCATCCCATCCTGAAAAGCGGCGGGCGGCGCCCAGGTGGTGGCCGCCTTCTCTATGCGGAAGCCGCTGACGGTAATGTACCCCACGCCGGTTTTGGAGGGGAAGAAGCACTCGCGCCGCACGTTGATTTCCACCTTTTCCTCGTTGGGGTTTTTCCCCTGGAAATTGGCGTAGAGCACCGTTTCGTTCCCGTCCTGCTCGGCGTACCATTGATAGGTGGAGGCCTCCGGCTCCCAGGAGCACTCGTACACCTGGCCCTTCAGGCAGGCTTCCAGGCTTTCGGCCTCGTACAGCATTTTGTCGTTCAGGTACACCGCGCCGGTGTGCTTGCTTTTGCCGGCGAAGTACCAGTCGCCGTACACGTAGGTGGTGTAGGGATTATAATTGCCAAACAGGCCGTTGTCCACCCGGCGCACCCACACGGTTCCCTGGTAGGGCTGCCAGCCCTGCAGCGCTTCCGCGCCGGTGATGACCGCGCCCAAAGGCTCGGTGCTGCGGTAGGTGATTCTGGCTTCCTCTGTGCCGGCGTTGGCCGGGTCCACATACTCCCGGTACACGCCGGGGGCCACCAGAACCTCGTCCCCTGCCTTCGCCGCCTTTGCCGCGTCCTGAATGTGCCGGAAGGGCATTTCCTTTGTGCCGTTGCCGTCGCGGCCGGCCTTTGCATCCACATAAATAATCATGAATAGTTCCCCCAAAAAATTGCTGTTTCCCCCTGCTGCAAGCGGGGGATTTTTTGATCAACACCACTATACAACATTTCTCTCACAGCGTCAAGGGACGAAAAAAGCGCTGTGCCCACAAGGGGAATCACAGCGCTTTCGCTCTTTCATTTTCACACGAACAAGGAGAGAATTACGGTAATGAGGCCGGAAACGCCGATGGAAAGCCCGCTCATGGCCCCCTGAAGCTCCCCCAGCTCCACCGCCTTGGCGGTGCCGAGGGCATGGCTGCTGGCGCCGATGGCCACCCCCTGCACCACGGGATCCTTTACCCGGAACAGGCGGATGAGCAGAGGGGACAGCACCGCACCCAGAATGCCGGTGACGATGACCGCCGCCACTGTGACGGGAACCAGCCCGCCGTGAGCGCTGGAAATTTCCATGGCGATGGGGGTGGTGACGGACTTGGGCATCATGGCGGCCTGCAGGCTTTCGTCCAGCCCGAAGGCTTTGCACAGCAGCACGGCGCTTGTCATGGAAACAGCCGCCCCGGCCAGGCAGCCTGCCAGAATCGGCCAGAAATACTGCTTCAATATGTTCCGCTGGCTGTACACCGACACGCCCAGCACCGCGGTGGCCGGGGCCAGAAAGAGGGAATCACGTCGCCGCCCTGGTTGAAATTTTCCAGCGGAATATGGAACACCTGCAGGGCTGCAATTACAAGGGCCACCGCCACGAGCAGCGGGTTGCAGAAGGGGGATTTTGTTTTCCGGTTCAGCCATTGGCCAAGCTCCATGGCGAAAATGCACAGCACAACGCCGAACATGGGGTTGGAGGTCCACTCATTTATCACGGCGCTTCCCCACCCTTTCCTGCAGGGCCATAACCCCCCGCACCGTAAACGCAGTGGCCGCGAAGGTCAGAGCCGTGGTGATGAGGCAGATGATCAAAAGCGGCAGGATGCTGCCCTTGAGAGTCTCGAAGTGCTCTAAAATTCCCACCCCGGCGGGAATAAAGAAAAAGGCCATATTTTTCATAAGGAAGTTTGTCTTTTCTTTGATGTGCTCCGCCTTTAAAAGGCCGCTGAGCAGCAGCACAAACACCAGCGCCATGCTGAGTACGCTTCCTGGAATGGGGACGGGCAGCACCATGGCGATAAGCTCCCCGGCCAGACAGATTCCCAAAAGGATCCCGATTTGCAGAATAATTTTCATACGTTGCCTCCGCGCCTGTGCTGCCGCCGGACGGCCGCAGCCAAAAATGAGGGGCCGCCCAGCAGGCAGGCCCCTTGGAAAAGTGTTAGAAATTTCCGCCGTTCCAGCCCCAATGCTCTGTTTCCAGATACCTTACGTACGTATGGTCGGGGGCGATGCCCAGCACCGACTGGGCCAGCCCGCACAGCCGGGCGGTCAGCTTGTCATAGGCCTGGGCCGGGGCATGGCCGTAAATGTCTACGGTGATGAAGGCGGCGGGCTCTTCCCCGTTGCCCCGGAACGCCATGCGGCATTCCGGTTCAAAGGTCAGCATAAGCCACTGTTCGCTCTTCCCGGGAATGAGGGCAATGGCCTCTCCCAGGGCAGAACGCAGCTCCGCCTCCTGCGCTGGGGTGATCTTCTCGTTTGTTTTCCATTGAATACAAGGCATAACACCATTCTCCTTTCTCTCGCCTCCGGCGGGGACTTCGCGCACCTCCGGTGGGGACTTCGCGCACTGGCCGCGCACCTCCGGTGAGGATGCCGCGCACTGGCCGCGTCCCGCGGCCCTGGGATGGGTGCAGCACACTGGCTCACCGCCCGCGGTTTTGTCACGGTTCTGTTACGTTTCTTAGCTGCTCCGCGCACCTCCGGTGGGGATGTCACGCACTGGCCGCGTCCCGCGGCCTTGGGATGGGTGCGGCACACTGGCGCGCCGCCCGCGGTTTTGCCACGGCTCTGTTACGTTTCTTAGCTGCTCCGCGAGGCCTGCGAGGGAATTTGTGGTTCGGCCCGCGATGAAGCTTTTCTGCGGTTATTATATCACAAATAAGGAAAGGTTTCTATTTCTCCAGTAAAATTTCCCCGGTGCGCGCTGCGCCGCCCACCGTAGGGGAATCGTAGTCGTACAGCACCGCATGGGGCCCCGCCTGCCCGGTGAGGGGAGAAAAGGGGAACCAGGCCAGGTGCAGGCGTTTTTCCGCCTCTGTCCGTTCCCGCCGGGGAAGGCCTCGCAGGCGGGGGGCCAGCGCTTCCATCGCCGTTCCCTCCCGGCGAAGGGCGGCCAGCTGCTCCGCCGCCCCGGCGGGAACCGGAAGCTGCAAAAAGCCGGGCAGGCCGCGGGCCCGTTCCCCGCAAAACGCGTCGTGGCGGAGCAGCCAGACCAAACGCTCCGTTTCCTCCGGCGCGCGGCGGGCCCGGCAGAATTCCAGCAGGTACCTGTGGCCGTCAAACTTGCCCCAGGCCTGTGCGAAGCCGTCCCTTCCGGCAATGTAGTCCCCCAGCTCTTGAAAAAAGCGGAAGGGAGAACGGTACCCCGCCATGGCCCAGGGCAGCGAGGCGGAAAACCGCCCGCTGTTGTGGTAGCCGTCGCACAGAGCGTCGATCCGCTTGAGCTGCTGAAGCTCCTCATACGAGAGCCAGGGGGTGTACAGTACCTCGTAGGGGGCGCGGCTCTGGTACACAATCCCCCACCGCTCCGCTTCCTCTTCCAGAACAGAGCCGTGCAGCACCTTCAAAAACCCCAGCTGCAGCATGTGGGGGTTGGCACGGTACACCGTGTCAAAGGAGCGGGCGAAGGACTCGTACCCCTCCAGCGGAAGGCCTGCGATAAGATCCATGTGCAGGTGCGCGTTCCCCGGTTCGCGCAGAAGGGCGGCCCGCTGCAGCAGCCGCTCCACATTGCCGCCACGGCGGATGGCACGCAAAGTCTGCGGATTGGCGGACTGTACCCCCGCCTCAAACTGAAACAGCCCTTCCCTGGCACTTCGGATGAGAGCGAGGGTGGAATCTGCCAAAAGCTCCGCTTCTATTTCAAAATGGAAGTTGGTCACCCCGTTGTCATGGGCGATGAGATGAGAGAGGATGGCGTCCGCGTGGGCCGGGCTGCAGTTGAAGGTGCGATCCACCAGCTTTACCTGGGGGACGCGCCGTTTCAGGAAAACATCCAGGTACCGGCAGGCCAGCGCCGGGGGCATAAGCCGCACGCCGCCGCTCCCGGCGGAAAGGCAATAGGTACAGCGGAACGGACATCCCCGCGAGGTTTCAAAGTATAAAATCTTGTGGGCAAGCCCCGCCGCGCCCTCTGCCGTCTCCAGTTCCGGGTACGGAAAGGGCATTTGCGCCAGGTCGAAGGGAGCCGCCGGCCGGGCGGCGCGAATTTCCTCCCCCTGCCGGAACACAAGGCCCGGCACCTGGTCTATGGGAAGCTCCCCGGCCAGGGCCCGCAGCAGGGCCGGGAAGCTTTCTTCCCCCTCGCCCTGAAGCACCGCCCCCACCTGGGGAAGCTCACGCAGCAAAGCGGCCCCTGTGTAAGAGACCTCGGGCCCGCCAAGGAAGAGAAAGACGCACGGCAGAAGCTTTTTCAGCTCTGCGCACAGCGCCTTCACCAGTTGAATATTCCATAGGTAGCAGGAAAAGCCCAGCACATCCGGAGCCCTGCCGTACAGGCCGGCCAGAAGCTGGTCGAAGGGCTGGTTTACGGTGTACTCCGCCACCTCCACCGGCAGGCCCTGCCGGTGGGCGCAGGCCGCCAGGCAGCGCACCGCCAGGTTTGTATGGATATACTTGGCATTTACCGCCGCCAAAACCGCCTTCATTTTTTTGCCGCCTTTCTGTGCGCGCGAAACGGCCGCTCAGGCGTTCCCGCAGTAAAAATAAGTGGTTCCGTCCACCGCCTTGCACCAGGAAGCCTTTTCCAGCAGAGCGGCCAGGTCGGCCCGCTTTACCTTCTGGCCGGTGACGGCCTTGGCGGCTTCTGAAATATGAATCAGCCTGCTGGCGTTTTGCTGAAAAAACCGTTCCAGCTGAGACTCCGCTTCCTCCAGCGCCGGTTTCGGGGTGCGGGCCGCGGCGGCCGCCGCCTTGCGCTTTTCCAGCAGGAACTCCTGCGGATGCGCCTTCAGATAGGCCAGAAAGGTAATGTGGATCCGGCTTACCAGGGCGGGGGTCATGTCCGGCTCTTCCTTCAGCTTGGAAAAGGGGCACCGGATAAGGTCGCGCATTTCTGCGTAGCCGTGGCTTTCGCAGTAGCAGAGGAAGGGGTAGTAAGCGTTGCTGGTATAGATTTCATTAATTTTCGCCATAGGCAGATATTTCCTCCTGTATTCGCTTTTGTCTGACGTATCCCTCCGGAGAGGCGCGTTTTCCATTATATCAATTTGGAATTCAAGAGACAAGGAAAAGATTAGACAAAATCCGAGGGATATTTTTCTGTAAAATCCATCCATATTGGCGGATTTTCCTTTTTTCAGGAAATTTGCGTCCAGGATTTTCCGCCGCCGGGCAGAAAGAACCGCAGATACGCTCTCGACCTGCCGCCCTTCCTATGATATAATATTGGCAGAAAGGCTGCATCGCGGGCCGAATCAGAAATTCCTCCGCAGGCACGCAAAACAGCCAAGAAACCAAACAGAACCATGGTAAAAACGCGGGCCGCTTCGCCTGCCTTCCGCACCCAGCCCAGGGCCGCGGGACGCGGCCAGGGCGCGACATCCTCACCGGAGGTGCGGGCCGCTTCGCCTGCCTTCCGCACCCAGCCTAAGGCCGCGGGACGCGGCCAGGGCGTGAAGTCCTCACCGGAGGTGCGGCCAGTGCGTGACATCCCCACCGGAGATGCGCGAAGTCCCCGCCGGAGGCGAGCGGGCCGAACCACAAATTCCCCCGCAGGCCTTGCGGAGCAGCTAAGAAACTTAACAGAGCCGTGACAAAACCGCGGGCGCTGCGCCAGTGTGCCGCACCCATCCCAGGGCCGCGGGACGCGGCCAGGGCGTGAAGTCCTCACCGGAGGTGGAGAATGGGAGGGATATTTTCAGAGATGGAACCGAGTAAAACCCCGGAAGAGCGGCGCGCCGCCATTCTGAAGGAATTGGAGCAGGCAGGCGAACCGTTAAGCGCTTCTTCCCTGGCCAAAAAATTCCACGTAAGCCGCCAGGTGGTGGTGGGCGACGTGGCTCTTCTGCGGGCCTCCAACGCCAGCATCGCCGCCACGCCCCGCGGGTACGTGCTGGCCCGAGAGGAACACCCAGGCCAAACCTACACCATCGCCTGCCGCCACACCAACGCGCTCTTGGCCGAAGAGCTTTACACCGTGGTAGACAACGGCGGCGCCCTGCTGGACGTGATTGTGGAGCACGCCGTGTACGGCCAGCTGTGCGGTAAGCTGCACATTTTCTCCCGCTACGACGCAGACGAATTTCTGAAACGCATTTCCCGGCAGGGAACCTCTCCCCTCTCCTCCCTCACCGGCGGCGTCCACCTGCACACCCTGGCCTGCCCCTCCAAAGAATGCTATGAGCGGATCTGCGCCGCCCTGCGGGAAAAAGGAATCCTGTTTGAGCCCGCCTGACCCCCTCCCGGCTAATTCCCCTGTTTTTCTCTTCGCGCGGGGAAAAACTCCGTCACGTTGCCCATTGACAGCGCGCCTTTCTGCCGGTATGATAGTCGTGATAGGTGTCATGACACCTATCACGACTATTTCTATGCTGCTCATTCTGAGGAGGGTTTCCTGTGAAAAAGAGAGACGCTGTCATTTCCATGTGCATTTCCGCCCTTTTGTGCGCTTTGGGCATTATCATTCCCATGTTTATGCCAAAAATCTGGATTCCGCCCATGTCGTTCACCCTGGCAAGCCACGTGCCCATTTTCATTGCCATGTTTCTCTCCCCCGCTTCCGCTTTGCTGGTAACCGTCGTCACCAGCATCGGCTTCGCCCTTTCCATGCCTCTGGTGGTGGCCCTGCGGGCGGCCTCGCATCTGGTGTTTGTGGTGGTGGGAAGCCTTCTTCTGAAGCGGGTTCCCTACCTGCTTTCTTCCCTGCGCACCGCCCTGCCCTTCAATCTGCTGCTGGGCGTTCTGCACGGCGCGTGCGAAAGCCTTGTGGTGACAGCCTTCTACTTCACCGGCGCCGGTTCTGAAAGCTGGTACGAAAGCGGCTACGTAGTGACCGTGCTGCTTTTGGTTGGCCTGGGCACCGTAGTGCACAGCATGGTAGACTTCACCATTGCCGCCGCCGTGTGGAAGCCCCTTTCCCGGATGATCCCCATCCCGGTGAGCGCCAAATGGAGATCCGCCTCCAAGGCCGCGGCCAACTGAATACAAGAAAGAATCCCCGTGCCAACCGCCTGCAAACGGCCAACACGGGGATTTTTTGCGCCTGGAATTGGGAACAGGGCAACCTCAAGAAAAGCGGTTCCCAGGCCCCCAAAAATGTGGTATCGTAAGTCTACACCTAAATGACCGCCCGTTCCGTATATCCGAAAGGTGGGAAATCGGCTTAAGAAACAGGCTATTTCCACGCTCTCGGAATTGTGGTAAAATAATAAGTACAGAGTGACAAATTGGAAGTTGTCAAGGTGTTTTTATGGAAGGAGTTGAAAGTATGAATTTCTTCGAGATAGTTCTTACATTAGCAATTTCTTTGGGGGCAGTAGTGTGGGGTGTGAATATTTATAATCAAAAGGGTACTTGGTTTCTTGCTGGATGGAATACGATGAGTAAAGAAGAAAAAGCAACATACAATGAGAAAGCAATATGTCATTTGTTTGGAAAATGCGTTGTTTTCTGCGGAATAGGAGCATTTCTTTTATTATGCGGCAGCTTCAATCACAATGATTTTGTTTTATGTGTTGGACTTGGGATAATTGCAATAATGGTTATTCTATCAATTATAATACCTAAGATAAATCCTAAAAAATACCGTCAATACAAATCCTAATTTATCGGGCAGACAAGGAGGGAGAGCATGGAGTTATCCATACAGGAACGGCTAAAAGACCTGCGTGTAGAGCGTGGCTTGACGCTGGAACAACTTGCGGAGCAGACCCATCTCTCCAAGTCTGCTTTGGGCAGTTATGAGGGGGACAAGTTCAAAGACATCAGCCACTATGCCCTTATTGAGTTGGCAAAGTTTTATGAAGTGACCGTTGATTATCTGCTGGGCCGCTCCCAAACAAAAAATCACCCAAACGCCGATCTTGCAGACCTGCGTTTGAGTGATGATATGATTGAACTATTGAAAAGCGGGCTGGTGGAC
>DVMK01000247.1 GCA_018715025.1 Candidatus Caccousia avistercoris
CAGCTTTACAAGCCTGCAGAACCAGCTTTCAGACTTGGAAAGCAAGGTGGCTATTTCCCGCCAGTTTTACAACGATACGGTGATGCGGTACAACGAGGCCATCCAGCGCATTCCGGCCAGCTTCCTTGCGGGCATGTTCCACTTCGGCCCCCGCCAGTATTTCCAGGCCTACGACAACGAGCGCATGGCGCCGCAAGTGAAGTTTTGATTTCAGTGGAGGAGTTCTATGAAAATATCCCGCCTTCTTCCCGTTCTGCTCATCTGCGCTCTTGTTCCCATGCTGTTTTTCACCGGCTGCGAGGACTACCGGGGAGACGCCGACCAGCTTCTTCAATCTGTCCAGATTCAGGCGGAGGTTCAGGAAAACGGGAACATGCGCGTCACCGAGCAGTGGGACATCCAGCTGGACGACCGGGACAGGGTTTACACGAATCTGTATAAAACCTTTCCCTACTCCAGTGAACAGCAGATTACGGATTTCACCGTATATGACAATGATTTGCAGCAGGAATACCGCTATGCGGGTTCCGTCTCCTCGGTACACGACCTGGACAGCGACCCGGAAACCTGCTATGTGGCGGAGGATCTCTCCCTTACGGAAATCGGCTGGTTCATTGCGCCTATTTACGAGGGGGAGCGAAGCTTCACCATCTCTTACACGGTGACAAACGCCATTCAGCAGTACGACGACGTGGGCGTGCTGTACCACGGCTTCATCGGCGACCAGTTCTCCATTCCCATCCAGCGCCTTTCCGCTGAAATCACCCTTCCTCAGGGCGCGGCGCAGGAGGATCTGCGGGCCTGGCTGCACTGCACAGTCGAGAGCTTTCTCACCATTGACTCTGGCAGCCAGATTTCCTTTACCGCCGAAAAGGTTCCGGCCGGCACTTACATAGAGGTGCGCCTGTGCGCGCCCTCCTCCCTGTTTACAGGCGTACAGCGGGTGGGTTCCGGCAGCGTTCTGCCGGATATTCAGGAGGAGGAAGCCCAATGGGCCAGCCAGTGGGAGGCACAGCAGAGAAGGCAGCGGATGGAAGCCCTGCTCTTTGCACTGGGCGGCGGCGCCGCCCTGGCCCTGGGGATTGGCTTCGGCGCGGCGGCCCGGGTAAAAAAACGCCGCCATAAAATAGACGCCCCGGAATATTACCGGGAAATTCTCCCCGGTTCCAGCCCGGGCGGCGCGGCAAACCTGTTTTACTACTACTCCGGCGGCGTGAAGGGCAATGTCCAGGGCCGCGTCTGCACCGCCACCATGATGAGCCTGGCCAGGAAAAAGCATATCTTCTTTGAAGAAAACCCGCTGGGCGCGGAAACCCGTTCCAAGGACGACGACATTATCATCCGCCTTGCCCCGGAAGGAACCGGCCTTCCCCTTACGCCCAGCGAAGAAATTTTCCAGAAGCTTCTCGCCCAGGCCGCCGGTTCCCCGGAAGGCAGCTTCACCCTGGACGATTTTGAGGACTACGCCAAAAAGCAGCCCAAACGGTTTCACACCACCATGCAAAGATTCCTCACCGCCTCCCGAAAAGAGATTGCCGGCAACGGCTACTATGAGAAGGAGCTTCCCTTTGTCAAAACCCTTCGCTCCCTTGCCGGGTTCGCCCTGCTGGGCGCAGTCGTGCTGTTCTTCGCCCTGGAAGGCCGGGCGGTTCTCTTGTCTGCCGGGCTTGCCGTTGGTTCCCTGCTCGCCCTTTTCCTGTGCGGGGGGCAAATCCGCCTTTCCCCTGCCGGGGAGCATGACCTGGCCTGCTGGAACGGGCTGAAAAAATTCATGCTGGACTTTTCCAACATGAAGGAATACGGCGTGTTCCAGCTTCCCCTGTGGGAGGAATACCTAGTCTACGCCGCCATGATGGGCATTTCCAAGGAAGCGTCGGAACAGCTGCGCAAGGCTTACCCCCAGGTGTGGGAGCCAACGGACGAGGTTTTCCTGCCCCACAGCTCTTACCTTTACTGGACCATGTACCGCCGCCCCGCCTTCTACCACAGCGGCGGCAGCCTGTACGGCGACCGCATTTCCCGCATTATGGAAAACGCCAGCCGTTCCGCGGCGGCCGCAGTGGCGGCGGCCAACGCCAAATCGTCAGGAGGAAGCTCCGGCGGCGGCTTTGGCGGCGGTGGCTTCAGCGGCGGCGGTGGCGGCTTCGGTTCCGGCGGCGGTGGCGGCGTGCGCTGACCTCTGCCGTCTGCCCCAAAGGGCGTACCTGCACCCCTGCCTGCCGTAAAAACAGACCCCCAGGCTCGAAGGCTTGTGTTGGCTTTCGTACCTGGGGGTTGTTGGTTCTTTTCCTGCGTTTTCGGAGCATCAGGTGTTCCGCGCTTTGCGAAGCGCGGCTAAAGACTCTGGCTTTGGAAACTGCGATTTTCATCCTTAAAAATCTGGTAAAGCCTTTCGATTTGGCTTTTACGAAACCTTTTGAAACGCACATGTAAACACTCACCACTCACATAGTCATGGCCCCCGGTTTCACCGGGGGCCATGACTATGTTGAGTCTGTCGATAAACCCTAACAAGG
>DVMK01000248.1 GCA_018715025.1 Candidatus Caccousia avistercoris
GTAGTACTTCCATTTTCCTACATCAGGGGGTACTTTGTCTATTGTCCGTTTTTACTGGACCTGTTCACGGCCCCGGGAGGGGGCGTTTTTCTTTGCAGCCGCCGGGGAGGGAAGCTATTCGCCGCCCTCCATGCGCGCCAGATCATCGGCGCGGCAGGCCAAGGCCCCAAAACAGGTGGGTGTTAGGCTTTCCGTCACCGCCCCGCCGCAGGCGGCCGGTTCATTTCGTTTTTTGGTACGTGACATCCTCAAACGATCCAATGGCCTGGCACACGCCGCACACGTCGGGCCGCTTGTCGTAGACAGCGCCGCAGAACACACAGCGGTACCCGTGCGCCTCCACCGTTTTCGGCAGGCTTTCCTGCCGGGGGGCGGGGGCTGTGCCAGAGAGCCTGCGCAGCGCGTCCATAAACTGGAATTCATGCTCCTGCTCAATCTGGGCAATGCTGCGGAACAGCTTGGCAATCTGATCGAACCCTTCCTCCTCGGCTGTTTTCGCAAAGTCCGGGTACATGCTGCTCCACTCCCCGTACACCCCCTGGGCCGCCGCCTGCAGGTTCTCCTTGGTGGAACCAATGCCCTGCAGCTGCCGGTACAGCAGCTTCCCATGCATGCCCTCGTTCCCGGCCAGCCGTTCAAACAGCTCCGCCACCTGGGTGTGGCCCTCCTGCCTGGCCTTTTCGGCAAAGAAAAGGTATTTGTTCCGCGCCATGGATTCCCCCTGGAACGCGGCCAGCAAATTCTGTTCCGTGCGGGTTCCCTTTACATTCATCCAAATTCTTCCTTTCCAGAATCAGCGATTTAAATTCAATAACAATAATCGTTATTAAATTTAAATCTATTATACTCCTTTGGAAAAGAATGTCAAGACCCCCGGCTATGGGGCGGCCAGCACAGCGGCGGCGGCCTGCTGCGGCGTTTTCCCGGTGGTGTCAACCTTCCGGGTGTTCAGTCCCCCGTACTGGCGAAGCCTTTCCAGGCTGCGCTCCACCACATCTCCGGTGCGCAGGCCGGCGGCAATGTCGCGGGCCAGGCGCGCCCGCAGCTCCTCCTCGCTGCACACAAGGGAAACGGCCTGCACCGAGCAGCCGCCCAGGTCGAGCCCCCGCAGGATGCTGTCCAGAATCCCCTGCTGGTGCATCACCCAGCAGAACACGATGTTCTGGTACGCAGAGCACCGGAGGAAGCTCTGCAGCAGGTGGCAGATATTGTCCAGCACCATGGCCTTTGTCTCTTCCGTCACACGGAAGGGGGAGGCGTCCCAGCACCAGTCCCCGTCCAGAAAAACGCAGTCCGGCAGCTGCCGCTGCAGGATGCGGCTTACGGTGGTTTTCCCCACGCCCATGGGGCCCCCTATGAGGTAAAGGGTTTTCAAGCCTTCTCCTCCCGGGCGGAAGCGGAAATGGAAAAAAGATAGTGGAGCATGTCCCCCGCGTAGTAGCGGGTGGTAAACTCCGCCTCCTTCTGCATGCCGATGGACAGCGCCACCCGCTGGGAGGGCAGGTTGTCCGCCTTGATAATGCTGTACACCTTTTCTGCGTGCAGCTGCCGGAAGGCGTACTCCACGCAGCCCCGGGCCGCTTCGCGGGCATAGCCCTTGTGCCAGTGGCGTTTTTTCAGCAGGTAGCCCACCTCCAGCACCTCCTGGTCCAGGTAAGGCTGCATGGTCAGCCCCGCCTGGCCGATCATTTCCCCGGTTTCCTTCAGCACCAGGGCCCAAAGGCCGAAGCCGTATTTCAGGTACCGCGTTTTCTGCCGGTCAAGCCAGTGCAGAACGTCCTCGTCGGTAAAATCGTGGCCATACGCGTACATCACCTGGGGATCCTGCAAAATCTCAGCCAAATCCTGGAAATCCACCGCCTCCATTTTGCGCAGGAACAGCCGCTCCGTTTGGAAAATCATCCGCACCATCCTTTCTCTTCCCTTTTATCATACAGGAAACCGGGGCCCGGCGCAATGCCATTTTTTCCACAGGGCAGAAAAATCCCGGCCGGGGCTTTTCGCCCGGCCGGGACCATGGGAAAGCGGGGGCCTGCTCAGTAATTTTCAGCCCTGCGCTCAAAGTATGCCTGGGGATGCTTGCAGGCGGGGCAGAGGGCGGGGGCCTCCTTGCCGATGTGGATGTACCCGCAGTTGCGGCATACCCACACGGTCTCTTCGCCGGCCTTGAACACAATGTCCTCTTCCAGGTTCTGCAGCAGCTTGCGGTAACGCTCTTCGTGGGACTTCTCGATGCCGGCCACCAGGCGCATGGTGGCGGCGATCTGGGTGAAGCCCTCCTCGTCGGCCACGTCTGCGAATTCCTTGTACATCTCGGTCCACTCGTAATTCTCGCCGGCAGCCGCATCCTTCAGATTTTCCGCCGTAGCCGGGACGCCGCCGTCGTGCAGCAGCTTGAACCACAGCTTGGCATGCTCTTTCTCGTTGTTGGCCGTCTCTTCAAAAATGGCGGCGATTTGCTCGTAGCCGTCCTTCTTCGCCCTGGAGGCGTAGAAGGTGTACTTATTTCTGGCCTGCGACTCCCCGGCAAATGCGGCCAGCAGGTTCGCTTCCGTTCTGCTTCCCTTCAGTTCCATTGTCAATTCCTCCTTCATTTTCACAAAGCTGTGAGACGCGGCTTACCTGGATAGCGTTTCCCAATTTCCGGAAAATACTCCTTTTTCTTTCGCTTCCC
>DVMK01000249.1 GCA_018715025.1 Candidatus Caccousia avistercoris
GATATCTTCACTATGGGGCGGCGGCAGGAGCGTAATCGCCAGCTTCTGCGCGCGAAAGTTAGTGTATTCTAACTTATGGCTCCCGGTGTGAAAGAAAGGCGGGCTTCTATGAAATTGATGGAATCCGGCGAAGACTATTTGGAGTCCATCCTGATGATCCATAACCGGAAGGGGATGGTTCGCTCTGTGGATATTGCCAACGAGCTGAATGTCTCCAAGGCCAGCGTAAGCGTCGCCGTTCATAACCTGCAGGAGGATGGCTATGTGGTGATCGACGGCCACCACGAAATTTGCCTGACAGAAGAAGGCCGTAAGGTGGCAGAGGCCGTGTACGAGCGGCATCTGCTCTTTTCCAACCTGCTTTCCTCTCTTGGCGTCAGCCGGGAGGTAGCCCTGCGGGACGCCTGCCGTATGGAACACGCCATCAGCGCCGAAAGCTTCGCCGCGCTGAAGGGTTACCTTATTGCCAACGGGATGGGGCTGGCGGAAGGCGAAAGGGAGGGAAAGAAAGAAAAAGAGGGGTGAGCTTGGCCGAAGCAGGGCGTCTTGGCCGGGGGCTCTGCTCTCAGCTTTTTCCAGTTTTGCATAAAATGCAATTTTGTTTATAATTCCTGTCAAAACGAAGGATATTTTCAGCAGAGCGACAGTTTTGAAAAAGCAAGTTGACAAATGAGAAAAAAGCTTTTATGATAGGAATAATTTCTAAATATTTATCTGAAATTACAGAATGCAAAAAGTTAGTCCGGTCTAATTTTGTTAGATTAATCTAACTTTTTGCTGCCGAGGTACATTTGGTATGCTTTGCAGGATGGTTGAAGCTTTTTGCAAAATGCATTCTGCTTTTGCTGCTCCTGCAAGAATTTGCCGCTGTACCGAATGCATCAGAAAAGGAAGTGAGGTTGGGTGAAGCAGCATAAATTTTGGGCATGGGCAGCGCTCGTTTGTTTTGCCATGGTTATGTACACAGGCTACAAAAGGAAATAAAGGAAACAACAGGCTTCAATGTTAGGAGGAATTTGCTATGTGGAACGCATCCAGTATGAAAAAAATCGCTTTGTTTGCAGGCGGCGCGCTGTTCGGTTCTGCGGGGATCAAGCTGCTCTCCAGTAAAGACGCCAAGCGGGCTTATGTGCACTGTACCGCCGCTGCGCTGCGCGCGAAGGACAGCGTGATGAAAACAGTAACCGTTGTTCAGGAGAATGCGGAGGATATTGTGGCGGAAGCGAAGCAGATAAATGAAAAGCGGGCGGCCGAGGAAGCGGCGGCCGTGGTTCAGGAAGAGCAGAAGGCCGCGGAAGCGGAGGAATAAAAAGCGTTGCGGGGCCGCGGGAACATCCGGCCCCGCTTTTTTGTCCGGGCTGCGGCTCGGGCAGCGTTGAACGGAGGGACAAACGTTGAAATTTGTCATTAAGCATGAAATTCCGGGCCGCATCCGCGTCTGCATGGCCCAGCCGCACATGACCTTCCGGCAGGCGGATCTGCTGCAGTATTACCTGCAGGGGCTGGCCTTTGTAACGGCCGCCAAGGTCAGAGAAAAGACCTGCGGCGCTGTTGTGTGCTACACCGGGGATAGAAGCCAGGTGGTGGAGGCGCTGCGCCGGTTTGAGTACGGCGCTGTTCAGCCGCCGCCCGGCATGCTGGAAAATACGGGGCGCGAGCTGAACGCCAGGTACCGGGAAAAGCTGGTTCTGCAGGTTCTCATCCGCTTTGCGGCCAAGCTGTTCCTGCCCGCGCCGCTGCAGCATGCGCGGGTAGCGGCAAAGTCCCTGAAATACCTGTGGCACGGGCTTCGGTGCCTGGGCCGCCGCCGTCTGGAGGTGCCGGTGCTGGATGCCGCCGCCATCGGCGTTTCCCTTCTCCGCCAAGATTTCAACACCGCAGGTTCCGTCATGTTCCTGTTGGGCGTGGGGGAAATTCTGGAGGAATGGACGCATAAAAAATCCGTCAGCGACCTGGCCCGCAGCATGTCGCTGAACGTGGGCAGGGTCTGGCTCAGGCGGGACGGCCAGGAGGTTCTGGTAAAGGCCTCGCAGGTACAGCCGGGCGACTGTGTGGTGGTGCGCATGGGCAGCGTGGTGCCCTTTGACGGCGTGGTAGCCCTCGGCGAGGGAATGGTGAATCAGGCGTCGCTTACCGGCGAATCCCTGCCGGTGCGAAAAGAGCAGGGCGGGTATGTGTACGCGGGCACCGTATTGGAGGAAGGCGAGCTGGCCATACAGGTGAAAAAGGTTTCCGGCTCCACCCGCTATGAGAAGATCATGGGCATGATCGAGGAGTCGGAGAAGCTGAAATCCAGGCTGGAGGGGAAGGCGGCCCACCTGGCAGACCGGCTGGTGCCTTATACCTTTTTGGGAACGGTTCTCACATGGGCGCTTACGCGGAATGTGACGAAGGCTCTGGCGGTGCTCATGGTGGATTTTTCCTGCGCGCTGAAGCTGGCCATGCCCATCTCGGTGCTTTCCGCCATTCGGGAAGCAAGCGCCTTCCACATAACGGTCAAGGGCGGCAAATATCTGGAAGCCCTGGCGGAGGCCTCCACCATTGTGTTTGACAAAACCGGCACCCTCACCAGGGCCAGGCCCACAGTGAAGGAGGTCGTCCCCTTCGGCTCCCACAGCGCCGGCGAGGCCCTGCGCCTGGCCGCCTGCCTGGAGGAGCACTTTCCCCATTCCATGGCGAAGGCGGTAGTGCGGGCCGCCAGGGAACAGGGGCTGGAGCATGAGGAGATGCATTCCAGGGTGGATTACATTGTAGCCCACGGCATCGCCTCCTGTGTCGGAGAAAAGCGTGTGGTCATTGGCAGCCGTCATTTTGTTTTTGAAGACGAGGGCTGCACGGTCAGGCCGGAACGGCAGGCACAGTTTGACAGCCTGCCCGCCGAATATTCCCACCTGTACCTGGCGGTGGATCGTACGCTGGAGGCTGTCATCTGCATTGAGGATCCCCTTCGGGAGGAAGCGCCCCAGGCAGTACGCCGGTTAAAAGAGGCCGGGCTGCAGAAGGTGGTCATGATGACGGGGGACAGCGAGCGCACCGCCGCCGCGGTGGCACGCCGCGTGGGGGTGGATGAATACTACTCTGAGGTTCTTCCGGAGGATAAGGCCGCCTATGTTCGGCGGGAAAGGGAAGCCGGGCGCACGGTGATTATGGTGGGGGACGGCATCAACGATTCTCCCGCTCTTTCTGCCGCCGACGCAGGGGTGGCTGTCAGCGAAGGGGCGGAAATTGCCCGGGAGATTGCCGATGTGACGGTGGCCGCTAACGATTTGAGAGAGCTGGTGCGGCTGCGCCGGCTGAGCCAGGCGCTGATGAAGCGGATTCGGGAAAACTACCGCGCCATTGTCGGCGTCAACGGCGCGCTGATTCTGCTGGGGGTAGCCGGAGTGGTGCCGCCTGCCACATCGGCCCTGCTCCACAACGCCTCCACGCTGGCCATCAGCCTGAAAAGCATGCAGAACCTTCTGCCGGAGCAGCCGGAAGGGGAAGCAGGGGAATGAAACAGAAACAGCAATGGGCTGGATCTTTTGTGAGATCCAGCCCATTGCTGCCATATATAAGGAAATATGCAGGGAAATCAGCCGGCACCGCCGCGGAGGCTGTTCAGCACGCTCCGACATTTGTCGGGGTAATTGGTAATAATGCCGTGAACCTCCAGCTGGGCCAGGCGGCGCATAACGTCCTCGTCGTTCACTGTCCACACGTTGAAGCCGACCCCCTGGCTGTGAACCTTGCGGACAATCTCTTCGTTGATGTCGTGGAAAGAGGGGTGCAGGTACTGCACGCCGTTGGCCGCCGCATAGGAACCGGAATCAATAATCCAGCAGTCATACAGGAAGCCGCCGGGGATTTCCGGGGCGAGGCGCCGGCATTTGGCAATGGATTCGTGGTTGAAGGAGGAAAAAATAATCCGATCCTCCAGGCCGAATTCCCGTATGAGGGCGATCACCTTTTCCTCCATGCCCTCGTACCAGAAAATACTGTTTTTCAGTTCAATATTGGTCACAAGGGGCGAATCCTTCACCAGCTGGAAGTACTCCCGCAGGGTGGGGATGGGCTCGAAGGGGAAACGGCCCTTCCAGGCGGCGCCTGCGTCGAAGCGGCGCAGATCCTCAGCCGTATACTCCCGGATATAGCCGGAGCCGTCTGTGGTGCGGTCTATTTTTTCGTCGTGCATCACAATGATTTCCCCGTCTTGGGAAAGGTGAACGTCCAGCTCTATTCCGTCGCTTCCTGCTTCCACAGCCTTGCGGAAGGCGAGCATGGTGTTTTCCGGGTATTCTCCGGAAAATCCCCGGTGCGCAAAAATTTTTGACATACTTCCCACATCCTTTCTATTGCGTCCCGTTCCAGGCCGGCCTGGGCAGGGAAAACGGGGCGCCTTTGCAGAGACGCCCCGTTTGCATGCAAATTCAGGCGAAAAACCGGCTTTTTACCGCTTTTTTGCACAATTTCCCCCTCCCAACCCGCTTTTTGGCGGGCTGGCTGCTGAAAAGGGAGTTTTCCCTTGACAAATACCAGATCTTGTTATACAATTATATACTGCATCATCATGGATAGATATGCGCAATTTGCTTTTTATTATCATACCACAGAGTGAGAAAAAAGGCAAGAGGTTCTGAGATCTGCCGTGAAATTCGTGGTGGCGCAGGGAAAGTTTTGTGCTTTATTTCATGCCAAGAGTTGGTAAATATATGAATGGAGTGATTGAGCCAATGGTGAATGTCAAACCGGTGCAAGTCGGCAAAAACACCCGGATGAGCTTTGCCAGAATTGACGAAGTCCTGGGGATGCCGAACCTGATTGAGGTGCAGAAGAATTCCTATGCCTGGTTCCTGGACAAGGGCCTCAAGGAAGTCTTCAAGGATGTTTCCGGTATTACAGACTACACAGGCAACCTTGTGCTTGACTTTGTGGACTACACGCTGGACGTTGACAAGCCCAACTACAGCGTGGAGGAGTGCAAGGAACGCGACGCCACCTACGCCGCCGCCCTGCGCGTCACCGCCCGGCTGCTCAACAAGGAAAGCGGCGAAATCAAAGAGTCCGAGGTTTTCATGGGCGATTTCCCGCTGATGACGGAAAGCGGCACCTTTGTCATCAACGGCGCTGAACGCGTCATTGCCTCCCAGTTGGTTCGCTCCCCCGGCGTATACTATAAAATGGATTACGACAAGACAGGCAAGGAGCTGTTCAGCTCTACCGTTATCCCCAACCGGGGCGCCTGGCTTGAGTACGAAAACGACGCCAACGACGTGTTTTATGTGCGCATCGACAAAAACCGAAAAATCCCCGTCACCGTATTTATCCGCGCCCTCGGCCTTGGCACCGACACGGAAATTTACGATTATTTCGGCGAGGACGACCGCATTAAGGCCACCATTGAAAAGGATCCGTGCAAAACCACGGAGGAGGCCCTGTTTGAGGTGTACCGCAAGCTGCGCCCCAGCGAGCCCCCCACCATTGAAAGCGCCCAGTCCCACATTAACGGGCTGTTCTTTGACGCAAGGCGGTACGACCTTTCCCGCGTGGGCCGCTACAAATACAACAAAAAGCTGAACCTGGCCGGCCGCATTGTGGGGCAGGCCCTTTCCCAGCCTGTGGTGAACCCCCTTACCGGCGAGGTTATGGCAGAGGCGGGGGAGATCGTCTCTCACGCGAAGGCTGCGGAAATGGACAATGCAGGCGTCACCGTGGCTTTTGTCACCGTAAACGAGCGGGAAGTGAAGGTGATCTCCAACGGCATGGTAGAGATCAACAATTTCCTGGATTTTGACGCCCACAAGGAGTGCGGCGTCAACGAGCGCGTCCGCTTCAGCGTGCTGGCGGAAATTCTGGAAACCTGCCCTACCGACGAGGAGAAAAAGGAAGCGATTTCCGCCCGCATTGACGAGCTGATTCCCAAGCATATCATCATTGACGACATCTTTTCCTCCATCAACTATATGAACTGCCTGGCCATGGGGCTTGGCAGCCTTGACGATATTGACCACCTGGGCAACCGGCGCATCCGCTCGGTGGGCGAGCTGCTGCAGAACCAGTTCCGCATCGGCTTCTCCCGCCTGGAACGCGTGATCCGGGAGCGCATGACCCTGCAGGCGCAGGATCTCAACAACCTGACGCCGCAGTCCCTCATCAACATCCGTCCCGTTGTGGCGGCCATCAAGGAGTTCTTCGGCTCCTCGCCGCTGTCGCAGTTCATGGATCAGACGAACCCTCTGGCCGAGCTGACGAACAAGCGCCGCTTGTCCGCTCTGGGCCCCGGCGGCCTGTCGCGTGATCGCGCCGGTTTCGAGGTTCGCGACGTTCACTACAGCCACTATGGCCGCATGTGCCCCATTGAGACGCCGGAAGGCCCCAACATCGGCCTGATCTCTTACCTGGCCACCTTTGCCCGCATCAACGAGTACGGCTTCATCGAGGCCCCCTTCCGCCGGGTGGACCACGAGACGGGCATTGTCACCAAGGAAGTGGTGTACATGACCGCCGACATGGAGGACGAATACATCGTAGCCCAGGCCAACGAGCCCCTGGATGAGGAAGGGCATTTTGCCAACCCCAAGGTGCACGCCCGCTACCGGGACGGCTTCGTGGAGGTAGAGCGGGAGCAGGCGGACTACATGGACGTTTCCCCCCGCATGGTGGTTTCCGTGGCTACGGCCATGATTCCCTTCCTGGAAAACGACGACGCCAACCGTGCGCTGATGGGTTCTAACATGCAGCGGCAGGCGGTGCCGCTTCTGAAGACCGAGTCCCCCATTGTGGGCACCGGCATGGAGTACAAGGCCGGCGTGGACTCCGGCGTGTGCGTCATTGCCAAGCACGCCGGCGTGGTGCGCAGCGTAAGCGCCGACGAGGTATGCGTTACCCGGGAGGACGGAGAAACCGACGTGTACCACATTACCAAATTCATGCGTTCCAACCAGGGCACCTGCATCAACCAGATTCCCGTGGTGGACGTTCACCAGAAAATCCAGAAGGGCGACGTAATCGCCGACGGCCCCGCCACCAAGGACGGCGAAATCAGCCTGGGCAAGAACGCCCTCATCGGCTTCATGACCTGGGAAGGCTACAACTACGAGGACGCCGTTCTCATCAGCGAAAAAATTGTGCGGGACGACGTTTATACCTCCATCCATATTGAAGAGTACGAGCTGGAAGCCCGCGACACCAAGCTGGGGCCGGAGGAAATCACCCGCGACATCCCCAACGTCAACGAGGATCTTCTCCGCGACCTGGACGAGGAGGGCATCATCCGCGTAGGCGCTGAGGTGCGCACCGGCGACATCCTGGTGGGCAAGGTAACCCCCAAGGGCGAGACGGAGCTCACCGCGGAGGAGCGCCTGCTGCGGGCCATCTTCGGCGAAAAGGCCCGGGAAGTGCGCGACACCTCCCTGCGCGTACCCCACGGCGAGTACGGCATTGTGGTGGACGTGAAGGTGTTCACCCGGGAAAACAGCAACAACGAGCTGAGCCCCGGCGTCAACAAGGTGGTGCGCTGCTACATTGCCCAGAAGCGGAAAATTTCCGTGGGCGACAAAATGGCCGGCCGCCACGGCAACAAGGGCGTGGTGTCCCGCATTCTGCCGGTGGAGGATATGCCCTTCCTGCCGGACGGCACCCCGCTGGACATTGTGCTGAACCCCCTGGGCGTGCCTTCCCGTATGAACATCGGCCAGGTGCTTGAGGTTCACCTGGGCATGGCGGCCAAGGCCCTTGGCTGGAAGGTGATGACCCCGGTGTTCGACGGCGCGCACGAGGCGGATATTCGGGAGTGCTTTAAAATGGCCGGCATGTCAGAGGACGGCAAGTTCATTCTGAAGGACGGCCGCACCGGCGAATATTTCGACAACCCGGTTACGGTGGGCTACATGTACTACCTGAAGCTGCACCACCTGGTAGACGACAAGATTCACGCCCGTTCCACCGGCCCCTACAGCCTGGTGACGCAGCAGCCCTTGGGCGGCAAGGCCCAGTTCGGCGGCCAGCGCTTCGGCGAAATGGAAGTTTGGGCCCTGGAAGCCTACGGCGCGGCTTACACCCTGCAGGAAATCCTCACGGTGAAGTCCGACGACGTGGTGGGCCGTGTGAAAACCTACGAGGCCATTGTAAAGGGCCAGAACATCCCGAAGCCGGGTGTGCCGGAATCCTTTAAGGTGCTGATTAAGGAGCTTCAGTCCCTGGGCCTTGACGTGAAGGTGCTTGACAAGAACAACGAGGAGATTGACCTGAAGCAGACCTTTGACGACGATGACGACATTGGCTTCACTCCCTCCGACGATCTGTTCTCAGAGCAGAATGTGGCCGATGATTTGGACGGCTACACCGTGGACGAAAACGATGACGACGACGGCTTCTCTGAGGAGGAGGACGCTTTTGACGAAAGCGCCCTGGACGACGAGGATCCCTTTGATTTGGACGACGGCAGCGACGAATTTTAAGAGGGAGGAACTTGGTTAGATGGAATTTAACGTTTTTGAATCGATTAAGATTGGGCTGGCATCCCCTGATAAAATTCGGGAATGGTCCCACGGCGAAGTGAAAAAGCCCGAGACCATCAATTACCGCACCCTGAAGCCAGAGCGCGACGGCCTGTTCTGTGAGCGTATTTTCGGGCCCACCAAGGACTGGGAGTGCCATTGCGGCAAGTACAAGAGAATCCGCTACAAGGGCAAAATCTGCGACCGCTGCGGCGTGGAGGTCACGCGCTCCAAGGTGCGCCGGGAGCGCATGGGCCACATTGAGCTGGCGGCCCCTGTTTCCCACATCTGGTATTTCAAGGGGATTCCCTCCCGCATAGGCCTCATGCTGGACATCTCCCCCCGCATGCTGGAAAAGGTTCTTTACTTTGCCATGTATATTGTCACGGATCCGGGCAGCGTGCGGGAGCTGCAGAAAAAGCAGATCCTCACAGAGAAGGAGTACCGGGATCTGCGGGAAAAATATGAGGAT
>DVMK01000250.1 GCA_018715025.1 Candidatus Caccousia avistercoris
GGAGTTTGCCAATTATGCTGCCAGGCAGGGCTTTGCGGTGGCAGTCAACGACCACTTGGGCCATGGAAAGTCTGTTTCGAAGGGTGGTTCCTATGGCTATTTCGGGGAAGGCGGCGCGCAGAATATGGTGCGAGACATGCACAAGCTGTGCGGGCTGATGCGCCGGGAGTACCCCGGCGTCCCCTATTTCCTCATGGGGCACAGCATGGGTTCTTTTCTGGCCCGTTCCTATGCGGCCCAGTATGGGGAAGAGCTGGCGGGCGCCGTGTTCATGGGCACCTGCGGCCCGCAGAACCGGGCCGTTCTGGCGGGGCAGCGCAGGGTGGCCGACCATATTGTGGAAAAGCTGGGCCCCAAGGCCCACCACCCTGTATTCGCCCGTCTTTCCACCGAACGCTTCAACAAGGCCTTCGCCCCCAACCGGACAGACAGCGACTGGGTCACCAGGGACGAGGCGGAGGTGGATCGGTATGTGGCGGATCCCCTCTGCGGGTTTGACCTGACGGTTTCCGGCTACCGGGATATTGTGTACCTGCAGTCTGAGGTTACCAGCGAGGCGTGGTTCCGGCAGCTTCCCAAGGGGCTGCCCATTCTGCTCATCTCCGGCGACCAGGACCCTCTGGGGGATTTCGGCAGGGGGATCCAGCGGCTTTCCGCCCGTTTGGCAGAGACGGGCCACCAGGTGGAGACCGTCCTGTACCGGGGGGCGCGGCACGCCCTCATCACAGAAACCAACCGGGACGAAGTGTTTGCAGACCTTCTCTCTTTCCTGCGGGAGCACTGTCCCAAGGAGGAGGGGGGCTCTTCTCCGGAGCATCCGGAGGCCTTCCCCGCCTAAACAGAATAAGGAAGGTAAGGCGCGGCGGCTTTTTTGGCTGCCGCGCCTTTTGCATCCTCTGGAAAATTGTGAAATCTGTGGCACTTTATTGTGAATGAGTGGACAAAAGACAGAAAAATTTCCTTTTTTTCTGGATGTATGCTATAATTGAGATAAAAGAATTGGGGCGCGGAGAAGCTGATGGCAGCCTCTGCCCGGGTGCCCACCGCAGACGGAAAGGATGTTTTCAGTATGAGGATTATCAGTGCATCGAATTATGAGGGGATGAGCCGGAAGGCCGCCAGCCTTCTGGCCGCTCAGGTGGTGTTCAAGAGGGACAGCGTCCTGGGTCTTGCCACGGGCTCGACTCCTTTGGGGATTTACCGCTGCCTGATTGACTGGTACCAGCAGGGGATTCTTGACTTTTCCGCTGTGCACAGCGTGAATCTGGACGAATACTGCGGCCTTTCGCCGGAGCACGACCAAAGCTACGCCTATTATATGGACAGCAACTTTTTCCGGCATATCAACATTCAAAAGGAAAATACCCATATTCCCGACGGCCTGGCGGAGGATCCGGACGGGGAGGGCGCCCGGTATGACGCGCTCATCCGTTCTCTGGGCGGCACAGACATCCAGCTGCTCGGCATTGGCCATACGGGGCACATCGGCTTCAACGAGCCCGCCCCCCAGTTCGTGAAGCCCACGCACAGGGTAGAGCTGAACCGCAAGACCATCGAGGCCAACGCCCGCTTCTTTGCCTCTGAGGCGGACGTTCCCCGGTACGCCGTTACCATGGGCATCGGCTCCATCATGGCGGCGAAGAAAAT
This sequence comes from Candidatus Caccousia avistercoris, assembly GCA_018715025.1. GTDB lineage: Bacteria > Bacillota > Clostridia > Oscillospirales > Acutalibacteraceae > Caccousia > Caccousia avistercoris. The sequence goes on from DVMK01000250.1 coordinate 1,648, forward strand.
CCTTCTGGCGGCCAACGGCGAAGGGAAGGCGGAAATTTTGTACGAGGCCTTTTTCGGGCCCATCACCCCGCAGGTTCCCGCCTCTATTCTTCAGCTTCACCCGGATGTGACGGTGGTGGCCGACGAGGCGGCCCTGCAGGTCATTGGGGAAAAGGCGCCGGAGGCGATGAAGGGCTGCTGACGCAGCCCCCGGCGGAACAACAGAAACAGACATAACAAACGGCTGGCGCCGGGGCTTTTATTGCCCATCCGGCGCCAGCCGTTTTTCTGCGGCCCCGCGGCAGGGCCCTTTTTATGAAGCGGGTTCCTCTTTCTGCATGGCGACGGTGTGGAAAACGCCCAGCAGGAAAGAGCGCTTCCCCCTTTTCATGTAGGCGTAAAGAGAGGGGAGCACGGCCAGCCCGCCCAGGTTGCACACAATCATATCCAGCATCGTGTCAGAAACGCCGGTGGTCAGAACGTTCTGCGGGTCGGTGCGGAAGAGAAGGCTTATGGCATACTCGCCTATTTCCCACAGCCCGCCGGCCCCCGCCACCACCGCCATGACAAAGGCGGCGGCCAGGGGGAAACGGGCCGCTTCCATCGATTTTTCCGGGGAGAGAAAATGGAACAGAAGCAGGCCGAACAGGGCCAGCGCCACGCCGGAAAGGGTATGGGCCGCTTTGTCGTAATAGGGGACAAAGGCGTACCAGCGCAGGGCGAGCCCCACGGTGTACAGCAGAAATGCAAAAACATAAACCAGGAAATCCAGCTGGTGGCAGCGCCTGCGCTTTGTCACCTGGTAAAAAAGGCGCAGCAGCAGGGGCAGAAGCAGAAAGCCGAAGCCCAAGGCGGCGTAATACCACCGGCGCTGCAGGGTATTCCACAGCCCCACCCCCAGGTTAAAGGCCAGGAAAAGAGGGACGGCAATCCGGTTGATTGTTTGAAAAACCTGTTCTCTGTGCTCCATGGGACTCTCCCCTTCCAAATTCATTCCGCTGCCGCCAGGTTGCGCAGCACCTGCACCATGGCGTCCATGCTCTGCACGGGGATATACTCAAAACGGCCGTGGGCGTTGTGCCCGCCGGTGCTCAGGTTGGGGCAGGGCAGCCCCATGTAGGAAAGCCGGGCCCCGTCGGTGCCGCCCCGCACCGGCAGAATACGGGGGGTAACGCCCGCAGCTTCCATGGCCCTTTTGGCGTTTTCAATCAGGAACATGCAGGGCTCGATTTTTTCCCGCATGTTGTAGTAGGAATCGGTGAGGGTGACCTGCACGGTGCCCTGCCCGTACTTTTCGTTCAGGTATGCGGCAATTTTCTCAAAGCGCGCCTTTTTCTCCTGGAATTTTCCCATGTGGTGGTCCCGCACAATGTAGTGGAGACTGGCCTTTTCTTCGTCGCCCGCCATGCGGTTCAGGTGCTGAAAGCCCTCGTACCCCTCGGTGTGGGCCGGGGTTTCCCAGGGCGGAAGCATGGAATGGAATTCCATGGCGATGAGAAGGGCGTTTTTCATTTTATTCTTTGCATCCCCCGGGTGGATATTCAAGCCATGAATTTCCACCTGGGCAGAGGCGGCGTTGAAGTTTTCGTATTCCAACTCGCCCAGCCTGCCGCCGTCCACCGTGTAGGCATACTGAGCGCCAAAGCCCTCCACGTCGAACAGGTCCGCGCCCCGGCCAATCTCCTCGTCGGGGGTAAAGCCGAAACACAGCTTGCCGTGGGGCAGCTTGTCCCGCTGAATTTCTTCAATGAGGGTCATAATTTCAGCCAGCCCCGCTTTGTCGTCCGCCCCCAGCAGGGTGGTTCCGTCGGTGACGATCAGATCCTGGCCCACATAGTCCGCCATGTGGGGGTATTGGGCGGGGCTCATCACAATGCCCTGCTCCTGGTTCAGCACCAGGTCGCCGCCCTCATAGCGGACAATTTTGGCCTTGATGTCTCTGCCGCAGGCGTCGCAGGTGGTATCCATATGGGCGATGAAGCCCAGGGCAGGAGCATCGGTGGGGCAGTTGGCAGGCAGGGAGGCGTACACATAGCAGTGCTCGTCCACCCGGGCGTCCTCCAGCCCCAGGGACTTCAGTTCCTCCACCAGGGCCCTGGCAAGCTCCCACTGGCCGGGGCTGCTGGGGCAGGCGCTGCTGTTCTCGTCAGAGGTGGTTTCATAGGCAATGTACCGCAAAAAACGTTCGTAAGCTCGCATGGCAGTTTCTCCTTTTTGTTTGGATTCCTTTGTGGGTTTCCTGTGTATGGACAGCCGTATCAGAAAGGGCCGCCTGTCCGGCGCATCCTCTCCTTCGGGGCTCCCAATTGTGAATATTCCGGGGCTTCTTACCGGAGCATGAAATCCGCCCACCCTCCCTGATACTGGCTCTCGTTTTCGCGCCAATACAGCAGCCGGCCGATATACTCCTGCTTCCGCCTTTCGACCGCTTCGGCGGCCTGCTCGATTCCCTGTGCCAAAACGATGGCGGTAAGGTCGTACATGGGGTACCCCATGGCGTGCCCGGCGGTATGGACGACAGCGCAGGCCTGTCCCACCGCGTGGCACATGGCAATGTCCTCTTTTCTGGAAATTTCCTTGGCAAAGGCGTGGCAGTCCAGAATTTTTCTCTGGGCCTGCCGCATTTTTATGATTCCGGCGGCCCAGCCCCGGGCGGCGGCCAAAGCTTCCTGGGGCCTTGCCTCCTCCGGGTATTTTTCGCCCAGCTTCGCAACGGTTTCTTCGGCAAAGGCAAGGGCCCACAGGGTGACAACCCTGTGGTTTTGCTCCTGAAGCAGCCGGGCAAGCTCCTGCAGGTACTCCGAATCCTTTGCAAACAAAACCTGGTTGTTCCGTTTCAGCCTTGCGCGCACTTCATCCGTCCAATCCATGGCGTCCCTCCCCTTTCCGCGGAATTTGCTCCATAACATACGGCAGATACATTTCCATCATACTCCATCGTTATTGATTTCACAACCTGTTTTCTGTGAATTTTCCTCTTCCGCCCCCTGCGGGCGCTGGAAGCAGGGCAGGAAAGAGGCCCAGGCCTCCCCCAAAAGGCCAATCGCCTGGGGAATATCCTCCAAAGGAAGGCCGGAAAAGCTGAGTGCCAGGGAAGGGCCCAGCCCGCTGCGCCGGGGCCGCACCCGCAGGCCGTGCCGCGCCGCGGCCTGGCACATGGGCTGCGCCAGCGCCTCCGGCACAGGCAGGCTGTAGTACAGGGCCGTCTCCCGCAGGGTGAAGGGCATGCCGGGCAGCGCCTGGGCAAGGCAGCGGCCCATCTGCTGGCTTTTGGCGGCGTACAGCTTCCGCAGGCGGCGCAGGCGGCGTTCCATCTGCCCGCTGGAAATGTAGGCGGCCAGGGCCAGCTGTTCTATTTTGGAGGCGGTTTGGTTGTAGTTTTGGGCCCTGGCCCGGTACAGGGGCAGCAGGGCGGGGGGAAGGGCCATGTAGCCAACGCGCACCGAGGGCAGCAGCAGCTTGGAAAAGGAGCCCAGGTACGCCACCCGCTCTCCCCCCGCCATTCCCTGCATGGCGGGGATAGGCCGGGCGTTGTAGCGCAGCTCGCCGTTGTAGTCGTCCTCCACCAGGATGCCGCCCGTCTGCTGCGCCCAGGCCAGAAGCTGAAAGCGCCGGCTGGTGGGCATGGCGCTGCCGGAGGAAACCGGGGAAGAGGGGCTGACATAAGCCAGGCGCGCGCCGCACGCCAGCAGCGCCTCCGGGTCCAGCCCGTTTTGGTCGCTGGGCAGGCGGAGCACCTCCATGCCGCAGTCAGAAAACACCTGCTCTGCCTGGGCGAAGCCCCTTTCCTCAATGGCCACCCGCCGTTCCCCGGCCAGGCCGCACAGCAGATACAGAAGGGGCTGGCTGCCGGCCCCCACCACAAGCTCGTCCGCCCCGGCAGAAACGCCCCTGGCCCGGCTGGCGTACTGGGAGAGTGCCTGGCGCAGGGCTTTTTCCCCCTGGTGGTCGCCGTAGGAGACGATGAGTTCTTTCCGGTTCAACACGTCGCGCACATGGCGTTTCCAGATTTTTAGGTCGGCGTTTTCCCCGTCGGCACAGTCTGTGCCCAGGTTGTACCGGAAGCTTTCCCGCGAAGGGGGCGGCGCCAGGGACGGCCTGCGCGGGTGGGAAGGGGGCTGTTCCCCGGCCAGGACAAAATAGCCCCGCTTCGGTTCGCTTTTCAGGTAGCCCTCCACGCACAGCTGCTGGTAGGCGCCCTCCACCGTGGTGCGGCTCACCCCCAGATCCTCTGAAAATTTCCGAATGGAGGGCATCCGCTCCCCCTGCTTCAGCCGCCCGCCCTCCATGGCGGCTTTCAGGGAAAGGTACAGCTGCTGGTACAGGGGGCCGCCGCCCTCCTGCAGCTCAATGTAGTCGTAGGCCAAATCTGTACACCTCGTTTTTTTATAAACTGTATATTTCATTATGGACAGTTTTCTTTTATTATGGTAACACAACCAGAGAGAAAAGGCAATTGCGGTTCTCAAAACGATGATTTCGCCGCGGCCCGCCCGGGCCCTCCGGCTGGAAAGGCAGTGTGTTACCATGAAAGTGAACGCTACGAAAAAGAGCGGGGCCGTCAACCTGGCGCTGACCGGGCTGATGGGCGCGCTGGTGATTGTGGGTACCTTCATCAGCATTCCCATCCCGGTGCTGGGCGACCGCACCATGATAGGCCTGGGGAATGTGTTCTGCATCCTGTCGGGCCTGCTGCTGGGGCCTGTGTACGGCGGCGCGGCGGCCGGGATTGGCTCCGGCGTGTACGACCTGATCGGCGGCTGGGCCTCCAGCGCCCCCACCACCCTGATCAACAAATTTATGATGGCCTTTGTCTGCGGCGCCATTGCCTGGGCGGGGAAAAGCGAGGGGAAGAAGCTTGGCCGGGTAATCGCCGGGGCGGTGAGCGGTTCCATGACCTACTGCATTCTGTACCTGCTGAAGTCTTTTCTCGAGGCAACCCTGGAGGGCAACGCCCAGGAGGCTGTTCTGGTGCTTATGGGCACCAAGGCGATGGCCACCATTGTGAACGCCGTGATCGCCGACGTGGTGGCCGTGCCCCTTTCCCTGGCCATCCGCCGTTCCCTGGAAACGAATAAAATGTACCTGGGCCTGGTGCAAAGCTCGGTGGAACAGCTTTCCGGCCAGGAGCTGCGGCGCATGGTGGCTTCTATCCTGCTGGTGGTGCAGGCGGTGCTGCAGGTGGTCTGCGTGGCCGCCCTTCTGCCCGAGGCGCAGGCCTCGGCGGCGGAAGCCGGCCTGTCCATAGCCGCGGGGGCTTTCTGGGCCGCGGCCGCCGTTTCCCTGTGCCAGGCGGTGTGCGCGGTGGCCCTGGCGAAAAAGGCCCGCTGGGGCCTTCCGGCCGCCTCCCTGTGCGCGGCCGTTTCCCTGGCGTTTTCGGTGTGGTTCCTCGTTTCGGCGGCGCTGCAGGCGGCCCTGGCCCCTTACCTGCCCATTGGGGTGGTGTTTCTGGCCATCCTTCTGGCGGCGGCATGGTTTTTGCTGCCCAGCCGCCGTGGGGAAAAGCACGCCTGACAGCTGCCGGTACGCAGGCAGCGCAGTGGGACAAAGCCGTCCGGTTTGGAAAAGCCGGGCGGTTTTTTTGTATACAGAAAACCACGCGATAGTCGCGTGGTTCAAAAGAAGGCTTATGCCGATGATGTAGAAATAAAAACTCCTTTTGTTGTAAAATAGGCTTGCGGTCTGGCAACTGCAAGGACAACAAAAGGAGGACGTTCAAATGAACGACACAAATAGTTTATCACACACGAAATGGAATTGCAAATATCACATAGTGTTTGCACCGAAGTACAGGAGG
>DVMK01000251.1 GCA_018715025.1 Candidatus Caccousia avistercoris
GGTTAAAGAGTAGGTTAGAAACAGCTAACCTAGTAAAGTGTACCACGGATGCAGATTTTTGTCAATTCTCTTTTTGCTCCAAGGGCAGCTTTTCTTTATCCAGCAGGGAGCCTTTTCTCTCATCGTTAAAAACCGGGAGAAAAACAGCCGTCCTCCTCCCTCTTGACAACTATTTTTTATTCCGCTATGCTCTATTCCAGAGCTGCCGGCGGCTCCTTTTCAAAAAAGGAGCGAAAAAAGCGATGTACCATTTTGGTCGGCAGCCTGCGGGAGGGCATCCTGTACCGGGCCGAGGGCAACCCCGGCCGCAAAGGCTTCCGGCGCGACGCCCGGTTTTCCTTCTGATGCAAAAGGGCCGCCGCACCCGCGCAGATTCTGTGCGCGGAGCGGCAGCCCTCTTTTTCGTTCTGTCACATTCCGTTGAAGGGAACCCCAGCTTCCCTTCGTGTATGGAAGCATGGCCGAAAAGAACAGCAATTATACAAAAGAATTCTTTTATCTCATTACACTGAATCCAGAGGCGTACCGGCGGTACCCGGCCTTGGCAGCCAGAGCCTGGGAAGCGGCGTTGGTGGTGAGGGCGCTGTACAGCGGGACGCGGCCCCGCCGCAGTACGGCAATTGTCCAGGCGGAAAGCACCGCCAGGCCCCGGCCGCGGCGCCTGCTGGCGGGAAGCGTCTCAATACCCGCCTCATGGCCGGCGGCGGCTCTCACGCTGCGGCAGGCCGAGACGGCTTCTCCCCCCTCCAGATAGACGAAGCAGGGCCCTGCGGCGGGCAATTCCTCTTCCAGCCAGCGGAATTCCCCCAGGTTGAGCCGGGAAATATTCTCCCCTGTCACCTCAACGCAGCCCGGCGGGGGCCCGGGGCAGGGGCCATGCAGGCAGAAGCACACTTCCTCCTCCCAGCTCCTTCCACCCAGAAGCTCACAGCAGCGCTGGGGGGAAAGCGGCCCGGAGCGGGCCAGGGCCAGAACCTCCTGCCGGAGGCCGTGGGGCAGGCCTGCCCCAAAGCGGATTTCCTGTTCCCCCGACAAGGTTTTGCCCACGTAGAGCAGCGGCGGCGTCCCGGAGGGATCCCAGGGTTCGTTGACCGCCGTCATGGTCCCCTGCCCATCCATCAAAAACATTGCGCTGATATGCAGCCTCAGCGCCTCCAGATCTCTCATTGCAACCTCCCCCTTCTCCCGGCCGGCGGTTCCCCTCCCCGGCTGGTTCTCCCGCAGCCATGCGGCGGGAGCCTATGGGAACAGTATACTCTATTTTCAAAAACAGCACAAGACATCTTCTCTATTTTTCTTATTTTTGGAATTTTCTTACAAGCAGTCTGAAGGGAAGGCCGCGCAGGAACAGGCGCGTTTTTCAGAAGAAAGCAGGGCAGAAAAAAGGGCAGAAAGCCAAGCTTGGCCTTCTGCCCGCAGTTTGTTTCCCAATGTCAGAAAAACGATGGACTTTTCCTTACTCTTCCTCGTGCTTGTGGTCATGGCCGCAGCCACAGCCGCAGCCGCAGTCTTCCCCATCGTCCTCATCATCGCACTCGTCAATGTCGAACTCCAGAAGCATGCCGCAGTTGGGGCAGTCCATCTGCCCATCGCAGATCATGTCTTCCGAAAGGCAAATGGTTTCGTTGCAGTTGGGGCAGGTTACCTCGTAGTAGCACTCTTCGCCCTCGAAAGGATCCTCATCTTCGTCTTCGTCGTCCTCATCGTCGCAGTCACAGCCGCAGCCGCATTCGCCGCCGTAGACTTCCTCTTCCAGAGATCCCAGGTCCTCGTCTACCTCGTCCAGCTGGCCCTCCAGCCTCTGCAGATCATCCTCCATCTCTGTGACGGAAACCGCCATGTCGCCCAGCAGGTCCAGCATGGCGTTCAGCACCTTTACTTCCTTCTGGGAAGGATCCAGCTCAAGGCCCTCCGCCAGGCCGCGGATGTAGGCCGCCTTCTCGGAAATTGTCATAGGAATACCTCCTTTTTCACTGCGCCTGCCGCAGGCTGAATCCGCCTCAGGCACGCTCCATGTACTCGCCGGTACGGGTGTCAATGCGAATCATTTCGCCCTCGTCGATGAACAGCGGCACCTTAATTTCAGCGCCGGTTTCCAGGGTGGCGGGCTTGGTGGCGTTCGTGGCGGTGTCGCCCTTGAAGCCCGGGTCGGTCTTGGTGACCTGAAGCTCTACGAAGTTCGGCGGCTCAACGCCGAATACGCTGCCCTTGTAAGAGAGCACCTTGCACACCATATTCTCTTTCACAAACTTGAAATTGTCCCCCAGCACGCTGGCGTTGATGGGGAGCTGCTCGTAGGTTTCGTTATCCATGAAATAATACAGGTCGCCGTCGCTGTACAGGTACTCCATATCCTTGCGCTCCACAAAAGCGGTGGGGTACTTGTCGTTGGGGTTGAAGGTCTTTTCGGTAACAGCGCCGGAAATCACATTGCGGATCTTAGTGCGGACGAAGGCCGCGCCCTTGCCGGGCTTTACATGCTGGAACTCAATGATGGAATACACGTTCCCGTCCATCTCGAAGGTCACGCCGTTTCTAAAATCGCCTGCAGTAATCATATAGAATATCCTCCAATAATATTTTTCCTTCTTTTAGTGTATAATATTCCCGCTCTTTTTTCAAGAAAAATTTTGCACAGCAGCGGCAAAAGGAGAAGTTTCTCTGAATATTACAAAATAATGAGCTCTTTGGGGGAATGGGTCAGATCCTCGCACCCGGTCTCGGTGATGGCCACCATGTCTTCAATGCGAAGGCCGAACTTGCCCTCCAGGTAAATGCCGGGCTCCACGGTAACCACCATGCCAGGCCGGGCCACCGTCTTGTTCCCCGCCGCGAACATGGGCCACTCGTGAATCTCCACCCCCACGCCGTGGCCGGTGGAGTGCTCGAAGGCGCCCTTGTACTCCGCTTCCAGAATGTCCCGGGCGGCCTTGTCCACATCGCCGCAGAGCACGCCGGGCTTCGCCGCCGCAATGGCCGCCAGCTGGGCCTTGAGCACCATGTCGTAGGCGTGGCGCTGCTCGTCGCTCACATGGCCCACCGCCACGGTTCTGGTCATATCGGCATGGTAGCCGTGCAGCAGGGCGCCGGTGTCCATGGTGACGAACTCGCCCGCCTGGATGGGCTTGTCGGAGGGAACGCCGTGGCACAGGGAGCCGTTTGTGCCGGAAACCACGATAAATTCAAAGGAAACCCCCTCCGCCCCCTGACGGCGCATGAAAAATTCCAGCTCCAGGGCCACCTCGCGCTCGGTACGGCCGGGCTTGATGTAGTCCAGAATATGGGTGAAGGCGTCGTCGGTAATTTTCTGGGCCTCCCGCAGCTTCTGAATCTCCTCAGGGGTTTTAATCATGCGCAGGCTGGTGAGGGTCTCGTCCAGCGTGTCGTCTGCCGTCACCGCAATGCCGGCCTCGCCGAAGGCCTTCTCAAAGGCCCGGGCCTGCTTGAGGGAAAGGCGCTCGCTCTCTGCCAAAACGCTGCGGGCTCCATGCTTTTGCAGCAGCTCTTTCAGGGTGTCGTTCATCTTTTTAATGCACACCACCTGGCAGCCCCGGACCACCCGGCGGGCGGCTTCCGCATACCGGAAATCGGTAAGGAAATAGGCCTCTTCGGGGAACAGCAGCACCGAACCGGCGGAGGAGGGGAACCCGGTAAGGTAGAAGCGGTTTTCCTCCGAGGTGACCAAAGCGGCGTCTGCTTTTCCGGCCTTTTCCCCGGTAAAGAGGGCCTGCTGCAAGCGTTCTATTGCTGAAATCATGGTTTACTGACTCCTTTGCTTCAAAATCACCTGCGCGAAAGCCGCACGCTGCGGCTTTGCAGGGTTACATCAAATATTTCAGGGCTTCCAGCCCAAGGAAATAGCTCTGCTTGCCGAAGCCGCAGATCTGCCCGGCGCACACCGGAGCAATCACGGAGACGTGCCGGAATTCTTCCCTGGCGTGGATGTTGCTCATGTGGGTTTCCACCACAGGGATTTTCACGGCGGCGATGGCGTCCCGCAGGGCGTAGCTGTAGTGGGTGAGCGCCCCCGCGTTCAGAACAATTCCGTCGTAGGCTTCCCGCGCCTCCTGGATTTTATCAACCAAATCTCCTTCGTGATTGCTTTGGAACACGTCGCAGGCAAAGCCGAGCTGCCGGGCGTATTCCACCGCCTGCCGCTCCACATCGGAAGCGGATTCTTCCCCGTAAACGCCCTTTTCCCGGATTCCCACCAGGTTCAGGTTCGGCCCCAGGAGGAGCAGCACTCTTTTTTCGCTCATTTCGTTTCCCCCTTCTTCCCCGTTTCCCAAAGGCCAAGGCGCCGGGCCTTTTGCCGCACAGGCTTCTCCAGGGCCCGCCGCCAGCCGAAGCGAAGGAAGCTCTCTTTCCCCTTGGGAACTACCAGAATGGATTTCATGCGGGAAAAGTTTGCCCCCGCAATATCTGTAAAGACCTGGTCGCCCACCGCGGCCGTCTCCTTCCTTTTTACCCCCATGGCCTTTACCGCCCGCAGGTAGCCCACCGGCAGCGGCTTGAGCGCCATGGAGATGAAGGGAAGGGAAAACTTTTCCGCAAAGGGAGCGACCCTTTTTTCAAAATTATTCGACACGATTGTGATCTTGATCCCGCTCTGAAGCATTTGCTTTGTCCAGGCCAGAGCGCCCGGAAAAGGCTCCTGCGAACCATGGCTGGAAAGCGTATTGTCCACATCCAGAATAAGCGCCCGCACCCCCAGGGCGCGAAGCGTATCCTGGGTAATGTCCGTCACCTGGTCCACACAGAGGGAAGGAAGAAGAACCGCCATAGCATAATCCTCCTGGAGTAACAAAAAAGCGGGCGTTCGACACACCCGCTTTCAAGTTCATTGTTCTCTTTGCAATGCCTTAT
>DVMK01000252.1 GCA_018715025.1 Candidatus Caccousia avistercoris
TCATTACATCTGGTTTCTACTTTGCCGCGACCGCACGCGGCGGTGCGGTTTCTTTCTCTACGCGGAGAAAGAAACCAAAGACGCGCGGGGGTCGCGACCCCTCGACCCCGGGGCTGTCCTACCTCTCCCTCGCCGCTCCTTTTTCCCTCAGCGCTTGGCCGGCTTGCGCCCTTAGGGTCGCTAAACGCCGGCCCCCTTACAGGAACACTCGCAATCTTACGATTGCGAAAGTTCCCCCGCATTTTTAGGGGTACGGCACACCGGTAGCTAGCGGGCAACATCTGCCGCCTGCGGCGGGTCAGCTGTTTCACCTAGGGAAAACGGGAGCTGCGCGAAGCGTAATTGGCGGGGACGCAACCCGACAATTATGCTTCGACGCGTGACACGGCAAAGCCGCGGCACAATACAAACCATTTTGAAAAAGCTTATTTGGTATAATTGTCAAAATACCCCTGGACATAGACGATAGGGGTGCCCTTGTCGCCGCTGCCGGAGGTGAGATCCGCCAGAGAACCGATCAGGTCTGTCAGGCGGCGGGGCGTGGTGCCCTCGGTGGCCATGGTGCCCTTCAGGCTCTGGGCCCGTTCGTCCTTTTCCCGGATGGCGGCCTTAATGGCAGAGCGCAGCTCTTCCCCCTGCAGGGCGGCGAAGTCGTTGTCTGCCAAATACTTCAGCTTCATCTCGTTGGGGGTGCCCTCCAGGCCTGGGGTGTAGGCCGGGGAAACCACCGGGTCGGCCAACTCCCAAATTTTCCCCACCGGATCCTTGAAAGCGCCGTCCCCGTAAATCATAACCTCCACGCTTTTTCCGGTTTTTTCCTTCATCATGTCGTGGATGCGGGCCACCAGCTCTTCGCAGTGAATGGGGAACAGCTTCACCATTTCCTCCGTGGCCTTGTTGGAGCCGAGAAGCCCGTACCTGTCGTTGTAGCCGCTGCCGTCCACGCTGGCGTTGAGAATATCGTCAAGGCCCAGCACCCGCTCTGCGCCGCCTTCCCGCAGAAGGCGCTTGGTGCGGGCCCTGGTGTGAATGTCGCAGGCCAGCACGTTTTTGGCGTAGGGCAGGATCGCCTTGGGGTTGTTGGCAAAAAGAATCTCTGCCTGGGCGCCGCTTTCCTCAATCAGCGACCGGTAATACTCCACATAGTCCACGCCGGTGAACACGTGCTTCCGGAAGCCGAACAGTTCCCGGTATTTTTCCTCCGTCAGCACATCGCTCCAGGGGTTTACCCCTTTTTCGTCCAGCTCGTCCGGGTCGATCAGATGGTTGCCCACCTCGTCGGAGGGGTAGCTGAGCATGAGCACTACCTTGGAGCGTCCCTTCGCGATTCCCCTGAGGCAGATGGCGAAGCGGTTGCGGCTCAGAATGGGAAACAGCACGCCTACCGTACCGCCGCCCAGCTTGGCGCGCACGTCCTTGGCAATGGCGTCCACCGTGGCATAGTTCCCCTGCGCACGGGCCACCACGGCCTCTGTCACAGCGATCACGTCCCGATCCTGAATGGCAAAGCCCTCCCCCTGGGAAGCCTGCAGCACAGAATCCACTACAATTTGAGCCAGGTCGTCCCCCTGGCGGATGATAGGCGCCCTTACGCCCCGGGACACAGTTCCAACCATTCTCTCCATCGTTTATCCTCCTGATTCTCTAGTTTCTCCGCGCGCCTCCGGCGGGGACTCCGCGCACTGTGTGTTTCGCCCTGGGAAAAGCAGTGCTGCGCGAAGGGTTCTTTTGCGGGGCAGCGTCCCCGCAAAAGAATGCTTCGACGCGTGGCGCGGCAAAGCCGCGCCACACTGCAGCCTTTCTTCGGATATTATACCGCAAATGGGGGCGCTGAATCAATCCATTTCCGCGGCGGAATGCAAAAAAGCAGGGTCCTCCTCCTGGGAAATGCTGCGGATCACCCGGCAGGGGTTCCCCACCGCCAGGCTGTTGGCGGGAATATCCTTGGTGACTACGCTGCCCGCGCCGATCACGCTGTTTTCCCCAATGGTGACTCCCGGCAGGATAATGGCGCCGGTGCAGATCCACACATTGTCGCCAATGTGCACCGGGTGGGTGTATTCCAGACCTTCCGCCCGCTGTTTGGCGTTCATGGCGTGCTCCTCGGTGATGATGGAGACGTTGGGGGCAATGAACACGTTGTTCCCAATGGTGATCTTTCCGCTGTCCATCAGCCTGCCGTTCACATTGAGAAAGAAATTGTCCCCCACTGTGGTGTTGTACCCATAGGTGCAGAACAGGGGCTGCTCCACCACGCAATTCTTCCCGGCCTTCCCCAAAATGCCGCGGATCGCCTGCTGCCTTCCCTCACGGTCCAGCGGATCCATCCGGTTATACTCCCGCAGCTTTTTCACCGTCACATCCCGGTCGGCGGCAAGCTCTGGATCGTTGGGCTGGTACAGCAGCTCCGCGTAAGATTTTTCCCGCTCTGTCATAACGCAAATTCCCCTCTTTTCTCGGTTTTACACGTAGTTTCAGAAAATTTTCTCAGCAAAGGCCGCGGGGACGCCTGAGAAACGCCCGCCGCCTGCCATGGCGGATGAGAAATTCAGAAAAACAGATCTTCCAGCAGAATCTTCAGGCCCATCAGGATCAGCACGATGCCGCCCACCAGCTCGGCAATGGATTTGTTTTTCGCCCCGAAGGTGTGGCCAATTTTTACCCCCGCCGCAGAGAGCAGGAAGGTAATGACGCCGATCAGGCTGACCGCCGGGATGATGTCCACCTTCAGGAAGGCGAAGGAGACCCCCACCGCCAAAGCGTCGATGCTGGTGGCCACCGCCAGGGGGAGCATGTCCCTGGGCGCAAAGGAGGCCTGCAGTTCCTCCGCCTCCCCGCGGGATTCCCGGATCATATTCGCACCGATGAGGGCCAGAAGGCCAAAGGCGATCCAATGATCCACGTTCTCAATCATGGACTGGAACTGCGTCCCCAGCCAATATCCCAGCAGGGGCATGGCAGCCTGAAACCCGCCGAAGTAAAGGCCCGTGACCAGCATATTGCTCCCCTTCAGCCGCTGGACCGACAGCCCCTTGCACAC
>DVMK01000253.1 GCA_018715025.1 Candidatus Caccousia avistercoris
GGTATAATAGAGGAGAATCACAAACGGGAAAGGATTTTATCGACCATGGAAGAAAAGCTGAAGGAAATTCTCGACTATTACAGGGCGAGGGACGACCGGGGCAGCCAGGAAACGGTGGTGCAGCTTTTGCGGGAGGTGCAGGAGCTGTACGGGTTTATCCCGCCCGAGGCAAGGCGGCTGGCCGCAGAGGCCTGCGGCGTGAAGGAAGCCCTGGTGTCCTGTTTGGTGAAACGGTACCCCAGCCTGAAAGAAGCGGCGTACCGCCACACCATTACCGCCTGCACCGGCCAGCGCTGCGGCCGGAAAGACGGCGCCGCCCTGCTGGCGGCCCTGCGGTGTGAGCTGGGCGTAGAGGGGGAGGGGATTTCCGCCGGCGGGGGAATCCTTCTGCAGACCAGAAACTGCCTGAAGCACTGCGGCACCGCCCCCAACCTGCTGGTGGACGGGCAGCTGCTTCCCCATACCGCGCCGGAACAAATCCCCAGCCTGGTAGAGCGCCTTCGGAAGCTGTGAGGAAAGGGGCGGACGCATGGAGGAAAACCGGTTTGAAATCCCCAAATCCGACTACTTCACCTTGAACCACAACATATACTGCGGAAGCTGGAAGGGGTTTAACTACAAAATAGACGCCAGGGGGGATCAATTCCTTCTCTCTGTCTGGCTGGGCATGCTGAACCTGGAAAACAGCCAGGTGGCCTCCAGCGGGGAATTCCCCCTGGACGATGCGGGCTACGACGCCGCCCTGGCCTGGCTGGAAGAACAGTACCAGAGCCTGAAGCAAGAATGAAAAATGGAGGGGGATTTCCCTTGAAGCTGTTCGATATTATCGGCCCTGTAATGACGGGGCCCTCCAGCTCCCACACGGCGGGGGCTGTCAAAATCGGCCTGGTGTCCAGGGCTTTGCTGGGCAGCACGCCGGCGCGGGCTGAAATTCTGCTGCACGGCTCCTTTGCCCAAACAGGGCGGGGCCACGGCACCGACCGCGCCCTGGTGGCGGGCCTGCTGGGGATGCGCCCGGACGATCCGCGCATCCCCGAAAGCTTTTCCTACGCGGAGGAAGCGGGCCTTTCCTTCGACTTCCAGACGGGAAGCCTGAAAAACGTGCATCCCAACACCGCCCGCCTTACCCTGTGGGACAAAAAGGGCAACCGGCTTGAGGTGGTGGCCTCGTCCCTGGGCGGCGGGCGGATTCAGATTTGCCGGGTAGACGGCATCGACATCGGATTTTCCGGCGGCAGCAACACGCTCATCGTCCACAACGAGGACAAGCCCGGCTGCGCCGCTCTGGTAACCGCCCTGCTGGCCAAATTCCAGCTGAACATCGCCACCATCCAGCTGTGCCGGAATTTCCCCGGCGGCTACGCGGTGATGGTGATCGAGTGCGACCAGCACATCCCCGCCCAGCTGGCGGAGCAGCTGGAAAAAACCGAGGGCATTGTGCGCGTTACCAGGCTGAACCTGGACGTTTGAAGGTGGGAGAGGAGGAATTCCATTGGCTATTGATTCCATCGCCGCCCTCATCGAGAAGTGCGGCGAAACCGGCCTTCCCCTTTGGGAGGTCATTTTGGAGGAGGATCTGCGGGAAAACCGAGGCGCCCGGGAGGACTCCCTGCGTCAAATGCGCCGCCTGTGGGAGGCCATGAAAACAGCGGGGGAGGCCTACCGGCCGGAGGAACGCTCCCGCAGCGGCCTTTCCGGCGGGGACAGCGCCAAGGTGCAGGCCGCCGCAGAGCAGGGCCTGCTGCTGGGCGGCAGTTTTCTGAACGAGGTGATAGGGGAGGCCCTGAAAACAAGCGAATGCAACGCCTGCATGAAGCGGATTGTGGCCGCCCCCACGGCGGGCTCCTGCGGGGTGCTGCCCGCCGTGCTGCTTCCCCTGCTGCGCCGTGGCGCGGAGGAGGACGCCGTTCTGCAGGCTCTTTATGTGGCGGCCGGCTTCGGTGAGGTCATTGCCAGCCGGGCCTCCATTGCCGGGGCGGAGGGCGGCTGCCAGGCAGAGGTGGGGGCGGCCTCCGGCATGGCGGCCGCCGCCCTGACCCAGCTGCAGGGCGGTTCCCCGCAGGCCTGCGGCCATGCCTGCGCCCTGGCCCTTTCCAACCTGATGGGCCTGGTGTGCGACCCGGTGGGCGGCCTGGTGGAAATTCCCTGCGTTCACCGGAATGTGGTGGGGGCCGTGAACGCCCTGAGCTGCGCCAATATGGCGCTGGCCGGGGTGGAAAGCCGGATCCCCGTGGACGAGGTGATCGACGCCATGGCGGAGGTAGGCGAAAAGATGGACGATTCCCTGAAGGAAACAGGGAACGGGGGGCTTGCCGCTACGCCCACCGGCCGGGCCATTGCCAGGCGGCTGCAGGGCATGTAGCCCGGCCCCTTACCCCCAAAGGCCGGCGGGCAGGCGGATGTCCTGCCGGGGCAGCTTTTCCCAGGAAAACAGGGGGATGAGCTCCTCCGCCGTCACAGGCTCCTCCCGTTCCAGCAGGCCGCCGGCGAAGGCCAGCTTGCCCAAAAGCTGCTCTGGGGTGAAGCGCAGGCGCAGGGCCCCCAGGTCCAGGTCGCCGTCCCGCTTGGAAAGCCGCCTGCCGTCAGGGGCCAGCAGCAGGGGAATGTGGCCGAACACCGGCGGGCGCAGGCCCAGAAGCCGGTACAGGTAAAGCTGCCTGGGGGTGGAGCTGAGAAGATCCCGCCCGCGCACCACCTGGGTCACGCCCATGAGGGCGTCGTCCGCCGTCACCGCCAGCTGGTAGGCGAACACCCCGTCGGAACGCCGGATGAGGAAGTCTCCGCATTCCTGCTGCAGGTTTTCCCGGTATTCCCCATAGCACAGGTCGGTAAAGGCAACGGTCTCCTCCGGCACCATAAGGCGGATGGCGGGGCGGCGCTGGGCAGCCAGCGCCGCCCTTTCCTCTGGGGTCAGGCGGCGGCAGCGGCCGGAATACAGCACCCGCCCGTCAGACAGGTGGGGGGCCTGGGCGGCGTGAAGCTCTGCCCTGCTGCAGAAGCAGGGGTACACAAGCCCCATGCCCTGCAGCTGTTCCAGGCAGCTTTGGTAAACGGCGGTGCGCTCGCTCTGGTAGTAGGGGCCGTGCCTGCCCCCGCGGCTGCCGCCTTCCTCCCAGGAAAGGCCCAGCCAGAGCAGATCCTCCTCCAGCAGATCCGCGTATTTCCGGGGGCATCGTTCCTGGTCCAAATCCTCCACTCGAAGCAGCATCCTGCCGCCCTCCGCTCTGGCGGCCAGCCATGCCATAAGGGCGCAGAACACGTTCCCCAGGTGCATGCGGCCGCTGGGGCTGGGGGCGAAGCGCCCTACCGTATTCTCTTCCATGTCAAAGCCCTCCCTTTTCCGCCTGCGGTTCTCTGCGGTTATTATAGCACGCCTTCCTGCACGAGGCCAGCGAATGCGGAAGGTTGTATTCTTTTGTAAAATTTTTGAATCGTATAGATTATTTTTTATAAAAATGGTATACTGATTAAATAAATTCCAAGATTTCGTCCTCTGGCTGCGGCAGCGCGGCAGAGGCGTGAAAGAATTGGGAAAGGTGTGGTTTCATGCTGAAGGAATTTCCCCTTGGCCGGAAAATTGAGCGGCCGGCCGCAGAGCAGGCGCTGGAATTTTACCGGGAGAAGCTTACCCGGCAGCAGCTGCAGCTGAAGGAAAAGAAGCTGCCGGTGGTGATCCTTCTGGAGGGCTGGGGAGCCGCCGGGAAGGGAAGCCTCATCGGCCGGCTGATACAATATTTGGATCCCCGTTTCTACCAGGTGTGCACCAGGAGCGTCCCCTCTGACGAGGAGCTGCGCAAGCCCTTCCTGTGGCATTTCTTCACCAAAATCCCTGAGGCGGGAAAAATTGTGCTGTTTGATTCCGGTTGGATGGAGGAAACCGTCCGCAGCGCGGAGAAAAAGGAGCTGAAGAAGAAGGAATACGCCCGCAGGCTGGAAAGCATCCGCGGCTTTGAGCGCCAGCTGCGGGAAAACGGCTACCTGGTGGTGAAGCTGTTCCTCCACATTTCCCCGGAGGAACAGAAAAAGCGCCTGGACGCCCTGGAGGAGGACGGGAACACCCAGTGGCGGGTCAGCAAATACGACCGCTGGCAGAACAGCCACTATGAGAAATGCCTGAAGCGGTTCGACAAATTTATGGAGGCCACCACCGCGCCCTGGGCCCCCTGGCACATTATCGACGCCTCTTACCGGAAGGATGCGGAGCTGGCCGCCTTCCGGCTGCTGACCGATGCGATTCAGGCGGCTTTGGAGGAAAGCGAACCGCCCGCCCTGCCCAAGCCGGAGAGCTTCCCCCTGCGGAAGATGCTCCCCCTGGCGAAAATCGATCTGGACAAAAGGGTGCCCAGCGACGAGGAATACCGGGTGCAGCTGAAATCCGCCCAGAAGCGGCTGCGCCAGCTTCACAATGTGCTGTACCGGGAAAAGATCCCCCTCATCATTGTGTACGAGGGGTGGGACGCCGCCGGGAAGGGCGGGAACATCAAGCGCCTGGCCGCCGCCCTGGACCCCCGCGGCGCCGAGGTGCACCCCATTGCCGCGCCGGAACCACGGGAGCTGGCCCGCCATTACCTGTGGCGGTTCTGGATCCGCCTGCCGAAAACGGGCCATGTGGCCATTTTCGACCGCAGCTGGTACGGCCGCGTCATGGTAGAGCGCATCGAGGGCCTTTGCAGCGAGGCCAGCTGGAAGCGGGCCTACTATGAGATGAACGAGTTCGAGAGGGAGCTCACCGATTGGGGCGCTATTGTGCTGAAATTCTGGATCCACATTGACCCGGACACGCAGCTGGAACGCTTCCAGGAGCGGCAGAACACCCCGGAAAAGCGCTGGAAGATCACCGACGAGGATTGGCGGAACCGGGAGAAATGGCCCGCCTACCAGGTGGCGGTGGATGAGATGCTGCAAAAGACCAGCACCGAGTTCGCCCCCTGGCACGTGGTAGAGTCCAAGGACAAAAAATACGCCCGGCTGAAGGCCATTAACCTGACCATTCAGGCCATTGAGGAGCGCCTGGGCCGGAAGGATTAAAGAGAAAAGGGAAAAGGAATAAAAACGGCGGCGCAGCTCTTTTCCAAAGGGCTGCGCCGCCGTTTTGCTCATGAGCGGGATTCCCGGTAGCCGGTGGATAGGTCTACCAGATTCACCGGGGGTTCTCCCCGGGTAAAGCGGCGCACATTTTCCAGGCAGACGGAAAAGATCCGCTCTACCGTTCCTTCAAAATGATGGCCGCCGGAAATGTGCGGGGTGAGGATGCAGTTGGGCATGTCCCACAGGGGGTGATCCTCCGGCAAAGGCTCCGAGCTGGTAACGTCCAGGGCAGCGCCGCCCAGGCGGCCCTCCCGCAGGGCGGCGCACAGGTCGTCCGTCACCACCGCAGAGCCGCGCCCCACGTTTACCAGCACCGCGCCCCGCTTCATAAGGGCCAGGCGGCGGGCGTCCATAAGGCCTGTGGTCTGCGGCGTTTCCGGCAGGGAAAGCGCCACCACGTCCGCCTGGGGCAGCAGGGCGTCCAGCTTTTCCATGGTGTACAGGGCTTCCGCGTAGGGCGGGGGCTCTTTTTCTGTGCGGCAGACGCCCAGAACCCGCCCGCCCAGTGCGTGAAAACGCATGGCGAACTGGCTTCCAATATCCCCGAAGCCCACCACCAGCGCGGTGGAACCGGCGGCGGAGCGCACCGCGCCCTCGTCCTGCCACCGGTGGTTTTTCTGGTTTTCCCAGTATTGGGGCAGCCGCAGAAACAGGGCCAGCACATAAGCCGTCATGTACTCGGCAATCCCCGGGCCGTAGCTGCCGGTGGCGCAGGACAAAAGGGCCCCCTCGGGCAGAACGCCCGGCGCGGCGTACAGGTTCGCGCCGGAGCTTTCCAGCTGCAAAAGGCGCAGGCGCTTTGCCCTGGCCAGCAGGGCGGGGGGCGGGTTGCCCACAATCATCCCGGCGTTTTCTATGTGCGCCTCCAGCTTTTCCGGGGGAAGGAACAAAACCTGCGCCTGGCCCGCCGCCCGGCGCAGCTGTTCCTGCTTTTCCCCGGAAAAGGGGACGAGAACCGCTATCGTTTCTGTCATAATGCTCCTTCCTTCCAGGGCTTCAGGGAAACGGCGCCGGTTTCGCGCCGGAATTCCCCGCGGCCTTCCAGGCCGGCCCTCACAAATCAAAATGACCTATTGGCGGAAGCCCTTGCCGATGATCTCGCTGGTGTTGGTGATGAGAATGAAGGCGTCGGGCTCGTTTTCATGAATATACCGGCGCAGCAAAACCGCCTGGTACCGTTTCAGCACCGTGACCACCACGTACTTGTGGTGGTGGCTGTAGGCCCCCTGGGCCTCCATGACGGTGGCGCTGCGGTTTAATTGGGAGGTGATAAAGCTGCATATTTTATCCGGCTTGCTGCACACCACCTGAAAGGCCTTGCACAGGTTGATGCTCTCAATGGCGTTGTCCACCACCAGGGACTTGGACATGAGCCCCAGGCAGGAGAAGAGCGCCGTTTTCATGTCGAACACCAAAAAAGCGGAAAGGGTGATGAGCAGGTCGCTGAGCAGCAGGGCGCGGCCAATGTCAAAGCTGGTGTATTTGCGCATAATCATGGCCACAATGTCGGTTCCTCCGCTGGAGGCGCCAAGGTTGAACAGCACCGCAGAGCCGAAGCCGGGCAGCAGCACGGCGAACACCAGCTCCAGCAGGGGCTCGTCCGTCAAAGGGGCAGAGAGGGGCGCCAGCTGATCCAGCAGGGAAAGGGAGACGGAGAGCAGCGTGCTGGCGTACACCGTGCGCACGCCGAAGCCTTTTCCCAGAAATGCAAAGCCCAGCACCAGCAGCAGCCCGTTGATGACAAAGTTTACCGTGGAAGGGGAGATGGGGAGGAACGGGCTCAGCACAACGGAAAGGCCGCTTACCCCGCCGAAGGTGAAGTTGTTGGGGAATTTGAAAAAGTAAATCCCCACCGCCATGCACAGCGTGCTGGCGGTGATGACAGCGTATTCCTTTCCCGTCTTTTTCACACGATCCGTCATAAAGACGAACCCCCTTTTCAACTCATCTTTTTTCGCGTTTCCTCTGTTTGCGTTGCAGCTTCCTGGAAAGCTGGGGTAGCTTCTTTTCTTTTTTTGAAATGCCGGCTCTCCTTTTTTCAGCTAGAAATACATAGTATCCCTCTATGGGAA
>DVMK01000254.1 GCA_018715025.1 Candidatus Caccousia avistercoris
GAATCAAGCATGAAGGAAGTCATAATCCGTACAAACGACGCCGGGCAGCGGCTGGACAAATTCCTGACCAAGGCCTTCCCCAACCTTCCCCAGGCCATGATGTACAAAAGCATACGGAAAAAGGATATTAAGCTGAATGGGAAGCGATGCGAAATTTCCACCCGCCTGCAGGAGGGCGACCGGCTTACCATGTACCTGAAGGACGAATTCTTCCAGACTGCGCCCAAGGAATACGATTTCCTGAAGGCGCCCCTGAAGCTGGAAATCGTCTATGAGGATGAAAACCTTCTTCTGCTGGACAAAAAGCCGGGCCTCATTGTCCACCCGGACGAAACCTACCATTTCGACTCGCTCATCGCCCGGGTGCAGCATTACCTGTACCAAAAGGGGGAATACAACCCGGAGGCGGAAAACGCCTTTGCCCCCGCCCTCATCAACCGCATCGACCGGAACACCGGCGGCATTGTCATGGCGGCGAAGAACGCGGAAACCCTGCGCATTATGAACCAAAAGGTGAAGGATCGGGAGCTGCAGAAGCGGTACCTGTGCATTGTGTACGGCCACATGGAACAGCCGGAGGCCCTGCTGACCGGCTACCTGGAGAAAAACGAGGCCCAGAACCGGGTTTACATTTCGCAGAAGCCGTCGCCGGGGGCGAAAAGCATCCGCACAAGGTACCGGGTGCTGGAGGAAAAAAGCAAATTCAGCCTGCTGGAGGTAGAGCTTCTCACCGGGCGCACCCATCAAATCCGCGCGCACCTGGCCTCTGTCGGCCACCCGCTGGCGGGGGATGGAAAATACGGCACAAACGCCGTCAACCGGGAAACCGGATTCCGGTTCCAGGCGCTCTACTCCTACAAGCTGAAATTCACCTTCACCACCCCGGCTGGGATTCTGGAATACCTGAACGGGAGGGAGGCAACCGCGAAAGAGGTCTGGTTCCTGAAAGAGTTTGAAGCATGGAAATAAAAGCCAGGGCGCTTTCCTCTTTTGTGCGGGAAGGCGCTCTGGCTTTTTTACCGGGCCCGTTTCCGGCCCGTTCTTTTCTTTATCTCCCGGAAAGCTCATCCAGGCGCTGGCACAGCCTGCGGTGCAGGCCCAGCAGGTACGCCGCGTCCTGCGGGTACTCCTCATAGGTGAAGGGCGAGTCCGTCCCCTCGTGGATAAGCCGCAGGGCCTCGCCGCGGCCGGCCAGCTCTTCCAGAAGGGTCAGGGCCCGCAGGTCGTCAATGCCCTGCCGCTGCACCTCTGCCCGAATGGAAGAGCAGGGCTTGCCGTCTGCCCCGGGGTACACCAGGAAAGCGTCGCCGGAGGGGAACGCGCTGCCCGCGCTGGTGTCTGCAAAGGGATCCACCTGACGGAGGGAATACTGGGTGTTGTAGAAATTGTACCCCCACTGCAGGAAGCCCTTCACCTGGGAAACGTACATCAGCACGCCCATAATCCGGTTGCGGGCGCTGGGCATGGCGAAAAACCGGTTGGGCACCTTCACGCACTGGCCTGTGCAGTAGTACACCCACAGATCCCGGACATTGTGTTCCAGGAAGGTATGGATATGGTCGCTGCTCACGATAGGCGTTTCCACCACGCCCTTGGCGTAAAAATCAAAGTCGCTGAGGGCGTCCACCACCTTCCAGCCCTCCCCCAGGATCTCTGTGAGCATGTGGTGGGCGCGGGTGTAGCTTTCGTAGTTCAGCTTGGCGTTCGGCTCGTCAGAGGCGTGGAACAGCACGTGCTCTTTGTCGTAGCCGAACTCCTGCACCGCCTGGCACAGGGCCGGAAGGAATGCTTCCAGGAACCTGCGGTATTCCGGGGAATCCGCGGGGGTGTCCCAGCCGAAAATCTGCTTCTCCCCCTCCGGCGTGTGGGCCATGATCTTGGGGATGGCCTCGGCCCCCCACTGGGTGAACAGGTGGGAAATTTCCAGGTGGGTAATCCCGTATTTCCGGCAAAGGCCGCACCAGCGCTCCAGGCGGCTGAAGCCGAAGCGGTAGCCGTTTTTCTCCTGGTACACCTCCACCAGCTGGATGGTGGTGCGCTCGCCGCCCTTGGCGGTGTCAAGAGGCGGGGTAAACACCGGGGTGAGCAGCACGTTCACCCGATGCTCCCGCCCGGCGACGGCTATGAAATTCTCTAAAATCGCCCAGTGTTCCTCACTGAACACCGGCACGCGGTAGTAGTCCGCCAGGCAGTCCCCGTGGAACCACTCGGTGTGCAGAAGCTTTTGGGGCGGCAGGGCGGCCTTGGCCACGTGCAGGGTGAAGGGCAGGCGGGCCGCCTCTTTTCCGTCCGCCTTGACCACGGCGCAAAGCCGGTACTCCCCGGCCTGCGCCTTCAAATCCGGAAAATCCACCCATACCGCCCGGTACTGCCAGTGAACGGGCCGGAAACCTCCGTCCTCCATAGGCAGCAGAAGGTCGGGGAACAGCCCCGGCTGGTGGGTCAGGTAGTTTTCGTCCCTGGCCTCGTTGCAGGGGTAATCGCTGGGCACAAGGCTTACCCTGCGCAGGCGCACAGGCACCGGCGATCCCTCAATTTCCAGCGAAAAGGCGGGCTTTTCCCCGGCGCGCTCCGGGCCGGGCTCGTACCGGTACACAAACTGAAGGGCCGGGGTTTCCCCCTGCAGGGCGTACAAAGCCGGCTCTTCCTCCCCTCTTGGTCTTTGGTTGGGGAACACCTTTTCCAGGCTGTCGGTGAGGAAAAACACATACTCCCCCGCCCCTTCCCAGGGAACCCTCGTCTCGTAAAAGATCGTATTCTCCATACTTTCCTCCTTGCCATCCGCCGTTGGGCTGCTTTTTCATACCCGGCCGCCCCTCCCGGGCGATTCTGTCAGATTTTCACGGAAAATTCACAGCGGACATTTCGTATTTATACCATACCACAAAGAGATTGGAGGCGCAAGAGAATGCCATAGATTTACAGATTTACGCAAGAAGGTTCCCACCGGGCGCGGGAACCGCGCAAAAAACAGGCTGGGCGCGGGGAACGTCTCTCCCCTTGGCCAGCCTGTTTCTCTACTCCGGCTTGGAAAGCTCCTCGGTCAGCTTTAAGATCTGAGGCGCTATTTTTTCTCTTTCCTTCTGCGTGATGCGGTTATACAAATGTTGAAGAGATGTTAATTTACCTCCCCCGGGAAAGCGCCGCAGGCCTGCTTTCTTGCATCGCCCGCCCGCTTATGCTATACTAAGTCACGATTTCTTTCTCTGGCTTTGCGGGAAAACCTGCCGCAGAGCGGGGAAAGCCATTCCTTTTCCAGGGGGCGCAGACAGGTGATGGAGCAGCAGAAGAAAGAGAAGCGGTCCGCGGGGGAACGGCCCTTTTTCAGCCGCCCTGCGGCCGCGGCATGCTCTGCCGTGCTGTGTACGCTGCTGTGGGGAAGCGCCTTCCCCGCTGTTAAAACCGGGTATGAGCTGTTCCGCATTACCAGCAGCGTGCCGGACAAGCTGCTGTTTGCCGGGGCCCGCTTTCTCGCCGCCGGGGTGCTGACGCTGCTCGCCCTCTCTTTTCTGCAGCGAAGGCCCGCCCTTCCCCAAAAGGGAGAGCTGCCCCGCATGGCCGCCCTGGGGCTTGTGCAGACGGCCGTACAATATTTCTTTTTCTACATCGCCCTCTCCTATTCCACCGGGGTAAAGGGCTCCATTCTCAACTCCGCCGGCACCTTCCTCTCCATCCTGCTGGCTCATTTTTTCTTCCGGGACGACAGGATGACCGGCCAAAAGGCAGCCGGGTGCCTGGCCGGCCTGGCCGGGATTATTCTGGTGAACCTGGGCCCGGGCGGGCTGGGCGGCTTCGACCCCCTGGGGGACGGCCTTATGCTGGGGGCGGCTCTCTTCTTTGCCGCCGGTTCCCTCATGAGCAAGCAGTTCGCCAAATCCTGCAGCCCGGTTTCCCTTTCCGGCTGGCAGCTGACCATAGGCGGCGGCATTTTGACGGCGGCAGGGCTTCTTACCGGCGGAACGCTCGCCCCCTCCGGCCCGCAGGCTGTGCTCATGCTGGCCTACCTGGCCTTTCTCTCGGCGGCGGCCTTCGCCCTCTGGACCCTGCTGCTCAAATATAACCCGGTGGGAAAAATTTCCATTTTCAACGCCCTCACCCCGGTGTTCGGCGTGCTCCTTTCCGGCATCTTCCTGGGGGAGGATTTCCTGCACCTGAAAAATCTGGCGGCGCTTCTTCTGGTGTGCCTGGGCATTGTTCTGGTAAACGCCAAAAAGCCCGCCCGCTCCTGAGCGTCCTTCCGGTTCCCCTTTTTGCGGCAGCGCCCCCTGATGCAGAAAACACGGCATCAGGGGGCGCTGCTGTTACGGGCTGTGTTTTTCCTTTTCCGTCAAAGGAAATTTCCGCCGTACTTGAAGGCCGGCTTTTTCCAGGCGGGAAGCCCTCTGTACAAGGCGTCCACCACCTGCCGGTACATATCCTCCAGCAGCACATGGCCGTTTGCCAGGAACGCCAGCATAATCTGGCGGATCTCCTGTTCCTTCCCTAAAATGACCTGGTTGACCTTCTCCATAACCTCTTGGATTGCCTGCAGCGCCTGTTCCAACCAAATTGTCCCCCTTCCTGACAAAATGAAAATCTTTCCTGTGCCTTTATTGTAACCGCCCGCCGCCCTTCGCTGCAAATACTTATCTTTTATGCTTTTCCATAACTTTTTCGCATAGCGGAAAGGGCCTTTCCCCTTCCTTTGTGTCAGAAAACAAAAGGCCGCGCCAGAGGAACGCCTGCGCTCCCCCGGTGCAGCCTGAAAGCTTTTATGGAGTTGGCGCCGGCTTGTACCGCAGCCAGAGGGCGTCCCCTTCCAGAGCCTGCGCCTCCTTCAGCCGGAACCCTGCCGGGCCGCAGGGCGGAAGGAAGCCGGCCTGCTCAAAAATAGAAACCGATGTGGTGCCGCCGTCGGCCACAGGGGCTACCACCAGGCTCAGCTCGTCGATCAGCCCTTCCTGCAGGAAAGACCAGTTCATTACGCCGCCGCCAGCCACCATAAGACGGTTAATGCCGAAGGCGGACTGCAGCTTTTCCAGCAGAAGGGCGCAGCTCAGCCTTTCATCCCCTGCCACCAGGCAGGACACGCCCGCTTTTCGCAGGTAGGCCAGGTATTCCGGGGCCGCCTGCGTGGTCACCGCTTCAATGACATGGGCCGGGGCCCGGCCCTTTTTGGCGATTATGGGGGAAGAAAAGGCCAGCTCGCCTTTTGGGTCAACCGAGACGATAAAATTCCCCGCCTTGCGGCCCTCCGGATCTGCGTAGTCCTCCAGGGGCGCTGCGCCGTCCCCCTTGGGCAGGGCCGTCACCCGGCCGTCAGCGTAGCCGCCCAGCATGGTGGTGGTTCCGTACACGGTGGCCTGGCAGCCGTAATAGCCGCGCAGCTCCCCGTAAACCCTCAGCGCTGGCGCAGCCTGTGGGGCGCCGAAAAAAGCCCCGTCAATCTCCCCGTCCAGCGAAGCAAGCATGTGGCAGACAACAAAGGGGCGTTCCATACCGTTCCCCCTTTACTTCAGGGCCGCGCCGTCGTGGAAGGCGCTGCCCACCTTTTCGCCCAGCACATGGTAGGCGTTGTGAGCCGGTTCAAAGGAAATGGGGCGGAATTTGGCAAAATCAAGGGAGCCCTCCGCGTCCAGAACGCTTTCGTCGGCGCTGACGTTCACAATCTGCCCGATGATGTTGCCGTCCTCGGTCATCTTCAGGAACCTGCACTCCAGCGCGACGGGCAGCTCGTCGATGAGGGGAGCGTCCACAAACTGGCTCTTCGTGGTGTGGAATCCGGATTTTTCCATTTTTTTCGGCTCTGTATTGGCAGAGACGATTCCCACATAGTCCGAGGCGACGAGGTTGGCCTTGTCAGCAAAGCTGACGGTAAAGGCCCCTCTCTTTTTGATGTTGGCCGTGGTTTTGTGGCCTGCGCTGAGGCAGAGCACCACCTTGTCGGCGTCGTACAGGCCGCCCCAGGCGGCGTTCATGGCGTCGGCCTGGCCATCTTCCCCGTAGGTGCCCACAATCAGCACCGGCAGGGGGTAAAACCAGGATTTCGTCCCAAAATTCTTACGCATAGAAAAACACTCCTCTTTTTCTTTATTTCTGTTCGTCCACCGGGGGAACCATTTCCGCGTACCTCTTCAAAAGCTCCGGCGTGCTGGTGTAGTACCGCTTTTTCCGATCCATTGCGGAGATCCGCGCCATTTCCTCCGGATTCAGGGAAAAATCGAACAGATCAAAATTGTCTTTGATGTGGGCCGGATTTTTGGAACCGGGGATGACGATGTTCCCATCCTGAATATGCCAGCGCAGGATGATCTGCGCGCTGGACTTGCCGTATTTTTCCCCCAGCTCCGCAAACAGCGGCTCCTGAATCAAAGCCCTGTCCCCATGGCCAAGGGGGTACCAGGCCTGGATCACCATCCCCTCCTTCTGCAGGAATTTTTTCAGCTCTTTTTCCTGGGAGTAAGGGTGCACCTCTGTCTGCAGCACAGCGGGCTTCACCTGGCAGGCCGCCAGGATTTCCCGGATTTGCTCCGCCGTGAAATTAGAAAGGCCAATGGCCCTCACCTTCCCCTCCTGGCAGGCTTTTTCCATAAGGCGGTACCCCGCCATGTAATTTCCTGCAGGCTGGTGAAGAAGCAGAAGGTCGATGTAGTCTGTGTCAAGGCGCTGAAGCGTTTTTTCCACCGCGTCCGGCTGCTCGTAAAAGCTGGGCCAAAGCTTGGTTTCCAGAAAAATTTCCTCCCGCCTGAGGCCCGACCTTTTGATCGCACGGCCCACCGCCTTCTCGTTCACGTAGGCGTTGGCCGTGTCAATCAGCCGGTAGCCGCACTGCAGCGCGCTGAGCACCGAGGCCTCTGCCTCGTCTGGCGTAAGCAGAAAAGTGCCTATGCCCGCCATGGGCATTTTTACTCCGTTATGCAAAGCTGCAAATTCCATGATACTCGCATCCTTTCTGAAAATCAATCGTTATAGATAACCGGCTTAATCAGGGTTCTGTCGTGGTTCAGGAACAGCGCCATAGCCTCTGGGATTTTATCCATGCCGCGGCAGAGCATCTGCGGGGACAGAACGCCCGCGGCCGTCAGACCTGGTACCGCCTGACGATGCTCTCGCTGATGTATTCTTCCTTCAGCGCAGCCCAGCGGGCGGCCGCCTTGGTTTCCAGGTGAGCCTGGAAGGAAGCTTCGTCCTTCCAGCTGTCGGTGAGGTACAGCGTGTCCTCCTCCTGAATGGGAACGGAGAAATAGAAGCTCACATTCCCCGGGGATTTGCGAAGCTCTTCCTCCACGCGGCTTTTCCGCAGTTCCCGCAGAAGCCTGCCCATGCGCCCCGGCTTTACCTGGTATTCATTGACACAGAGGATCATTTCCGTCCCTCCCTTTCCTTTTCAGTATAGATCTGTTCCGCGCTGGGGAGAAGTTTCTGTTGGTTATGCTGTGTAAACCTAAAGCTTATGACTGCTTTTCTTCAGGCTGCGGAAGGGACGGAAATACATGCCCAGCGAAACGACCGCCACCATGGCGGGGTCGCCCATTTGGCCGATGAAAAAGGTGTCGGCCAGGTTGTAGATCATCGTCACTACCTGGCTGATGATAGTGGGGATCGCCAGCGCAGCCACCGCCCGGGGCACCGGCATCTCTTCAAACAGATATTGCTCCGACTCCTTCTCCATTTCTTTTCCTTCTTTCTGCCATAAAGAGCATTCACAAAATGAGATTAACCGCCAGGCCGGCGGCAAGCGAAAACAGCAGGACAAACGCCAGGTACAGCAGGAAGCGCCCACCAGATTTTCTGTGAAATGGCGGCAATCGCTGCGTTCCGCCTTTTCATCGGAAAGCCTCCCCTCACCGGATGAAGTTGGTGCGCTGGAACGGCTCTTTTTCCGGCAGGCCGTACCGTTCCTTCCCCAGGGCGATGCTCTTCATCAGAAAAACCATATTCCGGGCCAGAACCCGCATGGTCTGCAGGCCCTCTTCGTCCTGCGCGGCCTCGCCCGCTTCCCTGCCGTGAACGCCGTTCCAGTATTGGCTGGAAGCCACCGGCATTCCTGAGATGGTGAAGTATTTGTTCAGCTCGTCGTAGGTGGCGGTGAGGCCGCCCCGGCGGGCCACCGCCACGCTGGCCCCCACCTTCATGGTCTTGTCAAAGGGAACGCTGTAGAACAGGCGATCCAAAAAAGAGACGAGCGTGCCGTTGGCAGAGCCAAAATACACGGGACTGGCGATGACAAGGCCGTCTGCCTGCTGGAATTTCGGGGCGGTTTCATTGACCAGATCGTTAAAAACGCATCTTCCGTTCTTCTTACAGAAATAGCAGGAGGTACACCCCCGGATATCCTGGTTTCCCACCTGGACCAAATCCGTTTCCACCCCTTCCGCCTGGAAAATCTTTTCCATTTCCTCCAGAGCGATGGCTGTATTCCCGCCTTTGCGCGGGCTTCCGTTTATCATTAACACCTTCATAATGCGATCTCTCCTTTTTTCATAAATGATTCTTACGCTTCAAATCTGCATGCGGCGGCGTTTTTTCGCTTTGGGGAAACGGGGAAAATATCCCGCCATGG
>DVMK01000255.1 GCA_018715025.1 Candidatus Caccousia avistercoris
TCATTAAAGCAGACGGGAAAATCTGTATCTGTGAAACACTTTCTGACAAGGACTACATATATCTCCTGGACCAAAAGCTGAACGAAGAACTTGCTGAGTACCAGGAGAGCAAATCTCTGGAAGAGCTCGCCGATCTTCTGGAGGTCATGCAGGCTGTCGTAAAGGCCCGCGGCTGGACGCTGGAAGAATTGGAGCAGGTGCGGGCGGACAAGGCTGCCAAACGGGGCGGATTCGAGAAGAAGATCCTGCTGAAGGGAGTAAAGGAGGATTGCTAAATGGATATTGTAAGAGCAAAAGAGCTATTATCTGCTTTGGCTGACGGCATTGATCCATTCACTGGAGAACTTTTACCACAAAACCATGTATGCAATCAGCCTGAAATGATCCGAGCTTTTCATGAACTTTTGAATGTGATTCCTTGGCCCCAAAAGAAAAACCTACCCCGAAATGCCGGAAAACCATGGACGGATATTGAGGAAGAAAAACTACTGGATGAATTTGACTCAGGAATGACGACTTCTGCAATCGCCAAGGAGCATGGTAGAAGCAAAGGTGCCATTGAATCCCGATTAGCGGATCTCGGGAAGATTACAGATACATATCTTAACAGGAAACCGAGGTGATCTCCATGCCAACCTACCGCTCCGCCTCCGGCAGCAGTGCCGAGGACCTGTTCATTGAACTGTTCTCCGACACCTTCGGCGCCGAGAAAGCCGGTTATCTCTATTCCCAGTATCCCTTCTCCGACATCTACCAAAACAGCCGGTTTGCCGACTTTCTGATCGAAAACGGCGGGCGGAAGGTGGCCATCGAGATCGATGACGAAGCCTCTCACAACCCCAAGCTGGTCTCCCAGAACAAATTTTACGACGACCTGCTCAAGCAGAACAGCATGATCTACCTGGGTTGGGATGTGTACCGCTGGGCGGTGCGGCAGATGCAGCAGCAGCCGGAGACCGTCAAAGACGAGCTGCGGGTATTCCTGGGCCAACATCCCAACTTCAAGGAAATTGAGGACTATCTCCCCACCCAGCGGGGCAAGTCCCTGGACGGTTCCAAACTGGAACTGAAGGAACACCAGAAGCAGGCCCTGGCGGCTCTGGAGGAGATGCGCTGCAGCTTCGAGACCATCGCCCTGCTCTATCATGCCACCGGCACCGGCAAGACGGTGACCGCCGTCATGGACGCTAAGCGCTTTGGCAAGCGTACGCTGTTTCTGGCTCACACGGTGGAGCTGGTGGATCAGGCCACCAAGACCTTCCGGGAGCTGTGACCCCGGGCCACGGTGGGCCGCTATGTGGAGAGTATGAAGCAGGGCAACGCCTTTGTGGTGTGCGGCAGCATCCAGAGCGTGGCGCTGAACCTGGAGCGGTTCAAGCCGGATGACTTCGGCTACATCATAGTGGACGAGGCCCACCACGCCTCCGCCGATACATACCAGAAGGTCCTGTCCTACTTCACGCCGGAATTTACCCTGGGCCTGACCGCCACACCGGAGCGGGCCGACGACAAGAACATCCTGGATATTTTCAAAAACACCGCCCACAAGCTGGACATCCAGACCGCTGTGGAGATCGGCGAGCTGGTGCCGGTGCGGTGCATCCGCATCCACACCAACATCGACCTGACCAAAGTGCGGTTCAACAGCGTCCAATATAACATCCGGGATCTGGAGAGCAAGATCTATGTGCCGGAGCGCAACCAGCTCATCGTGGACACCTGGCTCCAGTATGTGAAGGACAAGCGGACCGTCATCTTCTGTACCTCCGTCAAGCACGCCCAGGAGATCGCCGGGCGGCTCCACGACGCCGGCGTATCCGCTGAGGCCGTGTCCGGAGAGATCAAGACCAGCGACCGCCGGGAGGTGCTGGCCCGGTTTGAGAAGGGCGAGACCCAGGTGCTGTGCGCCTGTGACCTGCTCAACGAGGGCTGGGACTGCCCGGCCACCGAGGTGCTGTTCATGGCCCGGCCCACCATGTCCAAGGTGCTCTATACCCAGCAACTGGGCCGTGGCATGCGGCTGTCTCCCGGCAAGGAGAGCCTGATGGTGTTTGACTTCGTGGACAATGCCAGCCAGTACAACATGTCCTGCTCCATGCACCGGCTGTTCCGATTAAAGGAGCACAAGCCCGGCGCTCTGGTGTTGGGCACCAAACAGCAGAAAACCGCCGAACAGGGGCTTTATGACCGTGGCGAGCGCCCGGATGCCCTCATCGATTGGCCGGTAGATGCCCTGGACTACGAGCTGGTGGATATCTTAAACTGGCAGGAAGAAGCTGCAGGGATGATCTCCCAGATGGAGTTCGTCCGCCGGGTGGATGTGCAGACGGAGACCATTGAGCGGTATGTCCGGGACGGTCTGCTGGTGCCTGATCTGGTGGTACCCATGAGCGAGCACCGGACCTTCAAGTATTTCAAAGAGGAAACACTCCAGAAGTATGCGAAACAGTACGGCTGGACGCTCATCGACGACTCAAACCGCAAGGATTTGTTCCTGGATATGGTGCGACAGATGGACATGAGTTACTCCTACAAGCCGGTACTCCTCAAAGCAGTGCTGCTATTTGCCGACGACAAAGGCCGGGTGAAACTCAGTGACATCGTCACTTACTTTCGGGAGTTCTAAGAAGCCCGACGGGCGGCCGGGTTGGTAGTGGAAAAGACCAACAGCATCTACGCCAAGGGCGGCTACACCGATGCCCAGGCCCAGCGGAATATCCTGTCCAACCCCTTTAAGCGGTTCGAGGACATGCAGATGCTCCACCATACTAAGACATTGGGCGTAATTCAGGTGGACGAGTCCGTGTGGAAGAAGCTGACCCGGGAGGGAAAACAGGAGATCGAGCGGATCTGCGATGAGAAGCTGGCGCAGTATTATGGCAGAGTATCAAATTTGCAATTAAACAAAATAAATGTCATCGCACTTCGGGAGGGGGATCGAAATGATTCTATCTGACAATGAAACGAAATTTGATTTGCTTAATAATGAGGCTATTGCCAAGACGGTTGTTAACCTTATAAAAGAAAGCAACAATCAACCTATCTCAATTGGAATTCATGG
>DVMK01000256.1 GCA_018715025.1 Candidatus Caccousia avistercoris
TCCACAGTCTTCTTCAATGGACTGTTATTGATCTATACCGGCAAAAAGGGTACAATGAAAGCAGTAAAAATTTGCCACATAAGGAGGGTGCCAAATGCCTAAAACTCTTGTAAAGGTGCGGCAGATAGGAAGATACAGCAAGGTTTTTGACATTATCCGCCGGAACAATGGCCAGGTTTCCCGGTTTGACATCTGCAAACTGACGGGCTACAGCACCACAACGGTTACTTCTGTGGTAGATCGCCTGATTGCCGACGGTTTTGTTGCTGAAGACGAAAGCCAGGAAAGCAGGGTGGGCCGCCGCCCCTCCTTGCTGAACGTCCAGTGCAGCAGCATCTACTTTGCAGGAGTTGAGTGCAGTGCTGCCGGCGTGAGCCTGACGGTAACGGACGCCACCCAGGCAATTGTAGATCAGAGAAGCATTGCGCTGGACGCTCAAGCCACCGAAGAAATTATCTCGGCCATGAAGCAGCTTTTGGATACATACATCCGGGAAAACAAGGAAATTTGGGAAAAAATACCTTCTGTTGTCTTCTCCATTCCGGGAGAACTCGATGCCCAGGAAGGTATTGGCATTGAATACCGCACTGTACCAGACTGGCATTACATCAATTTCCGGGAACACTTTTCTTACCTTAAAAAGCGCCTGTTCTTCCTCAATAATGTGGACGCCATGCTGACAGGCTACCGGGCCCAGAACCAGCTTGAGCCGGAATGCTCCGTCATTTTCCTGATTATTCGCCACAGCGCCGGGGTGCGGCTGTTTTCCAAAGGGTTGCTCTGTTCTGAGCTTGGCATAGTCTGCGAAATAGGGCACATGAAGGCGGAGGGGTCCACCCGCTGGTGCGCCTGTGGAAAAAAGGGCTGCTTTGACGCAGAGCTTTCCTCCACCGCCATCGTAAGCAAGTTCCGAGAGGCCTATTACGCAGGTCTTTTGGACAAAAATCTTGTCTTGCAGGAGTCAGATCTTAATTTAGAAACTTTTTTCCTCCTTGTACAGCAGAGAGAACCCACCACCGTGCGGATCCTAAAGGAAGCCACCGCTTTTCTTTCCCAGATGCTGGGGATCCTTCTGGCTTTTTTCCGTCCGGACGTGCTTGTGCTGTCCTCCTTTTACCCGGAATCGGTCTGCCGCCTAGCCGATTCCCTCAAGACACAGTTGGCCGGGCAGTTGGCTTCTGAAGAGCTTCCCCAGATTGCCTGCATCCCCCCTGCCGACATGCTTGCCAGCTTTGGGGCTACCATCGCTGGCTATGAAATCGCCTTCCCTACTAAGGTGACGGAAATTTAAAGCAGAATCAAACAGACGCTTCGCCTGGCCTGCCGCGTCAAGGCGGGCTGCAAAAAGGCTGCCGGGGTACCCGCCCCGGCAGCCTTTTCTCACCCTGCCAGCCCCAGCGCCCACAGAATGAGGCCGTACAAAATGCTGGCGGTGATCCCCATGACCAGCACCGGCCCGGCGATGGTGAACATTTTTGCGCAGGTGCCGGTGACGATCTTCTCGCTTTTGAATTCAATGGCAGGGGAGACCACGGCGTTGGCAAAGCCGGTAATGGGCACCAGCGTGCCGGCCCCGGCGTGCTTCGCCACATTGTCGTACACCCGCAGGCCCGTGAGCAGGGCGCTGGCCAGGATGAGCGTCACCGAGACGAACCCGCGGGCCGTCTGCAGGTCCATGCCCAGGCCCTGGTAAAAATTCACCAGGGCCTGGCCCGCGCAGCAGATGAGCCCCCCGGTGAGGAAGGCCATGGCCGCGTTTTTCCAAAACGGCGAGGGGGGCGAGGCCTTTTCGGCCATTTTTTGATATTCTTCTCTGGAAACCTTCACGGTGCATCCTTCTCCTTCCCTTGTGCCCGCGCCTTCGCCGGGCTTCGTTCTGCTGTGTAGTATGCCGCGCTTTCGGTGAATTACCCGCCCGGCGGCGCATTTTTCCGCCTCTGGCGGCGGCAGGCGGCGTTTCTGCGGCGGTTTTCGACATTTTACTCATAATATTTTGAAAAAATACAAGAAAATGCCTTCAAAAAAACTGTTGTCAATTTTGGGATTTTCGATTAAACTAATAAGGATATAGATTCGGCAACAGGATAAGGAAAGGCGAGGCGATGGATATTTATGAAGAGAAATGATATTCACAAGGTTCTGATCATCGGTTCCGGCCCCATCATCATTGGACAAGCCTGCGAGTTTGACTATTCCGGCACGCAGGCCTGCAAGGCCCTGCGCAGGCTGGGCTACCAGATTGTGCTGGTGAACTCCAACCCGGCTACCATTATGACCGACCCGGAAACCGCCGACATCACCTACATTGAGCCCCTCAATGTGGAGCGGCTGACCCAGATCATTGAAAAAGAACGCCCCGACGCCCTGCTGCCCAACCTGGGGGGACAATCCGGCCTGAACCTGTGCTCTGAGCTGAACAAGGCCGGCGTGCTGGAAAAATACAACGTGAAGGTCATCGGCGTCAATGTGGACGCCATTGAGCGCGGCGAGGACCGCATCGAATTCAAGAACACCATGAACGAGCTGGGCATTGAAATGGCCCGCAGCGAGGTGGCCTACTCGGTGGAGGACGCCCTGGCCATTGCAGACCGGCTGGGCTACCCGGTGGTGCTGCGCCCCGCCTACACCATGGGCGGCGCCGGCGGCGGCCTGGTGTACAATGTGGACGAGCTGAAAACCGTCTGCGCCCGCGGCCTGCAGGCCAGCCTGGTGGGCCAGGTGCTGGTGGAGGAGTCCATTCTGGGCTGGGAAGAGCTGGAGCTGGAAGTGGTGCGGGACGCCAAGAACAACATGATCACCGTCTGCTTCATTGAAAACATCGACCCCCTGGGGGTGCACACCGGCGACTCCTTCTGCTCCGCCCCCATGCTCACCATTTCGGAGGAGCTGCAGAAGCGCCTGCAGGAGCAGGCCTACAAGATTGTGGAGCGGGTGGGCGTCATCGGCGGCACCAACGTGCAGTTTGCCCACGACCCGGTGAGCGACCGGGTGGTTGTCATTGAAATCAACCCCCGCACCTCCCGTTCCTCCGCCCTGGCCTCCAAGGCCACCGGCTTCCCCATCGCCCTCATCTCCGCCATGCTGGCCAGCGGCCTCACCCTGGACGAAATCCCCTGCGGCAAGCACGGCACCCTGGACAAGTACGTGCCGGGCGGCGACTATGTGGTGATCAAGTTCGCCCGTTGGGCCTTCGAGAAATTCCCCGGCGCAGAGGACAAGCTGGGCACCCAGATGAAGGCTGTGGGCGAAGTGATGAGCATCGGCAAAACCTACAAGGAGGCCTTCCAGAAGGCCATCCGCAGCCTGGAGAACGGCCGCTACGGCCTGGGCCACGTGAAGGACTTCGGCAAAAAGACGAAGGAGGAGCTGCTGGCCATGCTGGCGGTCCCCACCAGCGAGCGCCAGTTCATCATGTACGAGGCCCTGCGGAAGGGCGCTACCGTGGAGGAGCTGTGGGAGCTCACCAAAATTAAGCACTACTTCCTCCGCCAGATGAAAGAGCTGGTGGAGGAGGAGGAAGCCCTGCTGGCCTGCAAGGGGCAGGTTCCTCCGGCAGACATGCTGCGCCAGGCCAAGCTGGACGGCTTCGCCGACAAGTACCTGAGCCAGATTCTGGAGGTTCCGGAGGACGACATCCGCGCCGCCAGGGTGCAGAACCACATTGTGGAAGCCTGGGAGGGCATCCATGTGAGCAGCACCGAGGATTCGGCCTACTATTACTCCAGCTACCACATGGAGGACAAGAGCCCGGTCAGCACCGGCCGCCAGAAGATTATGATTCTGGGCGGCGGCCCCAACCGGATTGGGCAGGGCATTGAATTTGACTACTGCTGCGTCCACGCGGCCCTGGCCCTGAAGGATCTGGGCTTTGAGACGATCATTGTAAACTGCAACCCGGAAACCGTCTCCACCGACTACGACACCTCCGACAAGCTGTACTTCGAGCCCCTTACCCTGGAGGATGTGCTGAGCATTTACGAGAAGGAGAAGCCCGCCGGGGTTATCGCCCAGTTCGGCGGCCAGACCCCGCTGAACCTGGCGGCCTCCCTGAAGAAGGCCGGCGTGAAGATTCTGGGCACCACCCCGGAAACCATCGACATGGCAGAGGACCGGGATCTGTTCCGGGCCATGATGGACAAGCTGCGCATCCCCATGCCCGAGTCCGGCATGGCGGTGAACGCCCAGGAGGCCATTGAAATCGCCAACCGCATCGGCTACCCGGTCATGGTGCGCCCCTCCTACGTGCTGGGCGGCCGCGGCATGGAGGTGGTGTACGACGACGAGGCCATGGCCTTCTACATGAACGCGGCCACAGGCGTCACGCCGGACCGGCCCATCCTCATCGACCGGTTCCTGCACCACGCCACCGAGTGCGAGGCCGACGCCATCAGCGACGGGGAGAACGTGTTTGTTCCCAGCGTGATGGAGCACATTGAGCTGGCGGGCGTCCATTCCGGCGACTCCGCCTGCATTCTGCCGCCCCGCGGCCTGACGGAAAAGCAGATTGACACCATTAAGGATTATACCCGGCGGATTGCCCGGGAAATGCACGTGGTGGGCCTGATGAACATGCAGTACGCCATTGAGGACGGCAAGGTGTTCGTGCTGGAGGCCAACCCCCGCGCTTCCCGCACCGTGCCGCTGGTGTCCAAGGTGTGCAACATCAACATGGTGCGCATCGCCACGGATATTATGACCTCTCACCTGACAGGGCGTCCCTCCCCGGTGCCGGGCCTGAAGGAGAAGAAGATCTCCCATTACGGCGTGAAGGAAGCGGTATTCCCCTTCAATATGTTCCCGGAGGTTGACCCGGTGCTGGGGCCTGAGATGCGCTCCACCGGCGAGGTGCTGGGCATTTCCTCCAACTTCGGCGAGGCCTTCTACAAGGCGGAGGAAGCCACCCAGACCAAGCTGCCCCTCAGCGGCATGGTGCTCATCAGCGTGAACGACCGGGATAAGCCCGAGGTGGCCGAGGTAGCCCGCGGCTTCGTGGAGTGCGGGTTCTCCATCATCGCCACCGGCGGCACCTACGGGGCCCTGGCCGCGGCCGGGATCCCGGCGGAGCGGGTTGCCAAAATCAACGGCGGCCGCCCCAACGTGCTGGATTACATCACCAACGGCAAGGTGTCCATCATTGTGAACACCCCTCTGGGCAAGAAGGGGGCCACCGACGACAGCTACATCCGCAAGGCCGCCGTCAAGGGCCGCATTCCCTACGTGACCACCATGGCCGCCGCCAAGGCCACCGTGGAGGGCATCAAGGCGGCGAAGGCCCCGGAGACCAAGCAGGTGAAATCCCTCCAGGAATACCACGCAGACGAAGCAGAATAAGACAGAACGGCGAAAGGCCGGCAGGGGAAGTTCCTCTGCCGGCCTTTTCTCTGCTTCTGTGCGCCGGGGGGGCGTGCGAAAAGGGGCTCCGTTTTTTCTTCAGCATAGTTCCAGTTGAACCGGCCCCAGAAGCCCGGTTGGCGGCAGCGGGAGGCGCAGGGAAAATCCGTCATGCAGGCGGTTGAACAGGGTGGTGGAAACCTGAATGACGGCCTGATTCTCTCCGGGACGAACCAGGCCGTCCAAAAGGAAACGATAGGGACGTGCAATCCGCTTTCCAACAGGAACGTCGTTCCAAAGCACCTGAACCAACCCTGAGACCTCGCCTAAGCACAGCTCAGCCATGTATGAATCCGGCAGAACGTTAGGGACATGAAAAACACACCGGTATTCCAGAACGCCTGAATACCGGGGAAAAAGTTCAGAGGCAGACAAATCCTTCAGCCGCGGCAACGTTACTGAGAGATTGCTTCCTAGAAGGGAAACCGTCCATTTCCCTTGAGGCTGGCAAACGTTGCAGGGCCGGCGGCGTTCCGGTTCCGGTGCTTGAGGCGGCTCTCCGCTGATCAAAAACAGAGATTCGTATGGTTCCAGTTCCACACGGCAGATACGACCGTCATTGGTCTGCTTTTGCGGTGGTTTTGTCAAACGGTTTTCCATAGGATCATAACGATACAAAGGGGACTTTGCAGGGAGCACGGCATCGACTTCGATGCTTCGGCCTATTTCCTCGTTAAACAGAAAGAAGAGTTCCCGGTTGGTGTGACGGTAATGCAGGCACCGAAGACGAGGCTCTGGCTGAGACAGAGAAATAGAACTGCATCTGTATTTTTGCAAAAGTTCTGGCAGCTGCTGTAAGGGGGCTGTCGGGGATTCTTCCCATAAAGACTCTCCTTCCCGCGCCGGACGGGGAGCCTTTTCCAGGCAGATCAGCGGCGCACCCTGCGCCTGCAGCCGTTTCAACTGACGCAGAAGCGATGAAGGAAGAAAATCAAAGGCGGGAAGAATTAAAAGGCGGTACCGGTTCTCCCGAACTAGGAGACAATTTCCGTCCACCTGCCCTTCCTGGAGAAGATCCTCGCTGAGAAAATCGAAATCCGCCTGCTGCTGCATACAGATTTTGGCAGGAGTCTGTACCAGCATGGCCTCTCCGCACCATTCTGCCGCCGCGTGATACAGAATAGCCGTATGCACAACAGATTTTCCCCCGGTAAGAAGGTGGGCACAGCGATTTATATGGCGGTACAGCTTTTCCATGCCTGGGTGCTGCGGATTTTTCCCCATGGCGAACAAGTGAGGCGGACAGTCTGGATCGGGAAAATCCTTTGTGGTGTATGCATGAGGGACAAAGAAATTGACGCCTCGCACCAGCAGGGAGTCTGCCACCCATTTCATCCAAGAAATATCTTCCGCCCAGCCGCCCGCTCCAAATATTTCCGCCATGGCGTTGCCCTGCATGCGAGGCTCCAGGCGGGCGGAGGAGGAAGCAAGCTTTCCCAAAGCATAGTGGCAGAACTCTCCATCCATTACCCG
Organism: Candidatus Caccousia avistercoris; assembly: GCA_018715025.1. GTDB lineage: Bacteria > Bacillota > Clostridia > Oscillospirales > Acutalibacteraceae > Caccousia > Caccousia avistercoris. Next base: position 6,865 of record DVMK01000256.1, read on the forward strand.
ATGGCAGTTTTCCTCAAAATCACGGCCTGGAAGAATTTGATTGAATACGACGTCGATCCCCGCCATGTGCTGCCCACGCATGGCTCTGAAATAGTGCCCCGGCCCGCATCCCAAACGCCCATGGCTGTTGTTGTCTTCCAGCACGTGGCCTATGTATTGAACGCCGTGGGACTCGCACCAGTCCCCCACTTGCTGAACGTAATTTTTCTGGTATAGGCTGGTGGCAATATCCATATAGAAGCTGCGGAACTCCCGGCATCCCTCCCCGTCATACCATAGAAGAGGAAGATGCTCCAGAGCGTTTTCACAGCGTTTATTCAGATGAATGCCCAACTCCTCTGACCAGGGAAGAGGAAGATTCCGGCAGCCAATTTGTTCATTCAGGGGATACATTTCCTTTGTACCTGTGTAAAAACCAGGCTCATCGCTAAAGAAGCCCGCCAATGTACGGCCAAACTCCTGGCCAAAATGGGCGTAATGAGGTTCATAAACGGTGTCGATTAGAAACCGTACAGAATCTCTGGACAAAAAATTAACATAGTCGTTGCAAGCGGCGCAGGCATTTGTCATTAAGGAGATCACTACGATTTTCCAGGCCCCTTCCGGTACATCCCAGAAAAGCATGCCGTTTTCGTCCACAAGGCTGGTCACGTTGTAAAACTCGCCGGTCAGCCGCGCCTGTCGGGAGCCATCCGTGCGGCAAGCCACTACGCCCAAAAGTTTTTTTTCGCTGACTTCCTGTGGGGCGGCCGCAGGGGGGGCCAGCTGGTTTACGAGCAGCCCTACTGCAAAATGTACGCCTTGCTGGGGGCCGGGCACGTCAATACAGTCATGCACCAGGCTCCACCGCTGCAGACCTGCTTCGGCCCCGGGCAGCCTCCCTGCTGCATGGCCGGAGGGGAAGGCTTGGTCATCTAAAATCCACAGCTGCATACCCAGGCGGCGCGCTTCTGCTAAAGCGGCGCCTACATCATCCCACCAGCCTTGCCCAAGAAAATCTGGATGCGGCCGCGACTCCAGACAGGCCGCCTGTACGCCGCTGGAATGCAGTTCTCTGAGAAGTATGCGGATTCTTTCCGCATCACCCCCGTGTACCCACAGGAAGGGCATACAATGGTTCTCATATTCACCGGTGAGGGCTTCTTTCCATCGGTCTCTCATGCTGATTCTCCTCGTATGATTTTTTTATGCGCAGAGGGGGGCGGCAGCCCGGCTCACCTTTCTATTGCCAGAGGAAGAGGCATAACGGGGGAAGGGAGGAAGGCTTGAGCCTTTCTCCCTTCTCTCTCCTTTTTATTCCTTGTTGTCGGCAATTTGATCGTATTCTGCTTTGAGTTCAGGGTAAACGGAATTTGCATAATCCTCAAGGGTCTGCATTCCAATGCTTTCTGCTGTGCTAAGCATAGTCTGGAACGCCTGCTCGCACTCTTCTTCAGAGGCCGCCATGTATACCTTAATCTGTTCGGTGGTAATCATTTCGTTAATCTTCGAAAGAATGACAGATTCATCGGAATCCGGTTCAAAGGTAATCATACCCAAGACTGGGTTGCGTTCGGTAATAGTAGCCATGCTTTCCAGAGCGGGAAGCATTTCGCCGCCGGTGTTATAGTTTGTCACACCTACCACGTAAGCGTCGCATACCATCCAGCCCCAATATTTCAGTCCTCTCGGTTTAAGGTCGGCGTCGCTTTCCTTGTCATAGTTGAATTTCGGGTAGCCGTTTTCGTCTATGGTATAGTCAGTTCCTTCCACACCCCAGTTAAGCAGCTTTTTGCCTTCATCGCTATAGGCTGTGGCCACAAAGCGATAGGCGGCTTCTAGATTGGAGCAGGAGCGGGTGATGTAAAGGCCGCGGCCGCCTGCGTTTGTGTTATATACTTTCGCTTTGTCGCTGACAATGCCGGAGAACTGCATAAATTGAAAATCGTCTCCGTTTGCCAGGATGGTGGGGTTGTAGTTGTCTGCATTGTTTGTGTAGCCAAAGGAAGCGAAAGCCTTCCCCGAAAAGAGAGGTTCTTTGGACTCGTCC
>DVMK01000257.1 GCA_018715025.1 Candidatus Caccousia avistercoris
AATAGTTTTTTTGAAAAAAGTAAGAAAAAAATAGTTATTTTAACTTTGACGCAAAATACAGTTGACTTCCGGCCCGCAGGAAGGTACAATACAGATACGAAAAGAGTTCACAGAAAGGAGCGAGCTTATTATGAACGACGATTTCGGCGCGGATCTGCTCACCCTTGTTGACGACGAAGGCCAGGAGCACGAGTTTGAAATCCTGGATGTGATTGAAAACGACGAAGGATGCTTTTACGCCCTGCTTCCCACCTTTGAGGATCCTCAGCAGGAGGTAGAGTCGGAAGGGACGTACTATATTTTTGAAGTGATTGAAGAGGACGGCGAGCAGCAGCTTGCCGAGGTGGAGGACGAAGAGCTTCTCGACCGCCTGGCCGCCGTCTTTGAACAGCACTTTGAAGAGCTTTTTGACGCAGAGGACGGCGAGCCCGAAGAGTAAAGGGCCGCTTCCTGCCTGGTACGCGGACTGTGTACAGATAACCCTACAATTTTAAATCGGGAGCTTAGCTCCGGCGGGGGACTGCAGACCTCCCGGCTTTTGCCGGAGGAAGGGAGCGAGAAACCGTTGGGCGGGCACCCACCTGCTTTTCGTAGGCAGGTTATTCTCACACTTACGGCCAGGCGGGGCTATTTGAGATTTAGGAAGCTTCCCCCTTTTTGGGGGAAGCTTTTTCTGCGCTTCTTTCCCCCCAACGGTGGACAGCCCGGGGAAAAAAGGGTATAATATGGGAAAAAGATCCGGCGCGCCGGGCCGCAGCCTCCGCCGGGGGCCGCCTGCCGGAGCCGCTGATCATAGAGAGAGGAGCCGTACCATGTCTGACTACAAAATTATTACGGATTCTACCTTCGACCTGACCCCCAAGCTGGTGGAAGAGCTGGACGTACAGGTGATTCCCCTGAGTTTTGTCATGGGGGAGAAGGTGTACTACAATTACCCCGACGAGCGCGACATGAGCGCCGGGGAGTTTTACCGGCGGATCCGCGCCGGGGAATCCTCCACTACCAACCAGATCAACACCTCCACCTTCCTGGACGTGTTCACGCCGGTGCTGGCCGCCGGGCACGACATTCTCTACATGGCCTTTTCCTCCGGCCTTTCTGGCACCTACAACAGCGCCTGCATGGCAGCCGAAGAGCTGCGCGGCAAGTTCCCCGAGCGGAAAATCCTGATGGTGGACACCCTGGCCGCCTCCATGGGCGAGGGCCTTCTGGTGTACTATGCCGTGCAGCAGAAGCGGGCCGGCGCCACCATCGAAGAGCTGGAAAGCTGGGTGGTGAACAACCGCAACCGGCTGGCCCACTGGTTCACGGTAGACGACCTGAACCACCTGAAGCGCGGCGGGCGCGTCAGCGGCACGGCGGCCTTCGTGGGCACCATGCTGGGCATTAAGCCTGTGCTGCACGTGGACAACGAGGGCCACCTCATCCCCATGGAAAAGGTGCGGGGGCGGCGGCAGTCGCTGGACGCTTTGGTGAAGCACATGGGAAAAACCGCCCAGCTGGAAAACGCCAAAACCGTATTTATCAGCCACGGGGACGCCCAGGAGGACGCAGAGTATGTGGCCGAGCAGGTGCGCACCAAGTTCCCCGGCAGCAAGGTGTACCTGAACACCATCGGCCCCGTCATCGGCGCCCACTCCGGCCCCGGCACCATTGCGCTGTTCTTTATGGCGGAAAATAAAGACTAAGGGCGCAGGCCCAGAAGGAGGGTTCCGGCATGGCGGACTACAAAATTATTACGGATTCTACCTGCGACCTAACCCCCAAACTGGTGGAGGAGCTGGACGTGGAGGTTATCCCCATGGAATTTGTCTTTGGGGATGAAGTGTACCACAATTACCCGGATGCCAGGGAAATGTCCAGCAAAGAGTTTTACCGGCGGCTGCGGGCGGGGGAAATGTCAAAGACAAACCAAATCAACACGGCCACGTTCCTGGCCACCTTCGAGCCTTACCTGCAGCAGGGGCTGGACATTCTTTACATCGGCTTCCCCGCCTCCCTTTCCGGCACGCATCAGCGCGCCCTGGAGGCCATTGACGAGCTGAAGAAAAAATATCCCGAGCGGCGGGTGGTGGCGGTGGATTCGCTGGCCGTTTCCATGGGCGAGGGCCTTCTGGTGTATTACGCCGCCATGAAGAAGAAGGCCGGAGCCACGCTGGACCAGGCCGCCGACTGGGTTTCTCTGAACCGGTACTCCCTTTCCCAGTATTTTACCGTGGACGACCTGAACCACCTGAAGCGGGGCGGGCGGCTTTCCGCCGCCGCGGCGCTGTTCGGCTCTATGCTGGGCATAAAGCCCGTCATCCGCATTGACGACGAAGGCCGCCTGGTGCCCGCCATGAAGGTGCGGGGGCGGCGGCAGTCGCTGGACGCTCTGCTGGACCACATGGAGAAAACCATTCAGCAGCCGGAAAAGCAGATTGTCTTTATGGTGCACTGCGACGCGCCGGAAGACATCAAATACCTGTACAAGCAGACCAAGAGCCGCGTCAAGCCGCGGGAAATTGTGGTGAACGACCTGGGCCCCATTCTGGGCACCCACACCGGCCCCGGCGGCATCGCCATTTTTTACATGAGCGGAAACCGGGATTGACCTGAAGCCCGGCCGCTGGGAAGGAGGCGTCCCCCTTTGATCCTTTCCGGAAAGGAAATTGAAAAGAACATGGGCGGCAAGATCGTCATCGAGCCCTTCCGCCGGGAACGGCTGAACCCCAACAGCTACAACCTTTCCCTGGCGCCGGAGCTTCTGGTGTACGACGCCCCCGTGCTTGACATGAAAAAGCCGAACCCGGTAAAGCGTTTTGTCATTCCTGAAACCGGCCTTCAGCTGGAACCCAACCGCCTGTACCTGGGCCGCACCAACGAGTACACAAAAACCGAGGGCTTTGTGCCCATGCTGGAGGGGCGCTCCTCCACCGGGCGGCTGGGACTGTTCATCCATGTGACGGCCGGCTTCGGCGACGTGGGCTTCGCCGGGTACTGGACCCTGGAAATCTTCTGCGTCCAGCCCATCGTCATCTACCCCAACGCAGAGATCTGCCAGATTTATTACCACGACATTCACGGGGAGTACGAGCCCTACCGCAGCGGCAAGTACCAAAACAACACCGGCATCCAGCCCAGCCTGATGTACCGGGATTTTGAGAAAGAGAGCCGGTAGCATCCCCTCTCTTTTTGCAGAAGCATACAGACAGCGCAAAGGCGCGGCCGGCCGGCCGCGCCTTTCTTATGGCTGTGACCCCCGGTGCTTCGGGGGCGCTTCCTGTTTTTATTTCCACAGCTGCTTCGCCAGGCGCAGGATGTTTTCCGTGGTCTGGTACAGGTTTTCTTTGCTGTGGTGGCGGGCCTGGGCGAAGGCTATGGGGCTGCGGTTGATGCTGAACAGGGCCGCCACCCCCTGCTGGTACAGGCCCTCGCCCGCCTGGGCAGCGTCCCCGGTGACGGCTACCACCGGCACGCCGGAGCCTCTGGCCCTGCGGGCCACCCCCAGCACCGCCTTGCCCCGCAGGGTCTGGCCGTCCACCCGGCCCTCGCCGGTGAGGATAAGATCCGCCCCCTGCAGCGCCTCCTCAAACCGGACGGCGTCCAGCACGGCGTCGATGCCCGGCAGCAGGCGCGCCCCCAGAAAAGCCGCCATGCCGCCGCCCAGGCCGCCGGCCGCCCCGGCGCCCGGCAGGGCGGAAATGTCGCGGCCCAGGCAGCGCTGGATCGCTGCCGCCAAATGGCGCAGGCCCTGGTCCAGCAGGCGCACAGTGTCGGGCCCGGCCCCCTTTTGGGGGGCGAACACGAAAGCCGCGCCCTCTTCCCCATAAAAGGGGTTGTCAATGTCGCACATGCAGGCAATCTCCACCCCCTGCAGCCGGGGATCCAGATGATCCGCCGAGAGGGAGGCAATGTCCTTCAGGGTGCCACCCACCGGGACAAAGGCTTCGCCGTCTGCCCGGAAGAAACGCACGCCGCAGGCGGCGGCAGCGCCGCAGCCCCCGTCGTTGGTACAGGAGCCCCCCAGGCCCAGCAGAATACGGCGCGCTCCCGCCTCCGCCGCCTTCAGAAGAAGCTGCCCTACCCCGAAGGTGGTGGTCTGGTCTGGGCGGGCGTCCCCTTCCACCAGGGGAAGTCCGGCGCAGGAGGCGGTTTCCACCACCGCCGTGCCGTCCGGCAAAAGGCCGTAGAAGGCCTCCATGGGCTGCCCGTAAGGGCCCTGCACCTGGGCGGGGACGCAGCGCCCCCCCGCCGCCTTCACCAGGCACTCCACCGAGCCCTCTCCCCCGTCTGCCACAGGAAGGGAGACCACCTGTGCCTGGGGAAACAGGGCCAGCGCCGCCTGTTCCATCACGGCGCACACCTCCAGGGCGCTCATCGTCCCTTTGAAAGAATCCGGGACCAAGATAATTTTCGGATTGTTCCGGCTCATGCTTCCTCCTCCCCGGCGCGCCGTTTCCGGTACGCCAGATATTCTTCCAGGATGATCACCGCGGCCACCGCGTCCACTACGGCCTTCCGCTTCTTCCCCCTGGTGTTGGTGTCGTTCAGGTAAGAGTGGGCCGTCACTGTGGTGAGGCGCTCGTCCCGCAGGGCTACCGGCAGCCCGGTGAGACTTTCCAGGGCGGCGGCGAACGCCCGGGCGGACTGGGCGCTTTCCCCCTCCGTCCCATCCATGTTCCGGGGCAGGCCCACCACAATCTCCCCTACGCCCTGGGCGGCGGCCTTTTCCGCCACGGTGCGCGCCAGCTTTTCCCGGTTGTACTCGGTCACCACCTCCAGAGGGCTGGCCAGAAGCTCCCCCTGGTCGCAGATGGCAAGGCCCGTGCGGGCTTTGCCCAAATCCACCGCTAAAATTTTCATATCTGCCACCAACTCTGCTTTGCCATGCTGGCGGTTTCCGGCGTCAGATGGGAAGCGTCGTTCTGGTACACTACCCGCACGCTGCCGTCCTCCTCAAATTCCAGCAGGTTCAGGCCCGTATTCTCACACCAGGGCACCTGCCCCAGCTCTTCCAGGGGCTTGCCCATGGCGCGGCACAGTATGCAGCGCATGGCGCTTCCGTGGGAGACAACGCACACCGTCTGCCCCCGGTGGCTCTGCGCCACCTGCAGCAGGCCTTTCCACGCCCGGTCGTACACCTGCCGCATGCTTTCCCCGCCGGGGGCGGAAAAGCTGCCCGGATCCCGGTACCAGCGGCTGGTTTCCTCCGGGAAGAGGCGGGGCAGGTCAGCCCAAAGCTTCCCATTGTATTCCCCCGCGTCGATCTCAATCAAATCCTCGTTGATTTCGATGGGAAGGTGATGGTATTGGTTCACCGCCTCCGCCGTCCTTCTGGCGCGCAGCAGGGGGCTGGAAACTATGGCGTCCAGCTTCCAGTTGCGCAGGCGCAGGCTCAGCAGCTCCAGCTGCTTTTTCCCGTTTTCGCTCACATCGCAGTCGATATGCCCTTGAAAAATTCCCTGGCCGTTCCCCTGGGATTCGCAGTGCCGCACCAGAAGAATCCTGGTTTTTCTGCCGAACAGGCGGCGGAACACCGCCAGGGCGTCGGCAGCGCAGAAGCCGCCCGGCACGTTGGCGTAATTCTTCACACGGGTGAACCGGCCCTCCAGGGCGCGGATCTCCTCCTCCTGCATCGCCACCCCGCCGCAGCCGGCCAAATCCAGCACCACCTGGGAAAACTCCTCCTCCGTGCAGGAGAGAAGCTGCAGGAAGCGCTGCCCCCGCGCAGGCTCCTGCTCCAGCACACGGCGCAGCAGGGAGGGTTCAAACACCGCGCAGGCCCTTCCGTGGGGAATGCGGAACCGCTCGGTGAGCACATAGCCCAGCGGATGAGGGAAGGAGGTGCCCAGGGTATTCAGCACCAGCCCCGCCTGAATGGAGCCCTCATACAGCCGGGCGTGCATCTCCTCCGTCAGTTCCTCCCCGCGGCGCAGGGCGCACAGGTCCCTCCACAGGGACGGCATGGCCAGCTCTGCCACCGCGCCGGAAACCGGGTCGCACTGGGGGGAAAAGTAGCCCTCCATGGCGTGGGCCAGAGCGTCCAGCCCGGTGGAGATGGTTTCGGCCCGGCTCATGGAAAAGGTATATTTCGGGTCGGCAAAGGCCAGGGCCGCATACATGTCCTCCCCCTTTACCGACTTCTTCACGCCGTTTTCCAGGGTGAGGACGGACACGCCGCTCACCTCGCTGCCGGTGCCGCTGGTGGTGCCCACCAGCACAATGGGAAGGGCGCGGTTCGGGCGGTTTCCGGCGTAAAAATCCTCCGTGGAAAGGCCCGGGTTGGCAGCCAGCACCGCCACCGCCTTAGCGGCATCCATGGGCGAACCGCCGCCGATGCCCACCACAAACTCCGCGCCGCAGGCCCGGCACTGCTCCGCCGCCCGGCGGCAGTCCTCCAAATAAGGGTTTTCGCCGATTTGTGCAAACACCTGCCACCGGATTCCCTGGGATTCCAGGGCGGCGGCAATATCCTGCTGGGCCCCGCTGGCCAGGGCGGAGCGGCGGCCCGTCACCAGCAGGCAGCTTTTCCCAAAACGGGAAAGCAGGGCGGCGTTCCTCCGCACCGCCTCCCGCCCGCCCAGCACCCGGGCAGGCATAAAATATTCATACTCCACGTTGTTCTCCTTCTTCCTGTGACGCCACAGCCTTTACCAGGGCTGCACCGCGCCGGTGAGCTCCGTAACAGAGGAAATCCCCTTTTTCTCCAGATACTGCTCCAGCCCCTGAAGAATTTTCACCGGGGCGTAAGGGTCGGTAAACAGCGCCGTGCCAATCTGCAGGGCGTCCGCCCCTGCCAGCAGCATTTCCACCGCGTCCTGCCAGGTGGCGATGCCCCCCAGGCCCACCACGGGGATATTCACCCGCTGGGCCGCCTGCCACACCATGCGCACCGCCACCGGGAACACCGCCGGGCCGCTGAGCCCGCCCGTGTTGTTCCGCAGGATGGGACGGCGGCTGTCAATGTCGATGCGCATGCCGGTGAGCGTGTTGATGAGGGAGATGGCGTCGGCCCCCGCCGCCTCCGCCGCCGCGGCGATCTCGCCGATGTCGGCCACATTGGGGGAAAGCTTCACCATCAGAGGCTTTTTGCAGTACCGGCGCACCAGCCCGGTGATAGAGCCCACCCCCTGGCAGGAGGTGCCGAACTGCACCCCGCCCTGCTTCACATTGGGGCAGGAAATATTCATCTCGATCATATCCACATCCGAATCGGAAAGGCGTTCCGCCATGGCGCAGTAATCCTCCGGGGTATTGCCGGCGATGTTGGCGATAACCGCCGTGCCCTGCTGCCGCAGCCAGGGAAGATCCTCCCGGATAAAATGCTCCACCCCCGGATTCTGCAGCCCCACGGCGTTCAGCATGCCGGAGGGCGTCTCTGCCACACGGGGCGGCGGGTTCCCAGGCCGCTCCGCCAGGGTGATCCCCTTGCAGGAAATCCCCCCCAGGGCAGAGAGGGGGTACAGCTCCCCATACTCCCGGCCAAAGCCGAAGGTGCCGGAGGCGGCGATGAGCGGGTTTGCCAGCGTAACGCCGGCGATTGTTACCTTTAAATCTGCCATACCGTCTGCCTCCTCTCAGTCAAAAGCCACTTGCCCGGCCTGAAACACCGGGCCGTCCTTGCACACATGGCCGTACCGCCAGCCGCCGTCCCCTGTGTTCAGCTTCACGGCGCAGCCCAGGCAGGCCCCCACGCCGCAGGCCATGCGCTGTTCCAGGGAAAGCTGGCAGGGAATGCCCCTGCGCTGGGCCTCAGCCGCCACCGCCCGCAGCATGGGGGTGGGGCCGCAGGCGAACAGGGCCTGGCAGTCCTGGGGCAGGTGCTCTGTCACCAGGCCCTGCAGCCCGGCAGAGCCGTCGTCCGTCACCAGAATGACTTCATTGCCGTTTTTCCGGAAATCCTCCTGAAGGATGACCGCGTCCCGGCTGCGGAAGCCGGTGACGGCTACGGCGTTTGCCCCGAAGGCCTTGGCCGCCTCCACCAGGGGGGGCACGCCGATGCCGCCCCCCACAAAGCACACCCTGCGGTCCAAAGATCCCAGGTCAAACCCATGCCCCAGCGGGGCCAGAATATCCCAGCACTCCCCTTCCCCGGCCTGGGCCAGCAGGGCGGTGCCCTCGCCCCTCACCTGGAACACAAACCGCAGCCGGTCCCCCTGAATTTCACAGATGGAAATGGGGCGGCGCAGGGTTTTCCCCGGGGCGTAGATCTGGGCAAACTGGCCGGGCCGCGCGGCGGCGGCCAGCTCCCCTGCCTCCACCCATACGCTGTAAATCCCCTGGGCCAGCGTTTCCTTGTTCACAATGCGGCACTGCCGCACATCGTACTGTTTCATCCGTTCCCCCTCCTCCTGGTTACGGCAGGCGGATTTCGCCCACCAGGGCCATAATATCGTCCCGCATGCGCACCGCTTCCGCGGCGGCGGCCTTGGCGTAATCCTTCTCCGCCGCGCCGGTTTTCTGCCATGCGCAGAGGATGGAGCGGGACGCGTTCACAATGGCGCCCAGGCCGTTCTTGTCAAAGCCGGGGGCCACGTCTGCCGCGCCGCCCCCCTGGGCGCCGTAGCCGGGCACCAGGAAGAAGGTGGCGGGCAGGGCTGCCCGCAGCTCGCCCAGCTGGGCCGGGTAGGTGGCCCCCACCACAGCCCCCACGCCGGAATAGCCGTATTTCCCCGGCAGCTCGGCTCCCCATTTCTCACAGAAGCCGCCCATGGTGCGGTACACCGCGGCGCCGCCGGCCAGGGCTTCGTCCTGCAGCTCGCCGGAGGAAGGGTTGGAGGTTTTCACCAGCACAAAAATCCCCTTATCCCCCTGCTGGCACACCTTCAGCAGGGGCCGGATCCCGTCGCTGCCCAGGTACCCGTTCACGGTGAGGGCGTCGGCCCCAAAAGCCTCGGCCGTCTCCTCCTCCACCGCGGTGACGCCCAGGTGGGCGGCGGCGTAGGCCTCCATGGTGGCCCCAATGTCATTCCGCTTGCCGTCGGTAATGACGAACATCCCCTTTTCCCGGGCGTAGCGAATCGTCTCGCACAGGGTGCGCACCCCCTGCCAGCCGTACATTTCATAGTAAGCGGCCTGGGGCTTTACCGCCGGGACAATGGGGCTCAGGGCGTCGATGAGGCCCTTGTTGTATTCCAGGATAGCGGCGGCGGCCCCTTCCAGGGTTTTTCCGCAGGCGGCGTAGGCCTTCTCCTTTATGTAGGAGGGGATGTAATCCAGCTTCGGATCCAGCCCGGCTACCGTGGGGTTCTGCAGAGCGGCGATTTTTTCAATCATACGGTCAAGTGACATAGCGTATCCTCCGTTTTTGGGAATTTTATTTTAGTGAATATGGTTGAAAATAAAATTTGAAAGTTTATTTTTAACAATTTAAAGTATGGAGCGAATGATAAAGTTTTCGTCCACCTTTTTCAAAAGGTGGCGGTTTCCAAAGGCAGAGCCTTTGGCCGCGCTTCGCAAAGCGCGGAACGCCTGATGAGCCGAAAACTCAGGCGGGGGAGCCAAAACAATCCAGTGAATTGTTTTGGCGTGGGGGTACCCTAGTAAGGGGTACCCCCGTACCGTGGTAAAGCTGGGCCGCGGAACTGCACCCCTCCAGATTACCAGCTAAAAATTACTTTTTTTGTTAAAATGCTCCGCTTTTTCTGTTATGCACTTGCTTTCATTACATCTGGTTTTTCCTTTGCCGCGACCGCACGCGGCGGTGCGGTTCCTTTCTCTACGCGGAGAAAGGAACCAAAGACGCGCGGGGGTCGCGACCCCTCGACCCCGGGGCTGTCCTGCCTGGGGAAAGTAGGGCTGCGCGAACGATATATTTACGGGGACGTTATCCCGTAAATATGTCGTTCGACGCGTGACGCAGCTTTGCTGCGGCACAATGCGCTTCGGCCGGCTTGTGCCCTTAGGGTCACTAAACGCCGGCCCCCTACCGAAACACTCGCAATCTTAGGATTGCGAAAGTTTCTCTGCGTTGGGGGGGACGGCTCGCCGGTAGCAAGTAGGCAACATCAGCCGCCTGCGGCAGGTCAGATTCTTCACCTAGGAAAAAGCAGGGCGGCGCGAACGACATATTTTCGGGGACGTTACCCCGGAAATATGTCGTTCGACGCGTGACGCGGCACGGCCGCGTCACAGCGGGCGGGCCTGGTACACCACTTCCCCGCGGCACACGGTAGCCAGAACGCGGCCGGTGAGGCGGCGGCCCTTGAACACCGCGTTGCGGCTCTTTCCGTGCAACCGGGCCGGGTCTACCGTCCACTCCTCCTCCGGGTCGAACACCACCGCGTCGGCGGGGGACCCCTGGGCGAGCGTGCCGGCATGCAGCCCCAGCAGCCCGGCGGGGGCCGTGCTCATGAGCCGGATCAGCTGGGACAGGCTCAGCAGGCCGGGCTTCACCAGGTACGTGAGGGAGGCGGCCAGGGACGTTTCCATGCCGATGCTGCCGTTGGGGGCCGTCTCAAAGCAGGCCTTTTCCTCCGGGGTGTGGGGGGCATGGTCGGTGGCAATGGCCTGAAGGGTGCCGTCCCGCAGCGCCTCTATGACAGCCAGCCGATCCTCCTCGGTGCGCAGGGGCGGGCTCATGCGCTTGTCCGCATCCTTGGTGCGAAGGTCCTCCTCGGTGAGGGCAAAGTAATGGGGGGCCGTTTCCCCCGTTACCTGCACGCCCCGGCGGCGGGCGTCCCGGATAAGGGCCACGCTGGTGCGGGTGCTCACATGGCAGATGTGAACCGGCACCCCGTAGGCGGCGGCCAGGGCGATCTCCCGGGCGGTGCCGCAGTCCTCCGCGGCGGCGGGGACGCCCTTCACCCCCAGGGCCCGGCTCACCGCGCCCTCGTTCATCAGCCCCCCCTGGGACAGGTACAGGTCCTCGCAGTGCGACACCACCGGAACCCCCAAACGGGCGGCTTCCGCCATGGCCCGGGCCATGTGGGCAGAGTTCACCACCGGCCGGCCGTCGTTGCTGAAGGCGGCCGCCCCGGCGGCCCGCAGGGCCTCCAGATCACACAGCTCCCCCTCCCCCAGGCCTCTGGTGATGGCGGCGGCCACGTACACGCGGGCGTCCGCCTGTTCTGCCTTTTCCAGAATATGGCGCACCGTCTCCGGGGTATCCGCCGCCGGTTTGGTGTTGGGCATGCACAGCAGGCTGGTAACGCCCCCCGCGGCGGCGGCCCGGCAGCCGGTGAAAACGTCCTCCTTCTCCGTAAAGCCGGGATCCCGCAGATGAACGTGCATGTCAACCAGGCCGGGGGCGGCGCACAGGCGGCCCTCCCCCTCCAGCACCTGGGCGCCCTCCGCCGGAAGGCCGCAGCCCACGGCGCGCACCAGGCCGTCCTCCAGAAGCACGTCCCCCACCCTGCCGTCCCACCCGCCGGCGGGATCGTAAATCCTCATATTCCGCAGCAAAATCCTGCCCAACCTTTCACAACCTTTCCGCCATTCCCGGCCGTTTTCCCCTTCGCAGGGCGAAAGGATTCTTTCCTTATTATACATAGGAAGGGCCCCGTTTACAAGCCCGGTCAGAAGGAAAGCCCCGGCCTCCAAAGGGAAAGCCGGGGCTTGAAAACCGCCGCGATGGATCTGTTTTACTTCATGGTCAGGCACTTTTTCGGGCAGGATGCGGCGCACAGCCCGCAGCCAATGCACTTTTTTCCGTCCAGCGCCCAGGTTTTGGCCGCCCGGTCTACGGCAATAGCGCCCTGGGGGCATTTTTTGGCGCACAGGGTGCAGTACACGCACTTTTCCTGGTCGTTGGCGGGCCTGGCCCCGGCCTTGGGGCCCTCCTGGCCCGGCGGAACCGGCCTGGTGTAGGTGTCTGTCTGCTTCTGGGCCCCGGGCCGGGTGTACTGGGGCGCCAGCTTCAGGCACTTTTTCGGGCACACGTTCACACAGTTCCCGCACTGGACGCAGTCAAACCGGTTGATGCTCCAGGTGCCTGCGGCCCGGTCTACCGTAAGGGCCCTGGGCGGGCAGTTCCGGGCGCACAGCCCGCAGCTGATGCAGTCCTCCACGGCAATCTCCACATGGCCGCGCATCCGCTCCGGGTAATGGGCCGGCTCAAAGGGGTAGCCTGTGGTGGCGGGCTTGGAAAACAGGTTCTTCAGGGCCGTCTGCGCAAAGGGCCAAAATCGAAAGCTAGCCATTCTTCCCTCACCTCTCTGTACAGCTGATGCAGGGGTCTATGGTCAAAATAAGAAGGGGCACGTCCGCCAGCTGGCAGCCCTTCAGCAGCTCCAGCATAGGCGGAATGTTGCTGGTGGTGGGGGTGCGCAGGCGGAAACGGTCCAGGAATTTGGTGCCGTTGGCCTTCACATAGTAAATCGCCTCGCCCCGGGGCTGCTCGATGCGCATAAAATGCTCCCCGGAAGGGTTCCCCTTCACCGGCGCGCTGATGGGCCCCTGCGGGATCTTCTCAATGGCTTGTCGGATGAGGGAGAAGGACTGGTACAGCTCGCCGATGCGCACCTGGCACCTGGCGTAGGAATCCCCCTCGTCTGCGGTGACAGGCTCCACCTCCAGCTCAGGGTAAGCGGCGTACCCCAGGGCCCTGGCGTCGTAGGAAACGCCGCTGGCCCGCAGCATGGGGCCTACCGCCCCCAGCTGCACCGCCTGCTCTGGCTTCAGGACCCCCATGCCCCGCAGGCGCGAGCCCACGGTGAAGTCGCGCAGGAACGAGTCGGCAATGGGGCGCAGCTCCTTTTCCATGCTGTCCACCGTAGAGCGGATGGCAGACAGCATGGCGCTGTCCATATCCTTCAGCACGCCGCCAATGCAGTTGACGGAGAAGATCACCCGGCCGCCGGTGGTCAGGTCGAACATGTCCAGAATCTTTTCCCGCAGCCGCCAGGATTCCATGAACAGGCTCTCAAAGCCCATGGCGTCTGCCAGAAGGCCCAGCCACAGCAGGTGGCTGTGAACGCGGCTCATCTCCATCCAGATGGTGCGCAGGTAATTGGCGCGGGCGGGCACCTCCGCGTTCATAATGCGCTCTACGCTCTGGCAGTAGCCCATGCCATGGCCAAAGCTGCAGATGCCGCAGACGCGCTCCGCAATATACACATATTCCTTGAAATCCTTCATCTCCACCAGCTTTTCCAGGCCCCGGTGGACAAAGCCGATGCTGGGCACCGCCTCCACCACGGTTTCGTCCTCCAAAACCAGGTCCAGGTGCACCGGCTCCGGCAGCACCGGGTGCTGGGGGCCGAAGGGGACAATGCTTCTCTTTGCCATAGGCTCACCCCTTCTCCTTAAACGGCGCTTCCCGGTCAATCCGGTACAGCTTGTGCTTGTAATCCTGACTGATGTTTTCTATCTTAACGCCGAACAGCTCGGCCACCTCGTTTTCCTGCAGGAACGCGCAGGGGTACACCTGCGTAATGCTGGAAACGGGCTCGTCCTCCCCCACCGTAAGGCGCAGCGTCCACATATCGCAGGCCTTGGCGAAGGAGTAGCTCAGCTCGTACTGGCCGGGCAGCCTGCTGGCACAGATCTGCACCAGGCGGCAGCCGTCCATTTTGAACTGGATGACGGCGGGAAGGAACTGTTCCATCTTCACCGGGACAATCTCGTTCAACGCTTCCATTTTCCTTCCCTCCTTACGCTTTTCCGGCGGCCTTGGGCAGGGCGGCGATTTCCCTGTTCTCCTGCTTTTTCCGCAGAATTTCCAGCGCCTGCACCACGCCGTCTATGATCGCCTGGGGCCGGGCCGCGCAGCCGGGAACGTAGACGTCCACCGGGATGACGGTGTCTGCCCCGCCCTTGATGTTGTAGCAGCTTTTGAACACGCCGCCGGTGCAGGCGCAGATGCCCACCGCCACCACCACCTTCGGGTCTGGCATTTGGCTGTAAATCTGTTTTACCACAGACTCGCTCTGGCTGTTGATCCCCCCGGTAATGAGGAGGATGTCCGCCTGGAACGGGTCGCCGGTGTTGAAAATGCCGAAACGCTCAATGTCATACACAGGCGTCAGGCAGGCCAGCACCTCTATGTCGCAGCCGTTGCAGCTGCTGCCGTCGTAATGGAGCAGCCACGGCGATTTTGCAAGCTTTCCCATACTACCTACCGCCCCCTCACCGAATCAGCATCAAAATCAAAATGTTCAGGCCGCCCGCCAGCAGGGTGACGATCCAGCAGCTTTTCAGCAGCGTTTTCCATTTTACCCGGGCGCTCACGTTGTCCCACAGGGTTTCCAGGAAGAAAAGCAGCAGGCAGGCCGCAATGGCGACGGGCCAGCTCCACCAGCTGCTGTTCAGGAAGAACAGGGCCATGACCCCCAGCATGAGAATCATCTCATAATATTCCGCAATATTCATAATCGCCAGGGTGGGGCCCGCCATTTCGGTGGTGATGCCCTTCACCATCTCCTGATGGGCATGGTGGCTGGTGGAAAGATCGAAGGGGGATTTGCGCAGCTTGATGGCGGTGATGAAGAAAAAGCCCACAAGCACGCCCGGCAGCATGAGGATGGGGCTGACAGGCATTTCGATGATGTCCCCCACGTGGAAAGAGCCGGTGGCCAGGTAAAAGCCCACCGCCAGCAGCAGGGTCATGGGCTCGTAGGCCATCATCTGCAGCATTTCCCGGCTGGCCCCCATGGAGGAGTAGGGGGAAGAGTCGCTGGCCGCCGCCATTACCAGAAACATGTCGGCGGTAGAGAGGATGAACAGGCTCATCAGAATATCCGCCCCGGCGAACAGCATGCACCCGGCCACCGCCAGGAACACCAGGTAGCTTAAATTCAGGAACAGCTGGGCGTTGTTCACCGCCAGCATCTGCTTGGAAAACAGCTTGGCAAGGTCGTAGAAGGGCTGCAGTAGCGGCGGCCCCTTCCGGCCCTGCATGCGGGCCGACACAATACGGTCTGCCCCGTCCAGCAGGGCGCCCAGGAAGGGGGCCAGCACCAGGTAGCCCACCACCGAAACAACCTGTATCATAAGGCACCTCCTATAATCAGGCAGAGCATGACAATGAGAATGCCTGCGGAAAATACCACCGAGGGGAACATGAGGCGGCGCATGCCGAACTCAAAGCGCAGGTACCAGTTGGACATGTACAGGTGCTTCGGCTCACCGAAGCTGTCCACAAAATAGGTGTTGTCCCCCTCGTTTACGCCGCCCATATAAATCGGCACGTACACCCGGTGGGTGGAACGGGTCACCAGGAACATGGTGGCGGGCACGAACAGCACCGAAACCAGCATAATGGTCATGGTGGTGACCACGCTCATGGCCAGCACCTCGTGGGCGGAACCGAACAGATCCTCAATAATGGGATTCGCCACAGCTTTTTCCAGCAGGGGGAACAGCAGGCACAGCAGCAGCATGCAGGCGGAATGGACAAACATGGAAAGGTATTGATCCTTCCGGGTAATGTCCTTCACCACCTCCTTGGTGTGGTGCATGGAAACCAGCTTCGTCAGCCACTTGGTCCAGTAGAACATGGTGGTGGCGCTGCCGTAGGCCAAAAACAGCACCAGCAGAATGTCGCCTGCGTCCACAAAGGCCTTCAGCGCCGCCCACTTGGAAATGAGCATGCCGAAGGGGGCCAGGTACATGCCCGCAATGCCGATGCCGATGATGTAGGTGAGCTTGGGCATGCGCAGCAGCAGGCCGTGCATGTCCTCAATATCCCGGGAGCCCAGGCTGTTTTCCACCGCGCCCACCGCCTGGAACAGCATGGACTTGCTCACCGCGTGGAACACCAGCAGCAGCACCGCCGCCCAGATGGTTTCCTCCTGGCCTATGCCGGCGCAGGCCACAATAAGCCCCAGGTTCGAGACGGTAGAGAAGGCCAGCACCTTTTTCCCGTCGTTCTGGGCAATGGCCATGGCGCTGGCGGCAATGAAGGTAAAGCCGCCGATGAGCGAAACCATGGTGCCCGTCATGGTGCCCGCCAGGGCCGGGGCCAGTCGGATGAGCAGGTAGACCCCCGCCTTCACCATGGTGGCGCTGTGCAGCAGCGCGCTGGAGGGCGTGGGCGCCACCATGGCCCCCAGCAGCCAGGAGGAAAAGGGAAGCTGGGCCGACTTGGTGATGCCCGCCAGGGACAAAAGGGCAATGGGGATGACGGCGCCCGCCTCCACCACAGCGTCAAGCTGCACGCTGCCAAGAGTGAGGGAGGCCGCCGAAATGGCCGCCGCAAAGCCCAGGCCGCCCAGCAGGTTCATCCACAGGGCCCGGAAGCTGTTGGTCACCGCTTCCTCCGTGCGGGTGTAGCCGATGAGCAGGAAGGAGACGACGCTGGTGATTTCCCAGAAGAAATACATCCACACCAGATTTTCCGACAGCACCAGCCCCAGCATGGCCCCCAGGAACAGGAACAGCATGGAGAGGAAAAAGCCGGTGCGGTCCCTGTACTCCTTGTGGTGCCGGTGGTACGCCTTCATGTAGCCCACCGCGTAAATGCAGATGAAGCCGCCCACAAAGGCCACAATGACGCACATGAGCATGGAAAGGCTGTCCACCCGCATGTGCGGGGCCTCCGGCGCAGGGTGGGCCAGTTCGGTCCAGAAGGAAAGCGCCGTCTGCGCCACAGACAGCAAAATCACCGGGTATTTTTTGTACTTGACGCTCAGAACCACAATGAGCGCCATGAGGAACACTTCCCCCGCCAGCATGGCGTGGCCGACAAACCCGGCAGACTCGTACAAAAGCACCGTTTCCGACCCGCCGGAAAGCCAGGCCAGCAGAAACCCGGCGGCCAGGGCCATAAGGCCCCCCGCCCCCGCGTAAGCCGCGGCGCTGCGCGCCTTTTCCGACTTCAGGAAGGGAATCAGCACGGCGACAAGCACAGGCCAGCCAATCAGGAATGGTAAGATTCCCATACGCATCCTCCTTTGATACCCCTCCGCCCACGGGCCCGCTCCGAAGGGCGGGACACGCGCGGACGGCGCCCGGCCCCGTGCCGAAAAGCAGGGGCCGGCGCGCCGCCAAGGGTGCCGGGCCGGGAGTTTCCCGCTCTTTCCTGTGTGCGGAAAGAAATTTGCATTCTAATTATAGATCCAACTTTCACATTTTACAAGCCGGGAGCTTCTTTTTT
>DVMK01000258.1 GCA_018715025.1 Candidatus Caccousia avistercoris
ATTGTGGTCAAAAAGGGTAGCACCAAGAAAGAAGTATACTTGGACATCTATTTAAAATTCGGCGGCCCTTGGGAGGCTGTTTTTGACCGGGAGAATTCATCCTTCCGCTTGCACCGTCCAAAAAATACTACGCCAACACAAGCGACCAGGACGACCTGATCTCCATTGGCACCATCGGCCTCATTAAGGCGGTGAACACCTACGACCCGGGGAAGAACATCAAGCTTTCCTCCTATGCGGCAAGGTGCATCGAAAACGAAATTCTGATGTTCTTCCGCTCCAGCAAGAAAAGCGCCCAGGACATTTCCATCAACGAGCCGATTGAATCCGACAAGGACGGCAACGCCCTGACGCTTATGGATGTGCTGGCCTCTGAGGACAACATCTGCGACAATTTGGAGTGCAAAATCCGTGCCGAGCAGCTGTACCGTTTCCTGGCCGTCGCCCTTTCCCCCCGGGAGCGCCAGGTGATCGAGCTGCGGTACGGCTTGTGCAACCGCCTTCCCCTCACCCAGCGGGAGGTGGCCGACCAGCTGCATATTTCCAGAAGTTACGTTTCCCGAATTGAAAAGAGGGCGCTGGGGCTTTTGCGGCGGGAATTCGAGCGGGGAAAGAGGATGCAGTAGATGCCGGAAAAGAGAAGGCAGAGAAGCGCAGGGCCCGGGAACCGCGGTTCCCGGGCCCTGCCCGCCGCTTTCAGCAGCACAAGCCCCCGGTTTGGCCGGGGGAGCAAAAGCTGTGCCAAAAACGTGTTTTGTTTTTCAAACATGTGAAACATGGGGCGTGCCGCAAGGCTGAAACAGACAGGGCGGGCGGCGTTTTCGGCGCCCCTTGCAAGGCCGGCAAAACCGCGCTCTTCAGGCGGCCTGCTCCGGTCCTTTCTCACACCTCGTAATCTACGGCGGCGCGGCCGCAGACGAGGGTGTGCACAATCTGCTTAATGGCAAGGTGGGCCGGGTGCGTCTGGTACGCCTGCTCTGCCTGCCGGGAGGAAAACGCGCAGTACAGGGCCAGCTGGTAGGGGCCGTTGTTGTAATTTTCCCCCAGCTCTATGGCCTCCAGTCCCTCTACCACGCCCAGCAGGGCCTGGAAACGGGCCCGCAGATCCCCGGCAATGGCCGCGGCGCGGGGGGCCTCCTCCTCTTTCAGCTGCCAGAATACAATATGCTTTACCATAACAGGTTCCTCCTTATGTCATTCGTGCTTTTGGTTTCCGTATTTTCCAATCCCCAGGTCGTTGTGAAGGACAGAGCCGAAGGAAAGGGCGTCCCGGCCAAATTTGTCCCGAATGCTGTCCAGGGCCGTTTCCAAATGCTCCTGCTTTTCCCGTTTTTCCACCGAGGAAGCCGGTTCAAACAGGCTCAGCTGTTCCCCCGCCGTGTCCTCCGGCACAATGCCGGAACCGGTTACCGTCAGCATGCGGATGGGGGCGCGGGCGTTCCAGGAGGCTGCGATGAGGCCCAGGGCGGCCTCTTTGATTTCAGCCGCCAGGCTGGTGGGGGCGGGCAGGCGCTTCTGCCGGGAGATGGTGTGGAAATTGGGGCTGCGGATCGTCACCTGCACCGTCGTGCACTTTACATGGTGCTTCCGCATGCGGGCGGCGGTGGAATCTGCCAAAACGGACACCGCCAGGGAAATGTCCTCCCCGCTTTCCAGGTTGCGGCGGAAGGTCATGCCGTTGCCTACCGATTTTACCTCCCGGCCTTCGCCGGTGTGGAGCACAGGGGCGTTGTCCAGGCCGTTGGCCATGTCCCACAAATCGCCGCCGTTCTTCCCCAGCAGCGAAACCAGAAACTCCCGCCTGGCGCAGGCCAAATCGCCGACGGTGTGCACGCCGGAGCGCCGCAGCTTTTCTGCGGCATGCTCCCCCACAAAGAGGAAGCGATCCACCGGCAGGGGGTACAGCAGCTTTTTGTAATTTTCCCGGGAGATTACCGTGGTGGCGTTGGGCTTCTTGTAGTCGCTGCCCAGCTTGGCAAAGGTCTTGTTGAAAGAAACCCCTACAGAAATGGTCAGGCCGGTTTCCTCCTCCACCACGCGGCGCAGCTCATCGGCAATTTCCTGCCCGCTGCCGAACAGCAGGCCGCTTCCGGTCACGTCCAGCCAGCTTTCGTCTATGCTGAAGGGCTCTACCTGATCGGTATACCGCTGGTAGATCTCATTGACGATCCGGGAATATTTTACATATTCCTCCCGGTGCGGCGGGGCCAGCAGCAGGCGGGGGCACTTCTGCCTGGCCTGCCAGATGGTCTCTGCCGTCTGAATCCCATATTTTTTAGCCGCTTCATTTTTCGCCAGAATAATGCCGTGGCGGCTTTCCGGGTCGCCGCACACCGCCATGGGGACGCTGCGGTATTCCGGATGCAGCAGGCATTCCACCGAAGCGTAGAAGGCGTTGCAGTCGCAATGAAGGATGACGCGGTCAGCCATGGCTTACAGGTGGCACTGCAGCTTGCACACGGCGGACTCAAACCCGTTGCGCTCATACAGGCGCTTGGCCTGGGTGTTTTCCGCCAGCACATTCAGCTCCAAATAGTCCAGCCCGCGGCTGCGGGCCCAGTCCTTGGCGGCGTCCAGCAGGGAAGAGCCAACCCCCACGCCCCGCAGCTCCGGCGCCACCGCCAGATCCTCCAGGGCGGCGAAGCGGTGAGGGGTCAGGCAGGGGGCGGAGGGAGTGCGGAGCTCCCGCAGAAGGGCGAAGCCCACAGGCTTTCCCTCGCTGACGGCGGTGAGCAGGGCGGAGGAAGGGTCTGCCATGACCTGCTTCAAAAATTCCTCCGACTGTTCCGCCGGGCGGAAATTGTAGGGCTGTATCTGCGCAGCCTCCGCAAACAGCCCTTTGTACAGGGCGAGAAGGGAGGGAATATCCTCCGGTACAGCGGCTCTGATTTCCATAAGGATGAACACCTCTATTTCAAAATACGGGCGGCCGGGCCCGGAAAACGGCTTTCCCTTATCATACCACGTTTTTCCCATTCTGTCCCGCTTTCTCAAAATTATTTTTCCAGCGGGCAAAGCATCCTGCTCCCTCTGCGTCTTATTAGGCAGAGAGGCCCCGCGCGGCGCAGGGGCGGACGCATCTGGAACGGAAGAAAAGAGGGATTTTTATGAAAAAGGCGGCGCTGTTTTCTATTTTGCTGTGCCTGGCTCTGCTGGCAGGCTGCCGCAGCGCAGGCTTCCGGCTGCAGGCGGAGGAGATCCGCCAGGTGGAGGTGTACACCGGCGGCGTACCGGCTGCCGCGGAAAAAAAGACGGTGACCGGGGAGGAGGACATCCGGCGCATTGCTTCCCTGGTCAACGGCCTTCTTCTGCTGGGGGAAGCGTCAGAGGAGGATGTGGAGGCAGGCGGGATCGGCCTCTACCTTCAGGTTATCTTTACCAGCGGGGAGGAACAGCGGATCCGCCTGCCGGGGGACGATCTTCTTCTGCAGGAGGGGAAGCTGTACAGGACGAACGGCCTGAACGGGGCAGACCTGTGGGAAAGCCTGGACTATGAGGCGGTTTTGGTGGGGGAGGAAGGATTGCCCCAGGGGTGACAAAAAGCCCCGCCTTCAGGGCGGGGCTAGGGTTCCGGCAGAAAAGGGGCGGCTGTTACCCGTGACAGGCGCATTCCCCGCACTCCGGCACCTGGCCTACGATGGGGGTGGGATCAACGCCCCGGCGGCGGTAGTAGTCGGAAACGGCGGCTTTGATGGCCTGCTCGGCCAACACAGAGCAGTGTACCTTCACCGGCGGCAGGCCGTCCAAGGCCTCCATAACCGCTTTGTTGGTGAGCTTCAGGGCTTCCTCCACCGTTTTCCCCTTAATGAGCTCTGTGGCCATAGAGCTGGTGGCGATGGCCGCGCCGCAGCCAAAGGTCTTAAAGCGCACATCCTGAATCACATTGTCCTCCACCTTAATGTACATGCGCATAATATCGCCGCATTTGGAGTTCCCCACTTCGCCTACGCCGTTGGCGTCCGGCAGTTCTCCCACGTTGCGGGGGTTGGCGAAATGATCCATTACTTTTTCACTGTATGCCATAGGAAAATTCCTCCTGTTCCTCTATTGGAATAAAAGATGTTAAAATTCGCGGATTTCATAGGAGACGCCGCCGTTCTGAATTTCCTCCCAAAGGGGGCTCATGGCCCGCAGCTGGGCCACCACGGGGGGCAGCACCTGCAGAATGTAGTCCACGTCCTCCTCGGTGTTCTGGCCGCTGAGAGAAAGGCGCAGCGAGCCGTGGGCCACCTCGTGGGGCAGGCCGATGGACAGCAGCACATGGCTGGGATCCAGCGAACCGGAGGTGCAGGCGGAACCGGAGGAACCGCACACGCCCTTCAGATCCAGCAGCAGGAGCAGGGACTCGCCCTCGATCCCCTCAAAGCAGAGGCTCACATTGCCCGGCAGGCGTTTTTCCGGGTCGCCGTTCAGGCGGCTGCGCTCAATCTGCAGCGCCCCGGCGATGAGCCTGTCGCGCATTTTGGTCAGGCGGCGGGCCCGTTCCTCCATAGAGGCGCAGGCCTCCTGCAGGGCGGCGGCCAGGCCCACAATGCCCGCCACGTTTTCGGTGCCTGCCCGGCGGCCCCGTTCCTGGGCGCCGCCGTCGATCAGGTTGGGAATGGCCACGCCCTGGCGGCAGTACAGCGCCCCCACGCCCTTGGGGCCGTGAAACTTGTGGGCGGAAAGGGAGAGCAGGTCGATGTGCTGCGCCTTCACATCAATGGGCACCGTTCCCGCCGCCTGCACCGCGTCTGTGTGGAACCACACCCCGCGGCTGCGGCAGATCGCGCCGATCTCCCCGACCGGCTGAAGGGTGCCGATCTCATTGTTGGCGAACATGACAGAGACCAGGGCGGTGTCCTCCCGCAGGGCCTTTTCCACTTCCTCCGGCCGCACCACGCCGTTGCTGTGCACATCCAGGTACGTGACCTCGAAGCCCTCCTTTTCCAGGGCGGCGCAGGTGTGCAGCACCGCATGGTGCTCAAATTTTGTGGTGACAATATGCTTTTTTCCTTTTTTCGCCAGCAGATGGGCCGCCCCCTTGATGGCCCAGTTGTCGGCTTCGCTGCCGCCCGAGGTGAAGTAAATCTCCCCGGGCTCTGCGTTCAGGCAGGCAGCCACGGTGCGGCGGGCGTCCTCCAGGGGAAGCTTGGCCTGCCGCCCCAGCGAGTACAGGCTGGAGGGGTTGCCGTAATGGGTGGTATAAAAAGGCTCCATCGCCCGGAACACCGAGGGGGAAACGGGCGTGGTGGCCGCGTTGTCCGCGTAGACAACACGCTTTTCTTGTGCCATAGCGATCCTCTCTTTTCCAAAAATATATTAATAGCAAAAATTCTCTTTGCTATTAATATATACTATTTTAGTAGGAATTTCAAGCCCTGTCCAAAAATTTTTGCGGCAGGGCCTGGAAAAGCTCTGCCGCAAAAGAGAGGAAGCTTATTCGCGGAACGAAATGTCGTACCGGGTTCCGTGAGAAAACAGGGTTCCCGTGTCCAGCCGGATGCGCAGGATGCAGGTGGTTTCCTCTGACGGGTCGGTGTGCCCGTTGCCCAGCCACCCGGCAAACACCCGTTTCAGCGTTTCTGCTATGGCGCGGTTTTCCCGCCTGCCAATCCAGCCAAGGTTTTCCGCCGTTCCCCGGGCGGTAAACCAGTCCCCGGAAACAGCGGCCTGGGGATTGCGCTGGATTTGCTTCACCTTGTTGGAGGCGGCGTGCGTGACCACGTAGAAAGAGCCGTCCTCATAGTAGCCGTCCACCGTCCTGACCCAGGGGGCGTTCCCCTCTGCGGTGGCCAGGGCGATGAGCGTGTCGCGGCCGAACCGCTCCTGCATGATTTTCTTTGCCTCTTCCGGAAATCCTGCCTTTTCCATAGGGTTCTCCTTTTTCTCTGCCGAAGGTCTTTCCGGCGGCCGCCCGCTGTTCAGGAGAAGGCCTCGCGCATTTTTTCACAGTAGTATTTTACATTGTCCCAGGAAGCGTCCGGGGCGATGCGGTGGTCGGGGCAGGGAATATACCCGCCCAGGGCGGCCAGGCCTTTCAGGCGCTGCACCTCCTGATCTACCGCTTCTCTGGTTTTGGAAAACACCAGCTTGTTCATGCCGCCCCCTCCTTTCGCAGGACGATCACTCCGTCCCGGTTTTGCACCATTCTTCCGCCCGGCGGGTACGGCCCCACGTCCTTCTCTTCAAAGGGAGGGAAAAGGCCGGTGTTGGGGCAGAAGCAGGTGCCCCAGTTGAAGTCGAAGCCAAGCTTTTCCCCAATCGACCGGTCGTATTCATTCCCGTCGGCCCATCCCAGCCATTCCTCCCGGGAGATGTGCCCCTCCCGGTGCCATTTTTCCAGCGTTTCCCGCCAGAAGCCGAAATGAACGATGGGCATGCGGTCGTAGGGCTGGCTGTGAAAAATTGCGTACACACGTTCCCGGTTATTCATCGCGGAAGCCTCCTCGCATACAGTTGGTATTTCCCTGCGCTTTGGCTTTATCATACTCTTATCTGCGGAAAGAGGCAATACAAGAAATTGACAGGAAGGGGAGAAAATTTGATTATGAAAACCAGTATCGCCGGATTCGCCTGTTTGCAAAATACCAGGGCGCGTCAGACTGCCGCTTTCCGCCGGCGAACCGTCAGCCTGGGGAGGGGGCGGTTCAGTAATGTTCCACCATATCCATCACAATCTGTTCCCATTCAAAAATATTCTGGGGCCGGTGGCAGCAGGTGCTGATGTCCTTGAGCACCAGCTCTACGCTGCAGCCGTTCCGGCGGCTGGCGTCCAGAATATTCCCAATTTCTTTTCTGAGGGCGTCCTTGTCCAGCAGGGGAACGGCCACGGCAGAGGGGTTGGGCTTGGCGGCCAGCACGTATTTTTTCCCAATGGCTTCCGCGCCCACCTGCACGTCGGCCCATGGGGTGATGGAAACCTTTCGCAGGTTGGGGATTTTTTCCACAATATCGATTTTCTTGTCCAGGGGCTCGCAGCAGCCGTAGTAGACGAGGCCGCATTTCCCCAGGGTGTCTTTCATGTAGTCGATTTCAAATTCTTCGTGCATGGCTTTTGAGACGGAGGCGAAAATCTGCGCGGTGCCCCGTCCCCATATATTCCGGTAAGTCAGGTGCTCGCCGTCAAAGCCGCCGTCCTGCAGGCCGTCGGTGAAAATGGGCGTGCAGTGCAGGCTCCAGGGCTGGGGGTCAAAAAGCCCCAGGGCCAGGTACTGGTCCATGGTGTCCATGGCGATGTCCACCATCTTTTTTATAATATGGTGGGAATGCTCCGGTTCCTCTGCCAGGTCGATGAGCAGGGGGGTGACGCCCCGGTACCGGGCGATGTCGTCCCAGGGGTGGAGCGTAAGGTGATCCAGCCCGGTTTTCCGAATGGGAATCAGGTCGCCGATCATCTCCCCCAGCAGCTGGAAGCGCCGGTTTGTCTCCTGCTCGTCGTAGGTGATGCGGGCGGGGTGAAGCTTTTCCAGGTCCTCCTCTGTGCTGAGCTGGTCCTCGTATTCGTGCGAGACAATGTGGTTGCCCGCTTCGGTGGCCAGGGTTTCCTCCTGCACGTCAATCCCGATTCCGGTAGAATGCACCACCTTCTGCACCGGAACAAAGGGGCGCAGCACCATATCGGCCCGAAGATGCTCGTATTTGTAGATTTCCCGCCGGAGGAACTGCTCTGTCTCCCGCAGAAAAGGGTCCTGGCAGCGGAGGGTCAGCTCATCCTCCAGCTCCATTTCATGCCAGGGAAGCTCGTCGATGAGAACCACCGGGCGAATCATGCGCAAATCGTTTCCCGCCTTGTGAAGCCTGGCCCTTTGGGCATTGTGCTCTTCCTCTGCGTACATTCGGTATTTCGCCGCCAGCCGGCGCAGAATAGTCCGATCGTTTTCCATGAATTGACACCTCGCTATTCAGATTCGGAGGGGCGGCGCTTGCCATGCTCTGCCGCCTGCGCCACCGCCAGCCGGTCGCAGCGCTCGTTTTCCGGGTGGCCGGCATGGCCCTTTACCCAGCAGACCGTGACGGTGTGAACCTCCAGCAGGGCCAGCAGCCGTTCCCAAAGGTCCGGGTTCAGGGCGGGGGATTTGTCGCCCTTGCGCCAGCCGTTCCGCTGCCAGCCCCGGGCCCATCCCTTTGTGATCGCGTCGCACACGTACTTGGAGTCGCTGTACAGGGTAACGGCGCAGGGCTCTTTCAGCTGTTCCAGCCCGGCAATCACGGCAGAAAGCTCCATGCGGTTGTTGGTGGTGTGGGCGTCCCCGCCGGAAAGCTCCTTCTCGTGGCCCTTATAGCGCAGAATGGCCCCCCAGCCCCCGGGCCCCGGGTTGCCGGAACAGGCGCCGTCGGTGAATAGTTCAATGGATTTTATGGCCGCTTCCTCCTTTGCTTTCCCCGCCGCCCAGCGGGGACACACGGAATTTTTTTCATTATACTACGGTTTTTCTCCCAAGTAAACCCGCGCGGGCGTGCCCGTTCTCGGCCCGCGGGCTCGCCCGATTCCGGCCCGCCGTGGAGATGGGTAATAAATTTTCACCCCGGCGAGGCGGGACAGTAATGACAGGCTCCCGAAGGTGTGGTATAATATCCGAAGAAGGGTGCAGTGCGGGCAGTGTGGCGCGGCTTTGCCGCGCCATGCGTCGAAGCATTCTTTTGCGGGGTAGCGTCCCCGCAAAAGAACCCTTCGCGCAGCACTGCTTTTCCCGGGGTGAAACATACAGTGCGCGTCCTCCCCGCCGGAGGCGCGCGACTTCCCCACCGGAGGTGTAGAGATGGATTTTTATGTAAACGTGCCGCCTCAGACGGCTATGCAAATGGTAACGGAAGAGATTGTAAACGGAAGCGTTACGGGGGAATGCATCGACCAGTACGGGATGCAGGCCTCGGACGGCCGGCAGTGCCTGGTGGCGGTGTTTGAAAAGCACTATTACCGGGTGGGCAACCGGCTGACGCTCACGGTGTGCATCGATAACCTGACAGGAAGCACCCGGGTGCACGCCGTAGGGGGCGGAGGGGGCGAGGGCCTGTTCCGCTTTGACTGGGGCGCCTCCGAAAGCTTTGAGGACGCCGTCCGGCGCGCCCTGCAGGGCTGCACGCGGTAAGGAGGAAACACAGCATGACGTACGAGGAAGCCGTCCAGGCGCTGGACGCCACCCCCTCCTTTGGGGAAAAGCCGGGCCTGGAACGGATGACAGCCCTGATGGAACGGCTGGGCAACCCGCAGGAGGGGATGAAATACATCCACGTGGCGGGAACGAACGGGAAAGGATCCACCTGCGCCCTGCTGGCCAATATTCTGACCAAAGCCGGGTACCGCACCGGGCTGTACATTTCCCCCCATCTGACAGATTTCAGCGAACGGATGCAGGTGGACGGCGTGCCGGTTCCCCATGAGGAGGTGCCTTTGCTGGCGGAGCAGGTGTTTGCCGCCGCCAGGGAATGCCAGGCCCAGGGGCTTCGCCTGACAGAATTTGAATTGATTACCGCCATGGCCTTCCTGTGGTTCCAAAAGCGCCAGTGCAGCGTGGTGGTGCTGGAGGTGGGCCTGGGCGGCCGGTGCGACGCCACCAATGTGATTTCCCAGGCAGAGCTTTCTGTGATCACCTCCCTCTCTTTGGACCATACGGCCGTTCTGGGGAGTACAGTGGAACAGATCGCCTTTGAAAAATCCGGCATCCTGAAGAAGGGCGGGGTCTGCGTCTGTTACCCCGACGAGCCCCACGCCGCCCTCAACGTCATCCGCATTACCGCCCAGGTGCAGCAGTGCCGTTTGGTTGTGGCGGCCATGAAGGACGCGACCTATGTGGACTCTTCCCTGGACGGGACCCGCCTTCTCACCGAGACAAGCCTGCCCCTCACCCTGCCCCTGCTGGGGGAGCACCAGGTGAAAAACGCCGTCACCGTGCTGGCCTGTGTGAAGGAATTGAAAAAAATGGGGTGGAATATCCCGGACGATGCGCTGCAGCAGGGGTTTGCCACCGTGTCTTTTCCCGGCCGCATGGAGGTGCTGCGCCGGCAGCCCCCGGTGATCCTGGACGGCGCCCATAACCCGGAGGGTACCGCCGCCCTGGCCAAGGCGATGAAGAAGTACGTGACAAAAAAGCGCGTCATAGGCGTCTGCGGCATGATGGCAGACAAAAACGCGGCCGAAGCGGTGCGCCGGCTGGACGGCACCATGGAAAAGGTGTTCACCGCGGCCCCCTGTTCCCCCCGGGCCATGAGCGCGCAGGAGCTGGCCGCCCTGTGGGAAAAACGGCGCATCCCCGCACAACCCATGGCGTCTCTGCGGGAAGCGCTGCAGGCCGCCCTGAAGGAGGAGGGGGCGCAGCACGGCGTGCTGGTGTGCGGCTCTCTGTACCTGGCGGGGGAAGCCCGCCCACTTTTGAAGGAATTGTTAAATCAGAAGGAGTAAGGGGCTTGTCCCCATACTTCGTGCAAATACGCAGGGAAAATCCCCTATTCTAAGAATCGGAGCATCCGTATTCTGGGATAGGGGATTTTTTCTGTATAAGCTTGGAAGATTGGGATATCCTACCAAAAGGAGCCTGTTTCGACAAAATCCGATTCCCAAATTTCTGCGGGATCAAGAAAGAGGAGGTAAAAGGCCATGGCAGTACAGCTTCAAATGAAGCCGGGGGAGCTCACCGCCCTGCTGGAGGGGGAGATTGACCACCACAGCGCCCGGGAGCTTCGGGAGGAGATCGACAGCGCGGCCGCCCGTACCCGGCCCCACACCCTGGTGCTGGATTTTTCTCAGGTGCAGTTTATGGACAGCTCAGGCGTGGGCCTGATTTTAGGGCGCTACAAGCTGGTGAGCGAGTGGGGCGGACAGGTGTGCGTGGCAAACCTGCCCAAACGGCTGGAAAAGCTGGTTTCCCTGGCAGGCATCCGCGAGCTCTGCACCATTGTGAGGGATAAGGAGGAGAAAGCATGAAAAAGCAGCAGCCCATCAACGAAATGAAGGTCACGTTCCCCAGCAGCTCTGCCAACGAAGCCTTCGGCCGGGCTGTGGTGGCGGCCTTCGCCGCCCAGCTGGACCCTACCATCGACGAGCTGAGCGACCTGAAAACGGCGGTTTCCGAGGCGGTCACCAACTGCATTGTCCACGCCTACCGGGACGGCATCGGCGACATTACCCTTTCCGTCAAGCTGTACGAGGGCAGACGGCTGGTGATTCAGGTAAAGGACAAAGGCTGCGGCATCGAGAATGTGCAGCAGGCCATGGAACCCCTGTTCACCACAGGCGGGGAAGAGCGCGCCGGCCTGGGCTTCGCCGTCATGGAAAGCTTCATGAACCGGCTGCAGGTGGCCTCGAAGCCGGGCAGGGGAACTGTGGTCACCATGGAAAAGCGGCTGCTTGGCCGCCCTGCCCATGGAGTGTGAAGAGAGGGTCCGCGCAAACCTGGGGCTGGTACATAGCTGCGCCCAGCGGTTCCGGGGCAAGGGCATAGAGTACGACGATCTTTACCAGGCCGGGTGCCTGGGGCTGGTAAAGGCGGCGGAGCATTTTGACGAAAGCCGGGGGCTTCAGTTTTCCACCTATGCGGTGTTCCTCATTTTAGGGGAAATGAAGCTGCTGTTCCGGCAGGGCGGCGCCGTCAAGGTGGGCCGGGCTCTGAAAGAGCTTTCGGTGCGGGCTTCGCGGGAAAGCGAAGCCTTTCTTCAGCGCGAGGGCAGGCCCCCTTCCATCAAAGAGCTGGCCGGCCTGCTGGGGGTGGAGCCGGAGCAGGCCGCCCAGGCCCTGGGGGCCGCCCAGCCCCCGGTTTCTCTCACGGAAGGGGAGGAGGAAGGGGGCGGCCAGGCAGACGTGGCCGTAGACGGCGGGGAAGAACGCGCCACCGAGCGGCTTTCCCTGCGGCAGGCGGTGGAAGAGCTGGAACCGCGGGACCAAAAGATCGTGTACCTGCGCTACTACCGCAGCACCACCCAGTCTGAAACCGCCCGGCAGCTGGGCATGACGCAGGTGC
This sequence comes from Candidatus Caccousia avistercoris, assembly GCA_018715025.1. GTDB lineage: Bacteria > Bacillota > Clostridia > Oscillospirales > Acutalibacteraceae > Caccousia > Caccousia avistercoris. The sequence goes on from DVMK01000258.1 coordinate 11,937, forward strand.
AGGTTTCCCGGCGGGAAAAGGTCATTTTGCAGCAGCTGCGGAAAAAGCTGGCGGAGTAACTTCTCCGGCTTTCGGGGAAAAGGATACGTTCTTATAGATTCCATCTTTCCATTTGCCGGTTTTAGGTATATAATGTAAGAAACCGGCGGCCTCTGTTTCCGAACTTCTGTCCCATAGAGGCCGCGAACGGCGTTTTTCCTTCGGGTGTAATTGTGCAGCCTGAAGGTTTCCCGTGCATAGATGGAGGATAAGATGGGATATATTTCTGACAGCTTTAAACAGGATTTGCCTTCCGGCCTGGGGGTGTCGGTGGACCAGTGCGGGTGGCAGCTCAGCGGGGCGGGCCACTCCTGCGGGCCTGCCGTCCGGGAGCATTATGTTATTCATTATATTGTAAAGGGGCGGGGGACATATACCGCAGAGGGAAGAAGCTGGGAACTGTCCCAGGGGGACGGCTTCTTTATCTGGCCCGGGGTGTCAACCTACTACGAGGCCGACAAGGAGGAACCCTGGGAGTATTATTGGTTCGGCTTTTACGGCCCGGAGGCCCAGGCGCTTCTCTCCCGCACAGGGCTCAGCTCTGAGCACCCGGTGTACCACAACGAGGATCCCAGGCTGGCCGGGTACCTGCGCGACATGCATGCAGCCTCCAAACGGCTGGAAAGCGCCGGCAGCCGCGACCTGGCCATGATCGGCTGCCTGTACCTGTTTTTCTCCTGCTTCTGCCCGCCCAAGGGCTCTATGCCCAGCCAGGCGGATCAGTACGTTTCCCAGGCGATGCAGTTTATTGAAAACAATTACGCCTACCCCATCGGCGTGGCGGATGTGGCGGAGGCGGTGGGCCTGGAGCGTTCGTACCTGCACCGGCTGTTCCGCAGCCGGGTGGGCCAGCCGGTGGGCCGCTGTATTCTGGAGTACAGGCTGGCCCGCGCCCGGGACATGCTGGAAAAAACGGATTTTTCCGTCAGCGAGGTAGCCTTCAGCACCGGGTTCTGCGATGCTTCGTACTTTTCCAATGTGTTTCAAAAGCACATGGAGCTTTCGCCCACCCAGTACCGGAAAAAGCGAGGCGGAAGCTGAACCGCAGCGCCGAAAATCCAGGTAAAACAGAAAAAGCGCTTGGCACACGCAGGAAGAAGCTGTGCCAAGCGCTTTTTGCGCAGCAATCATTTATTTTTTGAAATTTTAAAGTTTTCGTCCACCTTTTTCAAAAGGGTGC
>DVMK01000259.1 GCA_018715025.1 Candidatus Caccousia avistercoris
ATCGCCGGATTTTGCAAAGGGTTTTTGACGAAGGAGGAAAATTCAAAGGATATTTTCCCAAAAAGGCAGATCCATTTCCAGAAGCATGGCAAACTGGGTGCGCGCCCGCACGCATTCGGTGGAGTAATCGCTGAACGCCCCATTCTCTGCCAGGGGAAGCAGCGCGGCCAGGGACTGTTCCAGCCCCTCCAGCCGGGAGTGCGGGGTGTACGTGCGCAGCACGCGGCCGTACTCCTCCCACTGGGCGGCCGCCTGTTCCGCCAGCCGCACGGCGGCGGGGCCGTCCTCCGCGCGCCCGGCCTCCTCTGCCTGAAGAAGGGTTTCCTGTATGGCGCCGGAGGCCTGCCTGGTGTACCGGGCCCCGAATATGCACAGCGTCAGGGCGGCCAGCAGCAGGGCCGCCGCGGCCCACAGCCGTTTCATAGGGCATCCTCCTTTTTTATAATGCGGAATTCGCCTTTGGTGTTGGCCGTCATAATGAAAATATCCTTCACAGAGGCGTTTTTGCCCCGCAGCACCCCTTCCAGCCAGGGCCGGCTTTTCCGAATGAGCTGAAGGGAAAAGTCAGAAACCGCGCCGTCGCTTACCACCACCGCCTCAATCCCGTTGTCGGGCAGGGCTACCCCCAGCATTCCGGCGGTGGGCTGATCCTTTTCCGGCTTGCGGATCACGCTCATCTTTCCGTTTGTCTCCACAATCGCATAGGCCACATCCTCCAGGGCAAACACATCCTTCTGGCGCAGCTCCTCGCTCAAATCCTCGGTTGTCATGCGCAGCCGCCTCAGCTCGCGCTGCATCACCCTGCCGTCGTTTATCACCACAATCGGCTTCCCGCAGATCATCCGGCGGAAGAAACCGTTTTTCAGCATGAGCACTGAGGTGGCAATTTCGCAGACCACCAGTATGGCGATGGGCAGGATGCCGCTCACCAGCGGCTGGCCGGAATCCTGCATGGGAATGGCCGCAATGTCTGAAATCAGCAGCGTGACCACCAGCTCGCTTGTCTGCAGCTCGCTGATTTGCCGCTTCCCCATAAGCCGCATTGCCGCCAGAATCAGGGCGTACAGCAGCAGAGTGCGGATGAATGAGATTGTCATCCTGTTCCCTCCCGTCGGGATTGTCTCTGTGAGAGCAAAAAGAATTCTTTCGGTAGGTTTTCCCAAACGCCCGCTTTTATTCTGCATAAAAAAATACCAGCCGGCAAACATTACGGTTGAATGCTTTTGAGAAAGAGAGGCGGTTCGGCTGTGCTGTCGGTTTCCCTGGAAGAAAATTTAACGCGGTTTGAAACAGATTTTGACGGAAGCGCGGATTACATTGAGCGCAGGTTCCGGCTTGCGGGCTCAGAGGCGGCCCTTCTCACCCTGGAGGGCATGGTGAACAAGCAGGTGCTGGCCCAAAGCGTCATGAACCCGCTGATGGACGCCCCCCTGCTGGAGGAAGACCCTGTGAAACGGTTCGACTACCTGCGCGACTGCGTGCTTTCCACGGTGGACCAGAAGGAGGTGACAGATTACAGCGAGGCCGTGAACTTCCTCATGAACGGCTTCGCCATTTTCCTTTTGGACGGCTGCCTGCGGGCGCTGGCCATCGGTGTGCAGGGCTTTCAGTTCCGGGGTGTGGGGGATCCGCAGGGCGAGGTGATGCAGCGGGGCTCGCGGGAGGGCTTCGTGGAACCGCTGCAAATCAACCTTTCCATGATCCGCCGCCGGCTGAAAACGCCGCAGCTGAAATTTGAAAAACTCATTCTTGGCAAAGAGAGCAACACCAACGTGTGCCTGTGCTACCTGCGCGGCGTCGTTTCGCCCGAGCTTCTCAGCCGGGTGCGGAACAGCGTCAAGGAGGTAGACCTGGCCACGGTGCTGGCCGCCGGCTATGTAACCCCCTTCCTGCGGAAATCCGGGAATATCTCCCTGTTTACCACGGTGGGCCTTTCCGAGCGGCCCGACACGGTGTGCGGGAAAATCCAGGAGGGGCGCATTGCCCTGGTGATCGACGGCACTCCCAACGTCCTCATCATCCCGCATCTTTTTATAGAGAGCTTCCAGAGCTTCGACGATTATGCCCACAGGCCCTTTTATACCTCCTTCATCCGCCTGTTGAAGCTGCTCGCCTTTTTTCTCTCCATGCTGCTGCCGGGTTTTTATGTGGCTACCACCACCTTCCACCCAGAGCTCATTCCAGAGCCTCTTCTGCTGAAAATCATGCAGTCCCAGTCCAGCACCCCCTTTCCCATTATGCTGGAGGCCATCGTCATCCACATTATCTACGAAATTATGCGGGAGGCCGGTCTGCGGGCCCCGAAGGCGCTCAGCCACGCGGTAAGCATTGTGGGTGCCCTGGTGATCGGGGATACCGCCGTCAGCTCCGGGCTTATCAGCGCCCCTACGCTGATGATCATCGCCCTCACCGCCATTTCCTCCTATCTGGTTCCGTCCTTTTATGAGTCTACGGCCCTGTGCCGGCTGATTTTCATTATTGTAGGCGGCACAATGGGCTTTTGGGGCCTGATGGTGGGGATTTTTCTCATGACGGCCAACATTTGCTCCGAAAGCATTTACGGCGTGCCCTTCAGCGCCCCGGTTTCCCCGTTCCGCGGCCGGGCCATGCGGGACGTCTTTGTGAGGGCAAGCTGGAAAAAATTCAGCGGCAGGGAAGAACGGGTGCAGAACATGCCGGGCTCCACCGTGGATCAGGCCGACCGCCTGTGAGAACCCTGCCGGGGAAAGGGATGGCTTTGCAACACATGGAAAAAGAAAAATACACCCCCAACACCATAGGCGCCGGGCAGCTGTTTCTGCTGCTGTTTGCTTCCCGGGCCGTCGTTCTGCTTATGACAAACACAATCCTTTCCGGCGGGGAACGGCTGCAGGAGTACCTGATTTCCTGCGCAGCCGCTTTTCTGCTTCTTTTTGCGGCGGTTGTGCCCCTCTGGCTTCTGCAGAGAAGGCATCCGGGGGAGGATGTTCTGGAAATCGCCCGGGGGACCCCTCTCTGGTTCCGGGTGGGAATCAGCCTGCTGTACGGCGCGTACTTTCTGCTTTTCAGTTCCTGCTGCCTTTCCGCCCTTCTCCTGTTCATGGCCAACGTGGCGGAGCCGAACGCGTCGCTTCCCCTCATGACGGCGGTTCTGGCCCTTGCCGCCGTTTATGCCGGCTGGCGGGGAATTGAAACCATCGCCCGCACCGCGGCCATCGCCGCGGCGGTGGTGGCAGGCGGGCTTGTGCTCATTCTGCTGCTGCTGGCGCCGAAGGTGGAGTGGGGCTATTTTCTTCCCTTTGCGGAGGACGGCGGGCGGCAGGCTGCGGTGGGAACCATGCAGCTTTTCGCCCGCAGCGACGGCCTGGCGGCGCTGGCCTTTCTGGCGGCCAGAACGAACGGCCGCGGGCTGAAACGCGGCTTTCTGTGCTGGAATTCCGCCGTTTTCTTTTTTACGGCCGCCATCCTGGTCGTAAGCATAGGCGCCATGGGCAGCTACCTGGATTTTCAGCTGTTTCCGGTACACACCGCCGCAACCTATGCGGAAGCGGGCATCATAAAAAGCATGGACGCCGTCTTTGTGGGTATGTGGATTTTCAGTGTGCTGGTAAAGCTTTCCTGTGATTTGTACCTGTTTTCCTGCTGTGTGCAAAGCGTTGACAGCCGGGTGAAAAAATGGCCCGTGCTGGCCGGGGGTGTTGTGGTAGCGGGTGTTTCCATGGCTGTCTGCGCCTTCCGGCAGCTGCAGGACTTATTCTTCGGCCTTTCGCTGTTTCTGCCGCTGACGCTGGTTTGCACGGCAGCCGTTCCCCTTGCCTTGCTGCTGCGGGAACGCTTTCAGAGGAAGCCCGGCCGGGGGAAAAAGGCGGCGGCGCTTCTGCTCTGCTGCGCCCTCCTTCCCTTCGTCTCCGGGTGCCAGACACAAGTTCAGCTGAACGACCGGCTTCTGGTGGAGGGAATAGGCGTGGATTACCAGGAGGGGGAGTACCTGGTAACGCTTCAGTCCGCCAAAACGGCGGACGGGGAAGATCGACAGGTGTCCGTGTACCAGATGAGGGGCCCCTCCGTGCTGGAGGCCCTCTCTGTGGTAACAGAGCAGACCGGGAAGCGGCCCATTTACGGCCACAACCTGATTCTGGTGTTCGGCCGCTCCTGCGCGGAGGACGGGCTGGGCGAAGCGCTGGATTTCTTCACGCGAAACGCCGAGGTTCGGGCCAATGCGAGGCTTCTGGTGGCAGAGGGGAGGGCGGAGGATGTTCTTACGGCGGAGCGGGAGGGTCAGGTGCTTTCAGCAAGAGGTTTGGAAGAGATTCTGGATTCCAGCTGGTTCAACACCCACGTGGCAAGCGTCACCCTGGCCGACTTCGCCAACCAAAGCTCCTGCGTGGGGGGAAGCCCGTACCTTCCTGTAGTAAGCGTTTCGGAAAAAGAAATTGCCGTGGGGGGAACAGCCGTTTTCACGCGGGAGGGCGTTCTGCTGGATACTCTGGACGATTTTGAAACCCGGGGGCTGCTGATGATCGCCGGAAAAATGACGAAGGGGTTTGAAACGGTGGAGCTTCCGGGGGGCGTTCGCCTTACGGCGGATTTGCGGAATTTCCGCACAGAGACGCAGGCTTCCCTTGCGGAGGAGGTTCCCCGGTTTCTGATCAAAATTTCCTGCGAGGCTGACGTCGGTTCGCTGGACGGCGGCCTGGGCAGGACGTACGGAGAAGAATATTACGAGAGCATGGAGAGCGCCTTGGAGGAACGGATCAAAAAAGAGGCACAGTCCGCGCTGGACAAGTGCCTCAAAGAAAACAGGGCCGACGTGTTTCAGTTCTGCCGGCTTCTGCACCGGAAGGAACCGGATTATTGGAAGGCCAACGGCAGCCGCTGGCCAGAACTTGCCGCACAGGCGGAATTTCAGCTGCAGGCGGAGGTGAAGACGGTGCGGGTAGGCCAGGAGGATACCCCCGGCCCGCAGTAGACTTACCCGTTGGGCTCCTCGTCCTCCTTCCGCCTGGCCAGCTCGCTTAAAATCCGTTCTGCGGCGGTGCGCCTGGCCGCCGCTTCAATGGAAAGCTGCGCGGCCAGGCGGGCCAGCTCCTGCTTACCCTGGGGGGCCTTCTCCCGCACCCGGCCGCACACCTCCTCCAGGGCTTCCCGCTGGCCCTCGCAGAAGCGGCCGTACATCTCTTCTTCTGAACTTTCTTCCAGCAAAGCGTGCATGAGGGCGGAAATATCCGGAATGGAGAGCGTGGATTTCAGCATGCAGATCATGGTGAGCATGGCCAAATGCTCGCGGGAATATTTCTTCTTTTCCGGGCGGGGCAGAACCCCTGCCTTCACATAATTGTTGATCATGCTG
>DVMK01000260.1 GCA_018715025.1 Candidatus Caccousia avistercoris
GAAGTACTTTGTTACAGGGGACGACCGTTCCGGGTACAAGGCTGAAATTCAAGAAAGCGTTGTACAGATCGTGCAGGAGCCTTTGCTGCCCGGCGGAAAAGAAAACTTCCAAAAAGCCTGCCGCTTCGTCCAGCTGCTGCAGGAGGGAAGTGTGACCGCCGAAACCCTTCCCAGCATCGCGGAGGATTACCGTTCTGACCTAGCGGCTGGTTTTGACCGGTTTACCGCCTGCTGATCCGCCGGCTCAAGCACTTCCCCTTTTACTGAACCGATTCCGACAAATTACATCATGCTATTATCCTAAAAATGACACCGGCGCCGGCAGGCGGCGTGCCTGCCATACTTCTGAACCGTTATTTTGCGAATGGGCTTCTTCCGCAAGGTAACGGTTTTTTTGCGCTTTCCTCCGGGTTCTCACCGCAGCCAGCCCTCGCAGATTTGTCGTTAATGTGAAGAATATTCACATTTCTATTTTGCTCCAGCGCTATCATACTATCTTCTGTCTGTATGATCCTGTCGCTTTTTGAAAGCAAAAATCATATAGTTTCCTGCAATAATGCTCTCCTGTGTCCTGCGGTTCATCCGGCCTGATAGCGAATATAATATGTGAATATTTTTCACATATTAATAATCAACCCGGCCGCGCGGAAGTTCTGAGGGAATGCACAGAATTGCCGACCCCCAGAAAAAAATTCGCGCTTTTCCCGGCCCTATGCCGGAAAGAGAGCGCGAAGGCTTGTGCAAGGGAATCCGGAATGGTAAAATAGTAGGCGGAAGCGCCCGGGCGCAGGTTTTTTCCGCTCTGCGGGGCCGGGGCGCTGCTGGAGGCGGCGATCCCCTGCATCCGGCAGCTGGGGAAGCTGGTGCCCGTCTATGTGCTCACCGCGGACACTTACGGCACCGTACAGGAGCAATGCCGGGATCTGCCCGTCTGCGTCAAAACCTTCCCCAGAGAAAACGCCGCCCCGTGCAAGGAAGAGATTGTCCGCAGCCTGGGGAAGGGCGTGGCAGCGGTGGGAAACGGCTTCAACGACATTCCCATGTTCGACGCATCGGCGCTGGCCATCGCTGTGATAGAGAAAGAGGGCGTGTGCGCGGCGCTTTTGTCCCACGCGGATGTGGTGGTAACCTCCCCGGAGGATGCGCTTCTTCTCCTTCTGAAGCCCGACCGCCTGCGTGCAACCCTGCGCAGCTAAGCCGGGCAGCCGCCGAAAGGAATCTTTGAAAAAGCGTCCGGGAGGGCGCTTTTTTTATCAGGAGCTTCAGGGCGGGGAAATCGGATTTCTTTTTGCCAAACTCCAAATTGACACAGGAAGTACAAACGCGGCCAGTAGAATAAAGCCAAAGACACGAGGAGGAAGAGAAATGGAGTACCGGGTGCTGATTGTGGAGGACGAACCCAAGCTGTGCGAGGTGCTGTGCGATTATTTCCGCAGCCGGGGCGACCTGCCCACCCCCGCCCCGGACGGGGAAGCAGCCCTGGCGCAGGCGGAGGGCGGCCAGTTTGACGCTGTTCTGCTGGACGTGATGATGCCCGGGCTGGACGGCTTTTCCGTGTGCCGGGCCCTTCGGCGGGAAAGCGCCGTGCCGGTGATTTTTCTCACCGCCCTCTCTGACGAGGAGGATAAGCTGCACGGCTTTGCCCTGGGGGCCGACGACTATGTGACGAAGCCCTTTTCCCTTTCTGTGCTGTATGCCAAAACCGAAGCCCTCATTCGCCGCAGCCGGGGCAGCGTGCTGCAGGGCGGGCTGCTCCAGGCCGGGAACATCCGCGTGGATTTGGCCGCCCGCCGGGTGTTCCTGGGCAGGCAGGAAATTTTCCTCACCCCCAAGGAGTACGCCCTCCTCCTGTGCCTGATGCACAACCGGAACGCCATTCTTTCCCGGGAACAGCTGCTGGTGAAATGCTGGGGCTACGACTACGACGGGGACGTGCGCGCCGTAGACACCCACATCAAGCGGCTGCGGGAAAAGCTGGGCAGCCATGCCGCCTGCATCAAGACGGTGATTAAGGCGGGTTACAAACTGGAGGTGTAGCGCCGTGAAACAAAGAAACCGTATGGAAAAAAAGCGCCCCGCCGCTCTGGGGGCCCTCACCCTGCGCATGGCCGCGGCAGCCCTGGCCCTGTGGCTTGCCGCCATGGCCTGCATGACCCTGGCCTGCGGGCAGATTTATTTCCAGCTTCTGCTGGAAACCAGCCTTTCCTTCGCCCGGAACACCGCCCAGGCCAGCCGGCTGGATCAGGTGGACGAAGCCGGCGGCGAGGCGGCGCGCCAGTTTTCCCTCTGCGACGCCGTTGCCTACGCGAGCAGCCAGTCTTTTTTCCCTGCCGCCCTCCCCGACGGCTTCCGCCTGCTGGAAAGCCAGTCCGTTCCCCGCCAGACGGCGGTGGCGGTGTACAGCGGGGACGGGACGCTGCTGAAAACAAGCGGCAGCGCCATTTACGGCACCTATGTGACGCAGGCCCAATGGGACGCCGGGCAGGAGGAAGGGGAGGCCTTTGTCAGCGTGGATGTGGAAGCCCTTCCCCCAGAGGAGCGCGCCCTGTGTGAGGAAATGAATTCCTTCACCTGCGAGGTGATGCGCATCACAGGCGTTCTGGAAGGGACGGAGATGGTCCCCTCCAAAATCGAGTATATTGGGTTGACGGAGTACATGTCCGCCCAGCTGACGCTTCCCCCCTCTGCCATTGACGAGGCCACCGGCGCTTCCCGCTATTCCATCCGGGAGGTGCTGGAACAGGGGGACGTGCCCTGGCACACCCTCTTTGACCAGGGCGGCGCGCAGGAGGACGCCGTCACCCTGTACCTGACGGGGCCGCATTTTTCCCGCTGCGAAAACCAGGCCCCCGTCTCCTGGCAGGGGGAGCGGTACGAGAATCTGCGGGCGCTGCTGCTGGCCCAGGGCCCCTTTCCCTCGGAGGATTGGGAGCAGATTCCCAATATCCAGCGGCTGGACCGTATTCTGCTGATAGAGTTTCATTTCCTCTACTCCCCGGAGGACAGCGCGTTCCAGCAGCCGGAATACCGGCTGGCAACGGCGATAGAGGTGAGCCCGCTGAAGGCCGCCCTGCGGTTCCTGCTGCCCCTGTACCCCCTCACCCTGGCTGTGGCCGCCCTGGGCGTGCTGCTGGTGCGCAGGGCTGTGAAGCGCCGCCTTCTGCTCCCCCTTCACAAGGTGTGCAGCGGTATGGAGCAGGACTGGGTTCGGATTCCGCCCCAGGAGGACGACGCGAAAAAATGGCAGGACGCCTGGCAGCTGTACGGCCTGTACGAAACCCATCGGGAAAAAATCCGGGCCGGGCAGGATGAGCTCACCCGCCTTTCCGCCGCCCTGGACTACGCCAAAACAGCGGAACAGAACCGGCGGCAGATGACCTCTGCCATTGCCCACGAGCTGAAAACGCCCCTGGCTGTCATCCACAGCTACGCGGAAGGGCTGCAGGAGCACATTGCGGAGGAAAAGCGGGAGAAATACCTGGAAGTCATTCTGTCTGAGACGGAGCGCATGGACGGCATGGTGCTGGAAATGCTGGATCTCTCCCGCCTGGAGGCCGGGCGGGTAAAGCTGGCCCGCAGCGAGTTTTCCCTGGCCAGGATGACCGAAGAGGTTTTTGAGAAGCTCGCCCTTTCCGCCAGGGAAAAAGGCCTGCACATCCAGTACCGCTTCACCGGGGAATGCCAGGTAAACGCCGACGAGGGCCGCATCCGCCAGGTGGTGGAAAATTTCGCCTCCAACGCGGTGAAATACACGCCGCCGGGCGGCGCCATTCAGGTGGAAATCATACAGCTGAGCACCCGCCGGGGGAACGGCGTCACCTTCACCATAGAAAACGAGGGGCCTCCCCTCTCTCAGGAGGCCCTGGAAAAGGTGTGGGACACCTTCTACCGGGAGGACAGCGCCCGCAGCAGCGGCGGCGGCACCGGCCTGGGGCTGGCCATTGCCAAAAGCATTGTAGAGCTTCACGGCGGCCGGTGTTCCGCGGCCAACACCAAAACCGGCGTGGCGTTCCGCTTCACGCTGTAAAGGAGCTTTCTGCAGCATGGGAAAGGGGAGGCAGCGAAAAACGCTGCCTCCCCTGCTTCTGCCCTGTAAAGCCGCATGAACCGCCCGGCGGGAATAATCGGATCGCGGCGGCCTGACAGCGCCGTTATGATTTCCCCAGGCTTTTCAGCGCTTCCAGCGTGCCGTCCAGATTCTCCTGGTGCCAATTTGCCATTTTCAGGCCGTTGCTGTAAAACGCCAGCATTCCCGTGGAGCGAAACTCGCTCAGCTCCTTCTGCTGCGCCGTCAGACGGATCACGTCTGTGTCTGTTGTAATGGCAATCTGCTTGTTCAGCATATCCTCCGTCACATCAACCGACCGGATGCGGGAGTACGGAATCTGCAGAGCCACTTCCCTTTTCAGCCCGGCGGTGATTCTGCTGAAGGGAACCAGCACCAATTCTTCCCGGCAGAGCTGCAGCACA
>DVMK01000261.1 GCA_018715025.1 Candidatus Caccousia avistercoris
CTTTGGATGAAGGAACAGCAGGAGGAGTCCGGACTCATTTCGTGGGTGGGGATCGACGGCTTTTTCTGGTTTCCAAGGGAGCTTTTCGGCATAGAGGGCCACCTGTACGCCTTCTATGACGAACCAGAGCTCATGCATCAAATGAATCAGGATTTGCTGGAATACAACCTTTCCCTCATCCATGACACCTGCAGCATCTACACGCCCGATTTCATCACCATTGCCGAGGATATGTCGTATAACCATGGGCCCATGATTTCAAAGGAACAGTTCGACGAATTCATCAGGCCCTATTATTTGAAATTGATCCCGGCCATCAAAGAATACGGGGTGAAGGTCTTCGTGGATTCCGACGGGCAGGTGGGGCAGCTGATTGACTGGCTGATTGGCTGCGGCGTGGACGGAATTCTGCCCTTGGAACGTCAATCCGGCGTCGATATCGGCGAAATCCGGCGGGAACACCCGGACTTTTTGATGATGGGGGGCTACGACAAAACCATTATGCACCTTGGGGAAGAGGCCATGCGGAAAGAATTTGAACGGATCTTCCCGGTGATGAAGGCGGGGGGATACATCCCCTGCGTGGATCACCAGGTGCCCCCCGACGTATCGCTGAAAAATTACCTTACCTACATTTCTCTTTTAAAGGAATACAGCAGAAAAGCTGCGACGGCCTGAGAAGAAGCTTGGCTTGAGGGCGGGCCGGTGGAGAGAACCGCATTTTTACAAAACGGGAGGGTATGAGCTTGTATGATGAATAGGTTGTTAATGGGCATCGATGTTGGTTCGACAAATATCAAGGCGGCCGTGTTTACCGAGCAGGGGACCGAAATTGCTTCCCATACCGTTCCCAATATTCCCCGGCAAATGGACCCGGAACACGAATCGTGGCTGTTTTGGGATCCGGAGGAGCTGTGGGGGAAGGTCAAGCAATGCATGAGGGAATGCGTCAAAAACAGTTCTTCCGCAGGCCCTGTGGCCGCCGTGGCTGTTACGGGCATGGGGATGGACGGCCTTCCTCTGGACCAGGAGGGGAACTGGCTGTACCCGTTTATTTCATGGAAATGCAGCCGCACGGCGTCTACCATGGAATATTGGAGCCAAAAACTTGGAACAGACAAGATTTTTCAAATTTCAGGCAAACAGCCCATGGCCATTGATACCCTGTACCGAATCCTTTGGTTCCGGGAGCATAAGCCGGAGCTTTACGGGCAAACCTGGAAATGGCTTCAAATCGAAGATTATATCAATTACAAGCTGAGCGGATGCGTCGTTACCGATTACTCCATGGCTTCCTGCACCTCGCTGCTCGACCAGAGAACAAGGGCCTGGTCGAAAGAGCTGCTGGAAGCCGCCGGTGTGAAGGAAGAAATCCTGCCGGATATCCGGGCGAGCGGAAGCTGCATTGGCACTGTTTCTGAAGAAACGGCAAAAGAAACGGGCATTTCCCCCGGCGCCATGGTGGTGCTGGGGGGGCACGACTACTCCTGCGCCGCCGTGGCCGCAGGGGTGCTGGAGCCGGGGCAGATTTTTGACATTACAGGTTCTTGGGAAATGCTTTACGCCTGTGCCGGCATGGAAGACTTCACCGGGAAGGTTCAAGAGAACGGCTTCAAATTTGAAAGCCACGTTCTGCCGGGCCGGTATGCCATTTTTGCAGACGTGGTTTCCTCTTCGGTGCTGGAATGGTTCAAAAACCAGGTGGTCTGCCGTTCGGGCGGCGGCAGCGATGCGCTGTGGGATGATATGATACAAATGGCGCAGAGCGCCGATCCTGTGAAAAGCGGCGTCTTCTTCCTGCCCACCCTCATGGGGAAGGGCTGCCCTTCCATAGACCCCAAAGCCATGGGCGCGTTTGTGGGGCTTGACGGAAATACTTCCCTTGGAGCGCTGTGCCGCGCTGTGTTTGAAGGGCTTAACTACCAGTTCCGGGAGATGCTGGCCGCCTACGAGAAAATATCGGGGCGGAGCGTGGATCAAATCATTGTGTGCGGCGGCGCGGCAAAGAATACATTTTGGATGCAGAACAAGGCGGATATCAGCGGGAAAACGCTGATTGTCCCTGACAATGTGGAAACTACCCTTCAGGGGACGGCGCTGTTGGCCGGCGTCGGCTGCGGGTGTTACCCCGACGCAGGGGCGGCTTTTCAAAAGACAGCCCGCGGGGCGGCGGTCTATCACCCGCAAAAAACGGAGTATTACGACCGGTATTATGAAAAGTATTACCTCAAACTGGGCGCTTTGCTGAAGGAATTTCATCACAGCATTTTCCAGGAATTCAAAGCATAACACAAAAATACAGCGCGCCTTCTTTTCTGCTTGGAAGGGGAGCTGCCTTCGGCGGGCCAAGGGAAAACGCCGGCCCGGGGGAGAGAACAGGCGCTGCCAAATGCATAAAACAGGAAAAGGAGGCAGCGAGAGATGAAAGAATACAGGCTGGGAATCTATGAAAAAGCGATGCCGGAAGGGCTGAGCTGGGAGGAAAAGCTGAGGGCAGGCCGGGAAGCAGGTTTCGACGCGCTGGAGATGAGCATTGACGAAACGGATGGACGGCTGGCGCGGCTGGAGTGGGACAGCGGGGAGCGAAGGCGTCTTATGAGGCTGAGCCGGGAGATGGAACTGCCGATCAATACCATGTGCCTGAGCGGCCACCGAAAGTACCCGCTGGGAAGCGCCGTGAAAGAGACGGAGGCCCGCGGAATGGAAATTATGAGGAAAGCGCTGCAGCTGGCCTACGACATGGGAATCCGGATCATCCAATTGGCCGGGTATGATGTGTACTACGGGGAAGAGACAACGCCGGGCACCCGGGAGCGTTTTCTGCAGAACCTGTACAAGAGTGTGAAGATGGCTTCCTCCTGCGGGGTAATTCTGGCGCTGGAGACGATGGAAAACAGCTTTCTGAATACGGTGGAGAAAGCGATGTATTACGTGGAAACCATCCAGAGCCCCTATCTGCAGGTATACCCTGACGTAGGGAACATTACAAACGCAGTGGAAGACGTAGGGAAGGATCTGCGCAGAGGGAAGGGCCACATTGCGGCGGCGCACCTGAAGGAAACGGTTCCCGGGGTGTACCGGAACCTGAAGTTTGGGGAGGGCAGGGTGGACTTTGCGCTGGTTGGCCAGGTGCTGCGCTCCATGGACGTGTCTATGTTCACCGCCGAATTCTGGTATGACGGAAGCGCCGGCTGGAAAGAGACGCTGCGGGAGTCCGGCAGCTACCTGAGGAAATATCTTCCGTGAGCAGGGGAGGGAGAGGTATGGAGCAATACCTGGTGGGCGTTGACAATGGAGGAACAATGGTCAAAGCCGCCGTGTTCGACGCCAGGGGCAGGATGCTGGGAAGGGCAGGGTACGCCTATGCCCTGGAGACGCCGCAGGCCGGTTTCGCAGAACGGGATATGGAGCAGCTGTGGCGGGACACGGCAGGGGTAATCCGCCGTGCGGTTCAGGAGTCCGGGGTGCTGCCGGGGCAGATTGCGGCCGTGGCCTGTACGGGCCATGGAAAAGGGATGTACCTCTGGGGGCGGGACCATAAGCCGGTGCGGCCCGGGATTGTGTCCACAGACACCCGCGCCCAGGAATATGTGGCAAAATGGAATCAGGACGGGACGGCCGGGCGTGCGTATCCATATACGCTGCAGAAGCTGCTGGTTTCCCAGCCCTGCGCCCTGCTGGCATGGCTGAAGGACCGGGAGCCGGAGGCGTATGGGAGGATACAGTGGGTCTTTGAGATGAAGGATTATATCCGGTTCCGCATGACAGGTGAGGCAAGAGCGGAGTGGACGGACTATTCCGGCACCGGACTGATGGATCTTCGGACAGGAGACTTCAGCAGGGAGCTTCTGGAACTGTACGGCATACCGGAGATGCTGCCCTGCCTCCCCCGCCTGGCCGGGCCGTCGGAGGTCTGCGGCGTCATAACAGAGGAAGCTGCCGCTGTCACCGGGCTTGCCAGGGGAACCCCCGTGGCGGGAGGAATGTTTGACATTGACGCCTGCGCGCTGGCAAGCGGAGTCACCGACGGGCGGAATCTGTGCGTGATTGCCGGAACGTGGAGCATCAACGAATATGTGTCGAAGCAGCCTGTGGGGGAACATAAAATCGCAATGAATTCTCTGTTCTGCCTGCCGGGGTATTATTTGGCAGAAGAAAGCAGCCCTACCTCTGCGGGAAATCTGGAATGGCTGGCGCAGACTGTTTTAAGCTGCGACAGGGAAAAAGCGGAACAGGAAGGGAAAAGCATTTACAGCCTTTTGGACAGCATGGTGGAAGAAACCCCTCTGGCGGAGGACGCCCCCTTGTTCTTCCCTTACCTGTTCGGCGCGCCGGATGCGCCCCAGGCCAACGCTGTTTTTGCAGGCTTTACGGCGCGCCATGGGAAGGCGGATATGGTCCGCGCAGTTTTTGAAGGGATTGTGTTCGGTCACCGGGAACACATCGACAGGCTTCTGGCCTGCCGTTCCAGGCCGGAAGGCGTTCATCTTTCCGGCGGCGCGGCAAACTCCAGCGTATGGGTGCAGATGTTTGCCGATGTGCTGGGCCTGCCGGTGAAAACCATGGCTTTGAAGGAACCGGGCGCTTTGGGCTGCGCAATGGCGGGGGCTGTCGCGGCGGGGATATACCCGGATTTTCCAAGCGCTGTTTCCGGTATGGCGCCGCAGGGGGAATATGTGCAGCCAAACAGCCGGAACACCGCCGTTTACCAAAGAAAATATGAGCGCTACCAGAAAACAAAGGCCGCCCTTCTGCCCCTGTGGCTGAACCTGTAAGGCGGCGCCTTTGACCTGAAAGTGCAAAAGGCTGAAAGAAAGGAAGAGACGATGTTGCAGAACTATAGCACAGCCATGGTGTCGGGGGGACGTTCCCGCCTTGTCAACGTGTCGTGGAACCTGGACAAATACCCCGACATGCAGGAGTTTACCCCGCATGCGAAGCTGACCGTTCTGGAGCAGGACGGCCCGGCTGTTGTGGTAAACATCCATGCCACCGCTTACTATGAATGGGAAGGAAGCGGAGAAAGCTCCCTCTATGCTGGGCGGGCCATGTGGATCAGGATTTTTTACAATGGGTCGCAGGAACCGGCGGTGGATATGCCGCTGATGGACTTTCTGGGCGATGTGGACTGCCGCTGCAAGCCCTATGCCACCCAATATTTTTCAAAGACGAGGGATTCCCACAATTTTTACCTTCTGCTCCCGTTTGAGCGCCATATCCGCATAGAAGTGGAAAACCGTTCAGAGCGCAGGCTGTTCGGCTACATGACTTTCCAGGTGGAAGAGCTGGCCGCGTGGGACAAACAGCTTGGGTATTTGCATGTGCAGTACAGGGACCAGCAGGCCCAGCTCCCCGAGGATCTTCTGCGGCTTATGGACGCCCGGGGGGACGGTATGCTGGTGGCCCACTGGCTGCAGATAGAAACCGGGCATCCCCTCTGCCGCAATGGGGATTATATCTGCGAGGGAAACGACGAAATTTACATAGACGGGGAAGAAAAGCCCTCGTTTGAGTACCTGGGCACAGAGGACTTCTATGGGTTTTCCTGGGGCTTCCAGGGGGAGCAGAGTGACGGGCGGTGTGCCATCATACGGCAGGACAAGGCGGAAGACGGAATCCACCTGTGCATGCTGAGAACCCGGCTCACGGACCGGATTCGGTTTTTCCAGTCCTGCTGCCTGCAGATTGATTACCGGGAAGAGTTTTTCAGTTCCCTGGCAGAAAACCCGCGCCACCGCAGCAGAAAGAAAGAACAGATCCCCATTTTCTTTAAAAGCGCATGTTATTACTACCTGCTGGAAAAATAAGCCTCGCTCCTGCCGCTCTTTCCTGCCAGCCGGGGAAAAACGGCCCGGTGCCTGGCCCTGTATTGTATTAGGATAGGGAAGGCAGCCTGTTCTGTGAAGAATAGGCTGCCTTTTGGTTGTCCTGAAGATGCCGCCGTTTCCGAGTCGTTCGGATGGATTGTTGTTCGGGATACATCTTATTTCTTTATCGCGACCGCATGTGTGTCGCAGCTTTGCTGTGGCTCTCTTTTCTTCAAATACTGCACAATACTCCTCCCAAGCCATACAAAAACCGCCGGCAGCAGACCGGCGGTTTTTTCGTGCCAAAGTGAACTCAGCCCACCACCACGGTGCACTGGCGCACGCCCTCCATATTTGGTACCTTGGTGTAAATTTCACCGGAAGCCCCCGGCGCGCCGGTGGCAGTCACCTTATAGAAGTAATCCCGGCCCTGGTTCCCCGTGTAGGTCACGGTGAAGGCCGACGTGTTGTCTGTGTAGCAGACGGGGGGATTGCTGCCCTCCACCAGCGTCATGCGGAACTGGTAGGATTCCCCCTGGCGGATGGTAACCGGCAGGGTGGTGTCGGACTTTACCGTGCCATACAAAGATTCCTTAGCGGCCTGCACCACCTGGCTGCTGGGGGAACCGGAGGTCAAAAATACAATGCTGTTGGCCACGTTCCGCTCGCTCCCGTCGGAAGGGCTGTTCCGCACTGTCAGCTTCGTCTCTCCCGGAAGGCGGGAAACCGCCGTGCTGCCGCCGCCGCCGTCCAGGTTCCCGGCCCACTGGGCGCCCTCCTTGATCATCAGGTCCGCCAGCTCGGAAAGGCTCAGCCCGCCGGAGCTGGACTGCCGGCCGTCCGCCACCAGGAAAAACACGGTGCCGTCTGCCCGCAGGCCTACAGCGGTGCGGGGCGCCCGGGTGGAAGAGGTGTCGGTGCACACGTTGCGTCCGCCCTCTGCCAGCACGCTGTGCAGGCCCAGAGCCTGGTCAAGCTGGGGCCAGGTCTGCTCATACACACTCTGGTCGCCGTACACCAGCTCGCCGTCCTTGGTAAAGCCGACAAAAAGCCAGTTACGCCCGGCTGCGTTGTAATTGTGCACCAGCTTGCCGTCCTGGTACACTACTCCCCAGGGCTCGCCGGTGCTCATGTTGTACATGTCGCCGTTTACGGCGGCCACCACGTCTTTCCCGTTCACGATGGCGCTGTTGGCCATGTCGCGCACGGTGTCAAGGCCGTAATCGGTGCCGTCCCCGGGCATGGTCACCCGCAGGGAAACCCGGTCGTCCTTTGGGTCCAGGGAATATTCAAAGCACTGGGTGGTGTTCCCGTTAATGGTGTAGCTGAACTGCCGCTGGGTCAGGCCCGGGGCCAGCTCTACGGAAGAAATTTCCTGGATGGACCAGGCGGTGAAGGCCGAAGCCGAAACAGGGGCCAGCGGGCTGCCGGCCGGCAAGGGGGCAGCGCACTGAACGGCGAGAAAGCCCGCCGCCAGCAGGACGGCCAGGCATTTTTGTTTTCCATTCATTTCTTTCATCCTCCATTCCATGGTATTCCAATTGTATTCTCCCAACGCCTGGGAAAAATATGTCTGCCCTTCTATTGTGCAGCAAAAAGAAGGAGATTTTTTGAACAAACTTTTAATTTTGCGGAGGTGGAAAAAAATGGGAACAGCAAAATTTGTATTTTTCCCCAGGATTCGCTATAATAGAACATACCTCGGGGCGGCGGAGCGGGCTGCAAATCCCCGGGGCAGACCTGGCTGCGAGCAGGAGGGGATGAAATGATAGAGATAAAGGATTTGGAGGAGCGCCGGGAGCGCGCCCTGCTGGTTTCTGTAGACACCGGCGAATTTGACGCGGAGGCGTCACTGGCAGAGCTGTACGAGCTCACCCGCAGCGCAGGGGCCGAGCCCTTCGGCGCGGTCACCCAAAAGCGCCCGGCCCCCGACGCGGCCACCTACGTGGGCTCCGGCATGATGGAGGAGATTCGGGAGGACTGCGGGAAATATGAGATCGATCTGCTGATTTTCGACTGCGAGCTCTCTCCCACGCAAATCCGGAACATTGAAGAGATTGCCCAGGTGCGGACGGTGGACCGCACTATGCTGATTCTTGACATTTTCGCGGCCCGGGCGCAGAGCCGGGAAGGCCGCCTTCAGGTAGAGCTGGCCCAGCTGAAATACATGCTGCCCCGCCTTACCGGCCGGGGGACCCAGCTTTCCCGCCTGGGGGGCGGCATAGGCACCCGCGGCCCCGGCGAGACAAAGCTGGAAACGGACCGGCGGCATATCCGCCGGAAAATCGAGTCCCTGAAAGGGCAGCTGGCCGAGGTGGAGCGCCGCCGGGGGCAGCTGAACCGCCGCCGGAAGAAGGACGGCGTGGTGACGGTGGCCCTGGTAGGCTACACCAACGCAGGGAAAAGCACCCTGATGAACCAACTGACCCAGGCCGGTGTTCTGGCAGAGGATATGCTCTTTGCCACCCTGGACCCCACCGCCCGGGCGCTGAAGCTGCCCCACGGGGAGACCGTCATGCTCATTGACACGGTGGGGCTGGTGCGCCGCCTGCCCCACCAGCTGGTGCAGGCCTTTCACTCCACCCTGGAGCAGGCCGCCACAGCGGACGTGATTTTGAACGTGTGCGACGCTTCCAGCCGGGAAGCCCGCACACATCTGGAAGTAACCTCCCGGCTGCTGGCCGAGCTGGGCTGCGTCGACAGGCCCGTCATTCCGGTAATGAACAAGTGCGACCTCTGCCCCGGCCTTTCCGGCGTACCCATGATCGGCGGGGCGGTGCGCATCAGCGCCAAAACCGGCGAAGGGATCCCCCAGCTTCTGCAGGCCGTGGAGGACGCCCTGCCCGAAAAGGCGGAGCTCGTCACCGCTCTTCTCCCCTTCTCCCAGGCGGGAATCGCCGCCCAGGTACGGCGGGAGGGCATGGTGGAGCAGGAGGAATATGTGGCGGAGGGGCTTCGCATCACCGCCAGGGCCAGCGGAAAGCTGCTGGCCCTGCTGAAGGAGTACCAGATCCGGCAGGAATAAAAAAGCACAGGAAGCGCAGGCTCTTACCGGGCCTGCGCTTCCTTGGTACAAGCGTGAAGCATGCCCGTACACGCCGCGCCTTCCCCTAAAATGGTTCGATCCGGATACTCTGGAGGGCTACATTCTCCACTCGGGGAATTGGGAAACGCAGGTTCCCTACTATTTACCCCAGGCCAGAAAATTCCGTTTTCAGGTCAGAACAGACAATTGCAGGTAAGCTCCTCCCCCAACCGTCTGCCGTTCTTTCCATTTTCAGCGGCAAAAAGACCTCCCTCTGGCTGCGTTTGCAGCAGCGCAGGGGGAGGTCTTTCCCGATCTTAATATAAAATAGCGCCGTATTTCACAGACAGGGGGGTGAGCTCTTCCTCTTCAAAGGGGCTTTCGCTGTCGAGGATGAGCCGCCCCTGGAAGTAGCGGAGGGCGGCCTCCAGCACGGGCAGGCTGTGGGAATGGATGGCAATGGGAAGGCGTGCCTGGGGGCCCTGCTCTGCCAGAAGGAAAGCGTCGTCCACGGTTTCCAGCTCTACCAGGGCAACGTTGGCGTGGCCGTCCTCCAGAGCAATGAGGTCCTCCGCCAGGCCGGGGGAGCAGGGCACCGGCTCGCTGAAGCGGATGTCGTCCCCCAGGAAGAAGGCTTCCTGCTCGGAGGCGGCGGCCCAGCAGTCCCCCTTTTCCGGAAGGGGGGCGGGGGTAGGGCAGGCAGCCCGCAGGGCCGCGGTGTACGCGGGCGCAGAACCGGAGGCGGCCCCCAGCACCAGGGCGCCGGCAGCGGCCAGCCTCTGAACGCCGGCGGCAAATTCCTCCGGCGCAGCGCCGGGTGTTGGAGAAGGCCTGGCAATCAGGGGAACGCAGGCGTGGGGGGCCGCTTCTTCCAGCAGCTCCTCCATCACCGGGAGGGGGGCCCGGTCCAGCCCTACCGCCACGGCTCCCATGGCCTGCAGGGTAATCAGGCAGGGCAGCAGCGCCGCCCCGGAAAGCGTACGGCCGGCCTCGTCCACTGTCAGGGAGACAAGAGCCGGCAGTCCGGAGGAACGGGCCGCCAGCAGGGCGGCCCGCATGTCCGCCAGGGAATGCTGCCCCTCCACCAGAAGGAAGCCGGCCCCCGCCCTGGCCAGCGCCCGCACCTGCTCCCGGTATCCATGGTAGATGGCGTCGAAATCCGCCTCGCCGGCAGGCGGGGGAAACAGGCCGGAAGGCCCTACCCGGCCGCCTGCGGGAAGCTTGCCGGCGCATTCCTTCGTCAGGGCCATAAGCCCGGCGTTCAGGGCCTCTGCCTGCCCTTCCAGCCCAAAGGGAGCCAGGGCCGCCCGGTTGGCCCCGAAGGTGGGGGCCAGCAGGGCGGAAGCCCCGGCCTGCAGAAACTGCCCGCTTTGCTCCCGCAGAAGCTGTGGGTGCGCCAGGGCCCAGGCCTCGGCGCATTGCCCCGGCTTCATGCCGCAGGACTCCAGCAGAGCAATGGAGCAGCCCTCCGGCAGGAAGGGAAGGTCAAAGGGAAATTTCACGGCGGCCGCCTCCTTCCCGGCGAATCACATGTATTCCGGCGCGGAGATCTTGAACATGCGCAGGACGTTGCGGATCACCGTAGAAACGGCGCTGCACAGCTGCATCCGCGCCTGGGCCAGGCTTTCTTCCTCCCCGGCAATGCGGCAGGCGGTGTAGAATTTGTGGAACAGGTTGGCCAGGGTAATGACATAGCGGGTAATCCGGGCCGGGTCGTAGTCTTTGGCGGCGGCCACAATTTCGTCGGTGAAGGAAGCGATGTGCCGCATAAGCTCAATCTCTTCGGGGGCCGTCAGCAGAGCCAGCTCCTCTTGGGTGCAGGGCCGGGGGGTCACGCCCTCCTGGGCCAGCTTCTTGAACAGGCTGCAAATGCGGGCGTGGGCGTACTGTACGTAGTAAACCGGGTTCTGGGAATCCTGCTGCACGGCCAGGTCCAGGTCAAAATCCATCTGAGAATTGGCTTCCCGCATATTGAAGAGGAAGCGGGCGGCGTCCACCGGCACCTCGTCCAGCAAATCCGCCAGCTGGATGGCCTTGCCGGTGCGCTTGCTCATGCGCACCACCTGGCCGTCCTGCATGAGCCGCACCAGCTGGATGAGCACCACGTCCAGCTTGGAGCCGTCCAGGCCGATGGCGTCCATCGCGCCCTTCATACGGGCCACATGGCCGTGATGGTCGGCGCCCCAAATATCGATGCAGCGGCTGAAGCCCCTCTGGAATTTGTTCCGGTGGTAGGCGATGTCGGCGGTGAAGTAGGTGGGATTGCCGTTCTGGCGGATGAGCACCTCGTCCTTTTCCGCGCCGAATTGGGTGGCCTTGTACCAGAGGGCGCCTTCCTTTTCATAGGTGAGCCCCTTGTCCTTCAAAATATCCACCACCTGCTGCAGTTCCCCATCCTGGTGGATGGCGCTCTCTAAAAACCACCGGTCATATGTGATCCGGTACTTTTCCAGGTCGCTCTTCATCTTGGCAATATTCTTGGGCAGGGCGTACTCCACCAGGGCCTTGCGGCGCTCTGCTTCTGTGAGGGACAGCAGGGCGTCCCCGTGCTCATTGGCGTAATTCCGGGCATGCTCCCGAATATCGTCCCCCTGG
Organism: Candidatus Caccousia avistercoris; assembly: GCA_018715025.1. Taxonomy (GTDB): domain Bacteria; phylum Bacillota; class Clostridia; order Oscillospirales; family Acutalibacteraceae; genus Caccousia; species Caccousia avistercoris. The sequence goes on from DVMK01000261.1 coordinate 11,428, forward strand.
TAGCCGTCGGCGGGGAATTCCACCGCATCCTCCCCCTTCAGGCACTGCAGGTAGCGGGCCTCCAGAGAAAGGCCGAATTTTTCGATCTGGTTGCCGGCGTCGTTCACATAAAATTCCCGCCATACGTCGTAGCCGGCGGCATCCAGCACGGCGGCCAGGCAGTCGCCCAGGGCGCCGCCTCTGGCGTTGCCCATGTGCATGGGCCCGGTGGGATTGGCAGAGACGAATTCCACCATGATTTTTTCCCCGTTGCCGTAACCGCTGCGGCCATAGCTGTCGCCCAGGGCGGCCACATCCTCCAGAACATCGGCGTAGAAACGGCGGTTGAGGAAGAAATTCAGAAAGCCGGGGCCGGCGATCTCGCACCGGTCAAAGTAAGTGGAGCCCAAATCCAGGTGAGAGGAAATGGCCTCTGCAATTTTTCGGGGCGGCAGGCGGAAGGAGCGGGCCCCCGCCATGGCTGCGTTGCAGGCCCAGTCCCCGTGGGAATGGTCTGCGGGCACCTCCAGAGCGATGGGCGGCAGGGGCGCCTCCGGCAGGCTGCCGTCCTGGATGGCGGCGCGCAGGGCGGCCTCCAGGGCTGCTTTCAGTTCTGTGGTTGCTTTTTGTACCAGTTTTGACATCTTTTCTCTTCACGCCTTTCCGCGCCCTGGGGCGCATTTCACGAATCTATGGGGAATGCTTCCGCCAAGGTCAAAGGCCTGGCCTTACGGCTGCCGGGCGGCAGAGCGGCCTGCTTCCTTGACGGTAATATGGATTTCGTTGGTGCTGGCAAGGGAAGCGTTCACGTCCAGCGTGTACTGAACAGAGAGACGGCCGCCCGCGGCCCCCAGGTCGGAATGGAGGGATTGGGTGAACACCCCCACCGTCAGGGCGCCGAAGCCGGTGTCGTAGCGGCACAGGTGGCGCTTGCCGTTTTCCAGGATCAACCGCGTGGCGTCCCCGCCGGATCGGATGAGCGTCACCTTCTGGTCGCCCTCCACCTTCAGAATGGAGGTGCGGGCCTTCTGGGGATTCTCCGCATCCTCGTACTCCTTATATACAATATACTTTTTCCCGTTCTTTTCGGTGTAGCGGCCAAGAGTGGTCACCTCCACCTCGTCCTGTTCCCCATTGACCGTCTGGCGGCCTAAAATGGATATGAGATAATTTTCCTCCATTTGGAACCTCCTGCCTGTTCAGGCGGCTGCCCGGCTGCCGGGCAGGCCCTTTCCTTTCTTTAATAGCTCTCTATATCAATATGCTCCACCGCGCCTTCCAGCTGCCTGCCCAGCAAAATCTGGGCAATATCGGCGAAGCCTTCCGTGCGGTCGCTTACATAGAACCGGCAGCCCCCCTGCTGTTCCGGGCAGCCCATGCCCTGGGCGTCCAGAAAGCGGCGGCAGGCCAGGGCGGTCTCCCGGCCGGAGTCGATGAGCGTCACGTTCCGCCCCATCACCTGCTGCACCACCGGCTCCAGCAGAGGGTAGTGGGTACAGCCCAGAATGAGGGTGTCTACCCCGGTTTCCCGGAGGGGGGCCAGGTACCGTTCCGCCGTCAGCCGGGGGATGGGATCCTCCACGGAAAAAAAGCCGTTCTCCACCAGCGGAACAAAGAGGGGGCAGTCCCGGTCGAACACCTGCAGGGAGGGATCGATGGCGGAAAGCGCCCGGCGGTAAGAGCCGCTGCGGATGGTGGCGGTGGTGCCGATGACCCCGATGCGCCCGGTGCGGGTGGCCCTGGCGGCCGCCTCCGCCGTCGGCCGCAGCACCCCCAGAAAGGGCACCGGCAGGCTTTCCCCCAAATCCCCCGCCACAGAGCTGACCGTGCCGCAGGCGGCGATGATCATCTTCACCCCCTGAGAGAGCAGAAAGGCCGCATCCTGGCGGGCGTACCGGCGGATGGTTTCCCGGCTGCGGGAACCGTAGGGCACCCGGCCCGTGTCGCCGAAATAGACAATGCGCTCCCCGGGCATGCTGGCCGTCAGCTGGCGAACGGCGGTCAGGCCGCCCAGGCCGGAGTCAAACACCCCTATGGGACGGGAATCCATGGTTCGCTTCCCCCTTTCACCGCTCCAGGGCCAGGCCGATGAGCCGGTCAAGCAGGGCGGTGCAGCTTACGCCGCAGCTTTCCCACAGCTTGGGGTACATGCTGATGGCGGTGAACCCGGGCATGGTGTTGATCTCGTTTAGAATGACCTCTTTTCCGCCGCGCACAAAGAAGTCCACCCGGGCCAGGCCCTGGCAGCCCAGCATGCGGTAAGCGCGGCAGGCGGTGCGGCGAATCTCCTCCGCCACCTCCGGGTCCAGGTGGGCGGGCAGGTACAGCTGAGAGGTGCCGCTGATGTATTTGTCGTCATAGTCGTAAAATTCGGCAGAGGCGGCAATCTCCCCCACCATGGGGGCGGCCTCCGGCTTGTCGTTGCCCAAAACGGCGCACTCTACCTCCTGGCCTTCAATCGCCTCTTCGATGAGGATCTTGTCGTCCTCATGGGCGGCCTTGGCCATGGCGGCGTCCAGGTCCTCCTCCCGGGTTACTTTGCTGACCCCTACGGAGGAGCCCGCGTTGGCGGGCTTTACAAACACCGGGTAGCCCAGCCGTTCCCGCACGCGGGTTTTCACCTTTTCCGCGCCCGTCTCATAATTGACGGCGTACAGCCACAGGTAGTTGGCCTGCTTGACCCTGGCGGCCGTCAGCAGGGTGTGGGTGACGGCTTTGTCCATGCACACGGCAGAGGCCCTGGCGGCGCAGCCCACGAAGGGCAGGCCGGAAAGCTGCAGAAGCCCCTGCACGGTGCCGTCCTCCCCGTTTTTGCCGTGCAGGGCGGGCAGCACCACGTCCACCGGCAGCACCCGCGTCCCCTCCTGCTCCATGACCACAAGGCCCCGGACGCTGCGGTCGGGGGAAAGGAAGGCGGTGCGGTTGCCGCGGCAGTTTTCCCACTGTCCGTTTTCTATCTCTTCCGGGGTGGCGGAGGTGAGAAACCACCTGCCGCTCTTTGTAATCCCCACCGTGACAGGCTCGTACTTTTCCCGGGAAAGGTTCCGCAGCATGGTGGCGGCGGAAAGCCTGGAAATTTCATGCTCGGAGGAACAGCCTCCAAACAGAACAAGGACCGTCTTTTTCATCGTATGATCTGCCCCTTTACACAATAGAATGCGGCGCGTCCCCTGGCCGCACCGGGGGAGGCTGTTTCACTTCTATGACGGGGGATCCGGAAATATGTGATTCCCCGCCCTTTTCCTCTGCCTGCCTGACAAAACAGCAGGCGGATTCTCTATGCAGCAGCGCGGGGAGCCCTGTCCCAGGGAAATCCCCTGTACTGAATCTTTATCTTACCACAATTACAGGGCGCGCGCAATCGGCAAAGAGGAAAAACAGTGTAGGTTTATGCAGGTTTGTCAAACATATATTAGCCAGCGAACAAGAAAGGAAAAAGCCAGAAAGGAACTCTCATAGTAATACCGTAAAAGTTAGGGGGTGCCTGTGAGGGCAGGTTCGGTTTCCTCCCATCGCGCCGCCTATTTTATGACGGGACATACAACATGGGGGCACGTTGGGCCATTACGCTGCCGGATGATTTGGCTCTGCTCTATAAA
>DVMK01000262.1 GCA_018715025.1 Candidatus Caccousia avistercoris
AAGCATGAAATGGCTGTTTGTTACATCAAAGACAGAAGCCGCGGAACGGCGGGCTTAAAAGCGGAAAAGCTCGCCGGTGCTGGTGTTGATTCGCCTGGAAGAAACGTCTATGTAGTCCTTGCGCACGGAAACAACGCTGCCGTCCGGCCTTGTAATATCGATGAAATCTCCGTTTACCATGGCGCGGCAGCTGTTGCCGTTTGCGTCTGTCACAAGCTCAGGGATTGAGACAACGGAAACCGGGGCCCCAGAAAGCTTCCACACGAAGGGCAGGAAAAAGACGCACAGCTTCAGCGTAACGCCCATACCGCTTATCAGCATGCTGGGAATACACTTTTTCTTCAGCGCAGGCGGGCACTTGCGCAGGGCGTTCCAGAACAGCAGGGCCGCCAGGGCCAGCATGACTACAGCCATGAGCAGGTTGCCCGGGAACCCCATGCCGATGGTCTCCTGCAGGGGCGGGACGAACACGGAAATCAGGCACATGACGCCCACCAGGACAAAGTCCAGGGAAAGGTAGGCGGTGATTCGTCCATATACTTTGTTTGCTTTATAGGTGCCGGTGATTTTGCTCTCCTTTACTGCGCAGAGCACGGCAAGAACAAAAAAGATAACTGTGAATACTACCATTCTTTGAATCCCTCCGATTGACTGCCGGAGCAGCCGTTTCTACTCCATTTCATGCTTTTTCCAGCCTCTTCCCCGCGCTAACCCTCCTTCATCAGTTTTGTCAGCTTCTTCAGCGCCCTTTGGCTTCGTTTTTTTACATTTTCATATTCTATCCCCAGCAAGGCGGAAATTTCTTTTCCGGTATAATTCCCATAGAATTTCAGCAGGAGGATTTTCCTGTCGATAGAAGGAAGGCGCTCCATCGCTTCCAGCAGCTCCTGACGCTGTTCCCACTCCTCCTCCGGCCGGGAAGGAGGAGGCGGCGGGGCTTCCAGCTGCAGCCTTTTGTTTTCCTTCCACCGGCGGATGGCCTTGCGGGAGGCGATGGCGGAAAGGTAGCTGCGGAGCGTACCCTTAGCCGGGTCGAACCGGGTGAAATTCAGGTAAAAGTCCGCGAACGTGTCCTGCACGCACTCCTGAATATCGCTGGGGTTGTTCAGGTGCTGAGCCACGGCAAACCGTACCGCATCCTCATGCAGTTCCCGCAGCGCCCGCATGCCCCGATCCGGGTCCTCCCACAGGAGTTCCAGAAGCCTCTCTTCCATATTTCCCCTTCCTCTCTAATATTAAATTGCCTTCTTTCGAGAAAAAGGGGACAGGCCGTTGAAAAAACGCCAAAAAAGAAAGGCCAGCCTCCGAGCCTGTCGGAGATTGGCCTTTCTTTCACTTTTTGTTCCGCCCGGGAAATTTCCACGCCCGGCGCGGCAGGATTACGATTCCGGAATGACGATGGGGATTCGGAAGGGATGGTTCCAGCGATACACGGGATTGGCAAAGGTAACGTCCGCGGCGTACAGCCCCGGCTGATACTGGAGCGTCACCCCGCACAGCGCAAGGCCGGACTCCTCCTCCCGATACATGGGGGCGCCGGCTCCGCCGGACTCCATCATTTTGGTTATCCACAGCTGAATATCGCACCGCAGCAGGGTGTAGTCCTCATTGTCAGAGCGGTAAGAGAAGGGAAGCTCCGCCCGCAGGGGCGCTTCTTCCAAACTGGAAACGGCCCCGTTCGGCGCTATCAGCGCGCTGTAGAAAGCAAACTCCCCTTCCTCCTCCAATGGCCCCAGGCACAGCACCGGGCCTGCCTCCAGGGAAGCGCCGTTGCTCATAAGCACGCTTCCCACAGGAAGGCTTTCACCCGCCTGCTGGGGAAGCGGAACCGCCACGTGGTATTCCCGCCCCTCTTCCCGCACATAGGTCCAGGGCACATGCAGGGTGTATTCCCCAGGCGGGATCTCCCCGAAGTTCCAGTTGGTATAATCTTCCCGGCGGCTGGGCTGGAAAACGCCCTGGTACACCTGGCCGTCCCCGGATTCCAGCGTCACGGCCGGGGTGTTTTTCCCGGCCTCCCCTTCCAGGTCGGCGGCGGAGAAGGTGTACCCGACGGCCTCGTCGTAATAGGAGTGGGCAAAGAGGCTGACGGTCACCTGGCCGTCCAGACGCTTGGGCACCGCCGTGAGGGAACGGTTTTCCGCCGACTGGGAGAATTCCTGCCACTCCGGCTCAGGCTCCACCGTCATGGGAATGGAAATGGGGTGGTTCCAGCAGTAGTCGGCGCCCCCCAGCTGAAGCTGGAACTGAAGCTTCCCCTCCCCGGTGAGCGTCTGCACCCGCCAGCCTGTCTGGCGGGAAAAGAATTCCCCGGTTTCCTGGCCGGGCTCCTGTACGGTCTGCATGGTGACAGAAACCGCCGACATAAAGCCCTGGCTGGTCTCTGCCGTTCCGTTGTTCACAACCGACATGGGCAGGCCCGTCAGCAGGCGTTCCGAATTCTGGGGATGCCAGGAGGCCTCAATGTCCCACCACTGGTCTATGCGGCGGCCCTCCCCGTCCAGCACAGGCGTGAATTGGGAATTGTCCAAGGGAACCACCCGATCTATGGTGAGGGTTCCGCCCAGAAGCTCAAAGGAAAGACCGGGCTCCGTCTCCTCCCCGGTGAGCTCCAGCTCGAACACAACCGGATCCGGCTCCTCCTCCCGCTGGAACAGGTAGGGCACCTGAAGGGTGTATTCTCCCGACTCTGCCGGGCCGAAGTACCAGTCCAGACTGCTGCTTCCCTCAAAGGGGGTGGAAAAGTCCGCTTCCCCCTCCAGCACAGAACCGTCAGGGGCAACGACTGTAACAGGCTGCCGCTGCACGCCGTACCCGCCCCACACGCCGGTTACCAGGTTCGGGTAGGTGGTAATCCCTTCCGGATTCAGAGGATAAATGGTCACAAACAAGTCCCCGTATTCCAGGCGCGGCACTGCCAGCAGGCCGCCGTTTTCCCCGTCAAGCCAGTAGAAGCCCGCCTGCTGCAGCTCGGTTTCCTCCGCGGCGGAAAGGCGGAGGGGGATTTCCTCGCCATTCAGAAGGAGGGTGAGGGGCAACTCTTCCCCTGTTTCTTCCGGCAGGCTGCCCTGACAGATGAGCCGCTGCTCCTTCATGCCCTCCTGGGTCCGCCTTTCCGTGCTGATCACGAAGTTCCGAATCTGTTCCAGACCCTCTACCTGCCAGTTGCTCCACGCGCTTTCCGCATCGTATATTTTCAGGTCTACAATGAGGGTTTCGTTCATCCACCAGGCATCCTCCACATGGATTTCGCCTTCCTCCGTTTCCTGCACAAAGCCGGTTTCCAGCACATAAGCCGGTTCCTCCTGGGAAGTGTTCACGCCGTAGCCGGGCACCAGGCCAAAGTGGCGCAGCACCAGGTATGCGCAGGCGGCCAGCAGGGCCAGCAAAGCAGCCACCACAAAGCCGATCCCCAGAATCTTCCCCAGCTTTTTCACGCCGCGCTGGTGGCGTTTCTTTACCGTCTCATAGGGCAGCCCCAGCGAGGCGGCAATCTCCTTGGCGGTCATGCCGCCGAAGTATTTCATCCGCAGAATTTTTTCTTCCAGGGGATCCAGCGAGGAAAGGGCCTGTTCCAAATCCGCCTTCCACTCCACCTGTTCCTGAAAATCCTCCTGACGGGACTCTTCCCGCTGCTGCCCCGCCTCCGCCCAGCGCTGGTTTTTCCGGTAGCGGCGCTGGGCGCACCGCAAAGCAATCGCCGCCAAATATCCTTTGAGCGAGCCTTTCTCCGGCTGGAAGCGCTGCCGGTGCAGGTAAAATTCCGTAAACGCCTCGCTGACGCACTCCCGTATGTCCTCCGGATCCTTCAGCCTGCTGGCTGCCGCCGCCCACAGCAGGCCGCTGTACTCCTCCAGAAGCGCCGCCATTCCCTCCTCCGGGTTCTGCTCCAGAAGCTGAAGCAGTTCCTCCTCTGTCCTCATGCATATTCCTCCCGTGTTTCTTGTCTCTACCCTTATAATTGCAAAGAAAAAGAGAAAAAGGGACACACTTCAAAAAATTTTTTTATTTTTTCTCTTATTATAAAACATTCTCGCGGAAAAGGCTATATTTTGTTCATAATTGTCG
>DVMK01000263.1 GCA_018715025.1 Candidatus Caccousia avistercoris
CTTTACCTTTGAAATCAAGGGAGGGGCCAGGGAGGCGCACCGCTTTATCGACAGCCTGAAAATCTTCTCTCTGCTGGCCAATGTGGCCGACGTGAAAAGCCTCGTCATCCATCCGGCCACCACAACCCACAGCCAGCTTACCCAGGAGGAGCTTGCCGGGCAGGGAATCAAACCGAATACCATCCGTCTTTCCATTGGCACAGAGCATATTGACGATATTCTCGCCGATTTGGAAAACGGATTCCGCGCCATACCATAAAACGATTTGGAGGTTGCTGTTATGTCTCGTATTTACACATCTGCCGACCAGCTGATCGGCAAAACTCCTCTTTTAGAGCTCACACACCTGGAAAAAGCCCTTGGCCTGAAGGCGAGGGTGGTGGCTAAGCTGGAATCCTGGAATCCCGCCGGTTCCGTTAAGGATCGCGTTGCGAAGGCGATGATTGAGGATGCGGAAGCCAGCGGGAAGCTCCGGCCAGGTTCTGTGATCATCGAACCTACCTCCGGAAATACGGGGATTGGCCTTGCGGCGGTGGCTGCCGCCAGAGGGTACCGGATTATAATTGTGATGCCGGACACCATGTCGGTGGAACGCCGGCAGCTGATGAAGGCTTACGGCGCAGAGCTTGTGCTGACAGAGGGCGCAAAGGGCATGAAGGGCGCTATCGCCAAGGCGCAGGAGCTGGCGGCGCAGACCCCGGGCAGCTTTCTCCCCGGCCAGTTCGAGAACCCTGCCAACCCCAGGGCGCACCGCGAAACCACAGGCCCCGAAATCTATGAGGATACCGGCGGCGAGGTGGATATTTTTGTGGCGGGCGTCGGCACAGGGGGCACAATCACCGGCGTGGGCGAGTACCTGAAAGGGAAGAATCCCCATGTGAAGGTAGTGGCCGTAGAACCGTCAGATTCTCCGGTTCTCTCGGCGGGCACAGCGGGCCCTCACAAAATCCAGGGCATTGGCGCCGGGTTTGTGCCCGGCGTGCTGAATACAGACGTCTACGACGAGGTTATTCCGGTCTCCAATGAGGACGCCTTCGCCACCGGAAGGCTGATTGGAAAAAGCGAAGGAATCCTGGTAGGGATTTCCTCCGGTGCGGCCGCCTTTGCCGCTGTTACACTGGCAAAACGGCCCGAGAACGAGGGGAAAACCATCGTCGTGCTTCTGCCTGACACCGGCGACCGGTATTTGTCCACCCCGCTGTTTGCGGAATAAATTGAAACGTTAGATTCGCACCCCTTCCAGGGCTGCAGGCGGGCCTGCCCGGCGCAGCTGGGAGGGGGTGTTTTCTGCGCTTGGCAGAAAGCCGGGGCCCCGGAACCGCGTCAGCGCCTTCCCCCGGCCGGAAGGCCGCCGGGCGCGAGAAGGGCGTACCATTCCCCGTTGTACAGAAGGTAGGCCCCGTTAACGCAGGAAAAGGAGAATTCCCCCTCGTTCACCTGAAAGGTAAAAACCTCGCCGCCATCCGCATCGCCGGGGGAATGCCCCGGCGCGAAGGTTTGGCGTTCCAGAATAAGCGCCGCCGCCCATTCCTGTATGGCCGCCGCCTCTTCCCGGCTCAGTTCCCACGAGGTTTCGTTCCCCGCACAGAGGAAGGCGGCCTCCGCAGTCAGGGTTTCCTCAGGGAAACGCAGGATTTCTGACCCGCGCTTTCCATGGGCGGCGGGGGCAAAAAACAGGCACAGGGCAAATAGACAGAAAAGACAGAGCTTTTTCATAGCGCAGCCCTCCTTCGCGGAAATCTCCTTTTATTCTTTCAGACGCAAAAATTCCCCCGGCGTTTGCCGGAAGAAGGGCTGGCCTGAAAAAATTTTTTCCCGCCGGTTCTAAAAAGGGAAAGCAGGGGATATGATAAGAAAGAGAAGAAGCCTGCAGGCCCTTCTGTGCGGTGGAACGGGGGCAGGCAAAAGAGGAAGAAGGGAACGTATGAAACGGGTTGTCCGGTATCTCTTTTTTCCCGCCGCTTCTTTGGCGGCGGGCGGGTTGGCTGCCTGGCTTTCGGCAGAGGGGATAAAGGCCTATCAAAGCGCTGTGAAGCCGCCCCTTGCCCCGCCGGATGCGGTTTTTCCCATTGTGTGGACCATCCTGTACCTGCTCATGGGCGTGGGGATGGCCATGGTCGTGGGAAGGGAAGGGGGTGGGGGCACCGCTCTGCTTCTGTGGGCGCTGCAGCTGGCGGCCAATTTTGTGTGGACTCTGATCTTTTTCCGGCAGCAGGATTACCTGCTGGCCCTCATTTGGCTGGTGTTCCTGTGGGCGCTCATTCTGGCCATGACCATAGCGTTCCGCCGGGCGGATCCTTTGGCAGCCCTGCTGCAGGTTCCCTACCTGCTGTGGGTGGCCTTCGCCGGTTATCTGAATTATATGGTATGGGTTTTGAACCCATAAAGAAAAGAGGAAGCCGCGGCTTCCTCTTTTCTTTATGGTTCCCGGCCCTCCAGAATGGCTTTGGCCCGGGCGTATTTTTCCCGGCGGCGGGCAAGCTGCTCCTGCGGAACAGCCCCGCACCCGGCAAACCGGGTTTCGTCGGCGTTGTGGGCCAGGTCGGCCAGCTTGACCTTCACCGCCACAGGGTTTTGCCGCATGGCGCGCACATAGTCGAAATAATCCGTCCCCTCTTCGTGGGTCAGCAGGCGCACAGCGTCCGTGACCTCTCTCGGAAATTCCCGTTCCAATTCTTCTATGGTCAGGCTGGTGTCCTCTGCCACATCGTGAAGCAGGGCCGCGCAGGTGCTCACCTCGTCCGTCATCTGCTCCGCCAGGTGATAGGGGTGGAAGACGTACGGCTGGCCGCACTTGTCCGTCTGCCCGTGGTGGGCGGCGTAGGCCAGCCGCAGCGCCTTGTTGGTAAGCGGGGTGTAAAGCATGAGAAATTCCTCCTTGCTGTTTCCCTATTCTGATTTTGATTATAAGGCCTGCAAAACCAGAACACAAGGGGACAGAAAGCAAAAAAATAATCCGAACCCGTCTCCGGTAGGAAACAAGTTCGGATTATGTTGGTCTGGTGCGCGAGACGGGACTTGAACCCGTACGTCATGCAACACACGCCCCTCAAACGTGCCTGTCTGCCAGTTCCAGCACTCGCGCGTCTTTCGGCGACGGTTTAGATTATATCATCACCTTCCTGCGTTTGTCAATAGGATTTCTA
>DVMK01000264.1 GCA_018715025.1 Candidatus Caccousia avistercoris
TCTCTATAAATTCCGCGAAGGTCTGCAGGTTCTGATCCTTTTCTGCCAGAATGACCTTCTCTCTGCCCCCGATTTGCTCCAGCGGCCATGCCACGCCAATCTGGGGATCGTCCCACAGAATGCCGTCGTCGTATTCCCCATAGAATTTTTCTGCGCATTTATAAGACACAACGGAGGGCTCCAGCACCAGGTAGCCGTGGCCGCAATACCCTGGAATCAGCAGTTCGTCCTTATTTTCTTCCGAAAGCTCGAACCCCTGCCATTTGCCGAAGGTGGGTGAGCCCCTGCGCAGATCCACCACCACGTCGAACACACGGCCGGACACACAGCGCACCAGCTTGGGCTGGGTCTGCTCCCGCTGGAAGTGGATGGCACGGACTACGCCCTTGTGGGAATTGGTGTAGAAAACCTCTTTCAGCTCATAGGGATGACCATTCTGCGCAAACACCTCCTGCGAATAATCCTTGAGGAAATGCCCGCGCACATCATAAGCCACAAAGGGCTTCACCAGGAAAAGCCCTTCGATCTCTGTGGGGTGAAACGAAAATTTCTGGTTCATGCCTTTTCCTCCGTTTCCCGAATCCATTCCATTGTTTTCCGAACGCCGTCAAAGAACGAAACCTCCGCGCGGAAACCTGTATCCTGTTCCGTCTGCGAACAGTCAAAGATGGAAAGGGGCAGGTCGATCCCTGTGAAGGGAACGTCGCCGAAAAGAAACTCCCGGTCCGGCGCCAGGGAACGCTTCATCTCCAGCACAAATTCCCGCAGGGGCCGGGCGTGGGAGCTGCCAATCAAATAATCGCAGAAGGGCTTTCCCTTTTCCCCAAGTAAAGCAAAGGCTTTCGCCACGTCGGTGATGTACACAAAATCGTAATTCTGTGTACCGGAGGTAAATTGAAGCGGTTCCCCGTGAAGAATTTTGCGGATGGTGGTGTTTACAAAACGGGGAGAAAGCTCCCCCGCGCCGTAGGCGTTGGTGATTTTCGCCCAGACCAGATCAATCCCCAGATCGGCGGCGACAGACTTGCACATGGTATGGGCCACCAGCTTGCCGCTGCCGTAAATGTAGCCCAGCCCCGGTTTATTGCCCTGAGCAAAAGCGGCGGCAATGGTTTCGTGCTCCATAATGCTGCCGGCGCAGACAAACCTCCGGCATCCCAGCTGTTTCGCCGTGCGCAGGCTGTCCACCGTCCACTGTGCGTTCTGCAGCTGAAGCGCTGTGTCAGCACGGGCAGGGCCTGCGGAGCCTGCCCAGGCAAAATGGTAAAAAACGTCCGCCCCCGCCGCTTCCGGAGAATGGGCCAGGGAGGCAATCTCTGACAGCTCGCAGGGAAGGAACGTCACACCCTCCGGCAGATTCTGGCAGCAGCCCTCCCGATCCAAAGCTACCACCTCTACCTGATTCGCCAGCAGCTGCCGCACCAGGGCGCTTCCCACAAACCCGTTTGCTCCTGTGACAATAGCCTTTTTCATACCGCATCCCCTCCCAGATATTCCCGGATCTGCCGATCCATCACAGCGGATACATCCTCACCGGCCAAATAGGCCTTGCTCCACTCCACCGTTTTCTCCATCGTCTCTGCAATATGCCAGCGGGGCGACCACCCCAGCGCCTTCTTGATTTTGGAGCAGTCCAGCTTGAGGAAATTCGCCTCGTGAGGGGCGTTTTCCTCTGCCAGATTCACCCAGGCGGCGTTCCCGCCCCAATAATGGCAGAAAAGGGAAACCAGGTCGCCAGTCATGACGCAGTCGCACTCATCCGGGCCTATGTTGTAGCTGCCTTCCGCCTCGGCCCCTCGCTCGTACTGACGCTGGGCCAGCAGAAGGTAGGCGCAGACCGGCTCAAGCACATGCTGGTAAGGGCGGGTGGAATAGGGATTCCGCACCTGGATTGCTTTCCCCTGTTCCATAGCCCGCACACAGTCCGGCACAATGCGGTCTTTGGCAAAATCGCCGCCGCCAATCACATTCCCGGCCCGGCAGGTGGAAACCGCCGTCTGGCTGTTCTGGAAGAAAGAACGGTAATAGGAAGCGGTCACCAGCTCTGAACAGGATTTGGAGTTGGAATAGGGATCGTAGCCGTCCAGGGGATCAATTTCCCGGTACCCCCACTCCCACTCGCTGTTCCGGTACACTTTGTCGGTGGTAACGTTCACCAGGGAACGGACGCAGGCCGCGTCCCGGGCAGCTTCCAGCACATTCACCGTACCCATCACGTTGGTTTCGTAGGTGTACACCGGGTTGGCGTAGCTTTCCCGCACAATGGGCTGGGCCGCCATGTGAATCACAATTTCCGGCTTATATTCCCGGAACACTTCCTTCAAATGGGGCAAATCGCGCACGTCGCCGGAAATGGAAATCATGCCCTTCCCAATTCCGGCAAGCCGGAACAGGCTGGGTTCTGTGGGCGGCTGCAGGGCATAGCCCACCACCCGGGCCCCCTGCAGGGCCAGCACACGGCACATCCAGGCGCCTTTGAAGCCGGTGTGCCCGGTGACGAGCACCGTTTTTCCGCGGTAAAAGGAGAAATCCATGGCTCAGCCCTCCCACACCTTCCAGGGGGCCTGTCCGGACTCCCACAGCTTGTCCAGATATTGCTTTTCCCGCAGGGTGTCCATGCACTGCCAGAAGCCGTCGTACTGGTAGGCCACCAGCTGCCCTTCCTGAGAAAGGCGTTCCAGGGGCTCCCGCTCCAGCACGGTCTCATCGCCCGCTATATAATCGAAAAAGTCCGGCTCGAACACCATGAATCCCGCGTTGATCCAGCCCCCGGCCTCCTTGGTCTTTTCCGCAAAGCGGGAGATGGTATGGTCGCTTTGAATATCCAGCGTGCCGAACCGCCCGCCCGGCTGAATGGCCGTGAGGGTCGCTTTCTTGCCATGGGCCCGGTGGAACACCAACAGCTTTTGAATATTCACATCCGAAACGCCGTCCCCATAGGTGAGCAGGAAGGGCTCGTCCCCCACATAGCGCTGGACGCGCTTCACCCGGCCGCCGGTCATGGTGTTCAGGCCGGTGTCCACAATCGTCACCTTCCAGGGCTCTGCCACATTGTTATGTATGGTCATCTCGTTTTCCTTGGAAAAATCGAAGGTAATGTCGGAGCGGTGGAGGTAATAATCTGCGAAATATTCCTTGATAACATGCTGCTTGTACCCGGCGCAGATGATGAACTCGTTGAAGCCGTAATGGGAATAGGTTTTCATAATATGCCACAGAATCGGCTGCCCGCCGATTTCAATCATCGGCTTCGGTCGAAGATGGCTTTCTTCCGTAATGCGGGTACCAAGCCCGCCGGCGAGGATTAGGGTTTTCATCGCGATTCCTCCTACTGGTATTGGCAACTTCTCCAAATCATTTGATTT
>DVMK01000265.1 GCA_018715025.1 Candidatus Caccousia avistercoris
CTTGTCAGAGGTAAACTTCACCTGCAGCAGGGTGATGGCGGCCACCACCAGGAAGAACACAATCGCCATGGCCTGGCCGTACCCGAACCGGCTTTTGGCAAAAATCTCGTTGAAAATATTCATGGAGATCATCTGGGTGGCGTTGTTGGGGCCGCCCCCGGTCAGGGAAAGGTTTACGTCGTAAATTTTAAAGCAGTTGGAAAGGGTCAGAAACAGGCAGATGGTGATGGAGGGCATCAGCAAAGGAAGGCGGATGCGGAACAGGCTGCTCCAGAACCCGGCCCCGTCTACGGAAGCCGCCTCGATCACATCGTCAGAGATGGCCTGCAGCCCGGCAATGTAAATAATCATCATGTAACCGGCCATCTGCCAGGTGGCCACCACCACCATGGCCACGAAAGACATGGTTTTGTCCGTAAACCAATTGAAGAAAACCTCCTGGTTGCCGAACATTTCCCCCAGCGTGGTCATGCACTCGCCCAGAACGAACTTCCAAATATAGCCTAAAATCAGCCCGCCAATGAGGTAAGGCAGAAAAAGCATGGCCCTGCCCACGTTGCGGGCAGCCAGCCTTGTGGTGACAATCAGAGAAAAAGCCAGGGCGAGAACGTTCACCGTCACCACCGTAATGAGGGTGAACACCACCGTGCGGCCCATGCTGGCCCAGAAGTTTTCGTCGGTAAACACCCCCGCGTAATTGTCAAAGCCCACAAACACCTTCGGCACCTTCGCCAGGCCGTTCCACTCCACAAAGGAGTAGCCGATGCCCGTAAAGAAGGGGATTACCACCACCAGGACAAATACCGCAATGAGCGGGAAAACGAACAGGGCGTACCAGCCCTTTTTAATTTTCACAGCTGTCTACTCTCCTTCCTTGCAGGCAGGAATTCATGGAAAAACGAGGAGGCAGCCGCGCTCCTCGTTTTCCCTGCCGGGCCGCTCCCGCAGCCCTTGCGGTTCACACCCGTTTTTATTCGTTCGCCGCCGTGACAAAGGCCTCGTTCAGCGCGTTCAGAAAATCCTCCTCGCTCATGTCAGAGGTGAAGAATTCCTGCGCCACAGGGGAAAGGTTTGTCATGATGATACCGGCGGGCCACTCAATGTTGAAGGTCCAGGGCAGGATGCTGCCGGAGGAAATGGCCTCGGCCACAGAAGCGGAAAGGGGATCCAGCTCCGGGGATTCCATGCCGTCTACCACGGGGATAAAATGGAATTCCTCCATCAGGTAGCGGGTGCCGGTTTCGCTGGTGTACATCCAGTCAATAAAATCCTTGCCCAGCTGTTTCTCGTCGTCAGAAGCGTCGGTGTTTACGCACCACACGCTGGGCACGCCCACGGAAATTTTGTCGTTGCCGCAGATGGGAAGGGGCATAATGCCCATTTCAAACTCGGGGCTGAAGTTGGCCAGCACGCTGTAGGCCCAGTTGCCCTGGTGAATGGCAGCGGCCTTGCCGGTGGCGAAGTTGCCGCAGTTGTTGTCGTAGGTGACCTCCAGAGGATTCTGCTGGTATTCCCGGATAGCCGCGAACACCTGGGCGAATTCCTGGAACTCGGGAACGTCCGCCAGACGAACCTCGCCGCTGTACACCTGCTGGCAGAACCCGGCCGGGTCGTCCTGCATGGCGAAGGGGACGTTCAGGATCTGGCCGATGAGGAAGAAGTCCTCCTGAGAAAGGCCAAGGCCGGTAACCTCGTTGGCGGCGTTCTCCTGAATGAACGAGACCAGGGACGCGGTGTCGGTAATGGCGGAGGGATCCACCATATCCTTATTGTAAATCAGGCCGAAGCCCTCGGCTGTCATGGGGATGCCGATGGTAGTGCCCTCGTACACGCCCAGCAGATCCTCCTGGATCTTCGGCACTACCGAAAGGCCGCCCAAATCCTCCAGGTACAGGCCCAGCTCCTCAATCTCGGTGGCGGAACTGAGGGAGAACACGGTGGGGCCGGACTCGCTGGACAGGTAGGTTTTCAGGTTGGAATAGTAGTCGTCGCCTGCAATTTTCCAAACCTCCACCTCTACGCCGGTTTCCGCCTGGTAATCCTTGGCCATTTCCAGAAGCTGGTCGTAGATTTCTGTCTTTTGCTGGAACACGGTAATCTTGCCCGAAGCCGCCGGGGTTGTCTCCCCGCCGGCGCTTTCCTCTGCAGCGGCGCTTTCCTCCGCAGCGGATTCCGCTGCGCTGGCTGCTTCGCCGCCGGAAGAGGCAGTCTCGCCGCCGGTGCTGCACCCTGCCATGGCCCCGGCTGCCATAAGGGCGGCCAACAAGAACGCGAAAACCTTTTTCATGAAAACGTCCTCCTTCTCAGTTCCCACGGGCCAGAGCCTGCGCCCCTGCCCCTGAAGTTATGAAAACCAACGCTGCCGTTCGTTTTCTCTGTTCTTGTTATACATTAAAATTAACTAAATGTAAATACTGTACATGATAATTCTGCTGTTTACACAGGGAAATATAGAGCAAACTATACAATATAATAGTGTTTTTATGTTAATTAATATATTTTTTATATAAATAAGTAAATTAATTTACTAAAATATATAGTTAACAAAAAAGCATTCTCATAAAAGAATGCACAAAAAAGAGGGCCGAAGCCCTCTTGCCTGCCCTTCTATCGCAGGGATTCCCTTTTTGCCAGCACCGTATTCCGCCACTTCACCTTGGCCGCCACCTTGAAGGGCCCCGCGTCCTCTATGCCGCTTATCATGCGCAGCAAAAACTGCGCCGCCAAATATCCCCGCTCATAATTAGGGATCGCCACGGTGGTGAGCCCCATCATTTCCGACACAGGGCTGTCGTCAAAGCCGGTGACGGCGATGTCCTCCGGCACGCGCAGCCTGCTTTCCCGAAAGGCCTTGATGGCCCCTATGGCCATGTTGTCGTTGGCGCACACCAGAACGTCAGGGTGGCTTTCCGAAAGAATGAGCAGGCGGGCCGCCTGGTAGCCGCTTTTTTCCTTAAAATCCCCCACAAGGTAGTTTTCGTTGATGAGCCGCAGATGATTTTTGGCCAGCACATGCTGCACCGCCTGCAGCCGTTCGCTGGTGTCGTCGGTTTCCAGCCCGCCCAGGAAGGCGAACCGGCGGTAGCCCCGGTCCACCAGGCCCTGGGCCAGTTCGGACATGGAGTCGTAATTGTTCACCACCAGGCTTTTGATCCAGGGCTTATCCATCACCCGGTCCATCACCACAATGGGGTACTCGGCAGAAGCCTTTCTGGCCAACATTTCCGTGCTGCAGTTCATGTCCAGGGTGACGCAGCCGCAGGTGACGGAGGGCTTCATGAACCGTTCCCCCGAGCGGGAGGTACACACAATCAGATCGTAGCCGCGGGAATACACGTAATCGCTGATGCCGTGGATGATCTTCAGATAAAACTGCCGGTCAAATTCGCTCATATTGAACAGGATGGTCTTGTTCAGCCTGGCGCGCCCCACCCGCCCCTCCGGAAGCTGGTAGCCCATCTCTGCGCAGAGCGCCAGCACGCGCTCCCGCGTTTTTGCCCCCACATTTCTCCTGCCGTTCAGCACGTTGGAAACCGTGGCGGTGGAAACCCCCGCCGCCTTCGCCACATTTTCAATGGTAACGCCCATAATAACCCCTTTCACTTCCCCGCACGGGGAAACGTCCGCCGTTTTCTTCTGATTATAATTAAATTAACCGAAAAAAACAAGTTAATTTAAAAAAATCATCCTGCATCCGGCTTTTCTTCCGCCCCGGCGGCATGAAGCCCGGCGAAGTAAGCCTCGTTGTACGCCACCGCCGGATCCTCCGGCTTCAGGGCGCGGGCCTGCCTGTGGTACTCCTCCGCCTTGGCGTGGTCGCCCAGCCTGTCGTAACAGACGCAGAGCTGCATGCAGGGGATAAACCGGTCGTAGTCCGGGTTGCGGAAGCCGCCGCTCTCCTCTGGCTGCCGGCACGACAGGGCCAGCTGGTACCAGTAAGCAGCCCGCCGGTATTCCCCGCCGCCGGAAAAGAGATCCCCTGCGCCGCAGCACGCCTCGGGCCGCGGTTCGCTGTAAACAAAGCTGCGGAACAGGGCGGCCAGGGCGTGCTGCCGCTTCCCCAGCCTGCCGAGGCATCCGGCCAGGTCAAGGCAGGCGCGTATGTTGTCCTCCCGCCAGCCCTTCCCCTCTTCCAGAAAATGCTCCAGCCACCCGGCCGCCTCCTGGTCGCGGCCGGCGATCATCAGCTCCCGCGCATAATAGAATTGCTGGCGGGGGGAAAGGCTCTTCCCCTGCTTCAGCAGCTTTTCAAAGATGCGCAGGTTCCGGCCGGATTCCGTTGGCTTCTGCTTGCGGTGCTCCACGGGAAGGGGCAGGGTGATCACATTCCCTGCGGGGGGAATCACCTCGTGTACCTCCCCCTCCCACCGGTACCCGTACGCCCGGCGCATCAGCCGTTCCCGGTAGTAGGTGAGAACGGGGCGGCCTGCCCCGTCGAAGGCGGTGTGGTAAGGCAGCATGACCATGTCTGTCTGGGGAGGAAGCTTTTCCTTCAGCAGAATCAGCCCTTCCCTCGTTTTTTCCGGCAGCACGTCGTCCGCATCCAGCCAGAGGATATAGTCGGATTTCGCCTTGGAAAAGGCGAAGTTTCTGGCGGCGGAGAAATCGTCGATCCAGGAAAAATCATACACCTGATCCGTATACCGGCGGGCGATCTCCTTTGTCCGGTCGGTGGAGCCTGTGTCGGCGATGACAATCTCATCCGCAGCCCTTCCCACGCTGTCAAGGCAGCGGGCCAGAACCTCCTCCTCGTTTTTCACAATCATGCAAAGGCTTATGGTAATCACAAAACCCCTCCTATTTTCCCGCAGAAAGCGCTTAAAAGGCGCAGCCGCGTCCCTGCTCCCCCTATTCTATGCGCCGGTCCTCCCTCTTGCTTCCGGGGAAAAGGAGGCGGAAAGAAAAAAATTAAAAAAATCTGGAAAAGGTGTTGACAAACGGGGATTTTTTGCTATAATTAATATCGTTGTCCGGTCAAGCCGGGCGAAAAAAGATTCGATGCGGAATTGTGTAAAGGTAGCACGGCAGACTCTGACTCTGTTTGTGAGGGTTCGAATCCTTCTTCCGCAGCCATCACGAGGTGTGGCTCAGCTTGGTAGAGCGCTACGTTCGGGACGTAGAGGCCGCTGGTTCGAATCCAGTCACCTCGACCAACCAGGCGGGCCTGGCCACCAAAAGCACTCCCTATGCGGAGTGCTTTTTCTTT
>DVMK01000266.1 GCA_018715025.1 Candidatus Caccousia avistercoris
CGTTCTGGTAGGCGCCGGAGTATTCCATGGTGCCGTTCTGCCGGTATCCGGTGCCCTGGCCCTGGAACAGGTTGTCGACAAACTCTCCCTGGTACTGAAGCGTTCCGTTGGGGTAGTAGAGCGAGCCGGAGCCGTTGTACATATCCCGCTCAAACTGGCCCTCGTACAGCTTTGTGCCGTCCGCCCCGTACAGGGTGCCCTGGCCGGAGCACTGGGCCTTCGAGACCTCACCCTGGTAGGCCAGGTGGCCGTCCGCCGCCAGGATGCGCACCGTTCCCTCGTGGAATTTCAGGGGCAGGGCGTCGTAGCGGTAGGTGGGAATGCTGGCGCCGCCGCTGAAAAAGCCGTTCGGCAGGCATGAGACGATGTAAAACACGCAGACAACCGCCAGCCCAACCACAACGGCAAAGGCAAGGCGCTTGCTGACCAGCCAGCGGAACACGGGGTAATAATCCTTTTTGTTCCTGGGCCGGACGTCGAAAAGCCTGGCAAAAAACTGCTGTACCTTCGTTATGAACCGGGCCTGCAGGAACTGTGGGCTGGTCCAAAGCCGAAGCCTGGTCCACAGGCGCATGAACTTGGCGCGCAGCGTGGCGAATATGGTGTTAAACAGCTTGTTCAAAAGGGTGGTTCACCTCGCTTCGTTCAGGGCAGCGCGGGAGCGCTACGGGTCAATGGAGAAAAGCTGAAAATCGGAGCCTGCGCCGGACTGGAAGTAGGATTCGCAGGCGAACAGGTACCATTTGGCAATCCCATCCCCCGGGCAGCTGCGAAGCAGGTTCGAGAAAATGGTGCGCGCCAGGTAGAAATCGCTGCGGTAGAAAAGCTGAATGGCTTCCTGGAAATCCTTGTCGTACCAAAGCCGCAGGTTTCGCTCCAGCTCCGGGTAAGCGTCCAGAAGCTCGTACAGCTTGTAGCTTTCCTGCGTGGCTTCGTCTGTCACATAGCCGATGTAGCGGATGTGACAGTCCTTGGGCAGCTGCGACATGAATTTATGGGTAAGCACAATCTGCGACCCGGCGTCGGCCAGCTTTCTGGAGTAGGAGGAGAGGAACTCCATCTCCTGGGAAGAAAGGAAGGGGAAGGCCTGCTCGTCAGAACCGGCCACGCCGTACAGAAAGGTGGTTTGATGCAGAATGAGAAGGAATTTGGGAAGGGGGTGCTCCGGGGAATCCTCGCCCTTCGTCTCCCCCAGCAGATCCAGCGCAGAGGTGAGGGCCGGCTGGGCGGAGCCGGGGAAGTAGAGCCGCAGCATTCCCATGTCAAACCCGGAGGAAAGGATGTATCCCCCGTGGGCCGAGACGCTGTGGTTCACGGCGGCGAAGCACCGGTTTACGTAATCCACAAAGGGGGCGTCGTCCAGCTCTGCCCTGGCGCGGTCCCGGTTGACCGCCGCCAGAACCGCCACGTTCCCGGTAATGGATTTCACATCCCCGAAGCTTACCTCCATGACAGAGGCCCGGTCCAGCAGGCTGGCCAGATCCCGGGGGATGAAGCGGCCGTAGGATTTCAGCGTGCTCTGCAGCTCGTAATCCCGGATGGAGAGCCCCATGCACATCTCCTGCATGGATTTGGCCATTTGGCCCAACTCGTCCCTGGAGGGGGCGATGCGCTCCATTTTCAGCTTCCCCTCTGAGATTTCCTCCATTTGGCGGCTGAGCCTGCCCAGCGGGGAGGTCATGCGCCACAGCAGAAGGGTGAGAAGGCCGCAGGAAACCACCAGAAGGCAAAGCCCGGTGAGAAGGGTGGAAGCCAGCTGGCGGGCCGCTTCGGCGAAAATGTCGCCGGCGCTGCGGCTTTCCACCACAACGCCCACGGCAACGCCGTTCAGCAGCACGGGGGCCGCGGCGGTCACGGCCTGCCGCTTGCCCGCCGGGCCCCAGGCCTCGGCCTCTTTGCCGGCCATGGCCTGCTCCGCCTGGGCTGCGGCCGCCGCGCCCAGGGCCTCCCCGGCGGAAACCCCTATGGCGTTTTGGCCGGAAACCGCCGCAGCCAGGGAGCCGTCCTGCTCCAGAAACAGCTCCGCTCCGGAAAGAGCCAGAAGGCGCGCGCAGGTTTGATAGCCCTCGCTGTCAGAAAAGCCGGAGGAGAGAAGCTCCGCCCCCGCCAGGGCAGAAACGCTTTCCGCCGTCTGCGCGGCGGACTGGCGGGCCTCCTCCAGCCGCCCCTCCACCCGGAAGCCGTAGGACTGGCGGAACATGACAGCCCCGATGACCGCCAGGGACACGAGAAGGAAGAACCCGGCCGCCGTGGAGGCGCGCACCGCCAGCTTTTTCGACCGGCGCACCACCAGGAAGAGAAACAGCAGCAAAAGCCACGCCGCCAGCGAACACAGGGCGGCCGCCCCCAGGAAGGGAGCCTTGCAGGCCAGCCGGATGTTCAGGGGGACGGTGACGCTTTCGGGCAGGGAGGCGGTTTCCCGCTGGAGGGAGACGGCCGCCTGCCGGGAGGAGGTAATGGAGAACCAGTTTCCCCGGCCGTCCTGCACATAGAGGGCTTCCTCCCCGGCGGAGTAGGAGGCGTAAATGGGAAGGTACTGGGTAAAATCCTGGGCGGCAAGAAGCACGGAACCGTCTGCTGCATCCAGCACGGCGGCGGAAGCCTCCCCCCCGCCGTCCAGCGCAGCCACATAGGAGGGGGCTGTCAGGGAGGAGGAGCGCCGCCCAGAAACCAGGGCGCTGCCCAGGGGCTCGGCCGTCCCGTCACGGGCCAGCCGTACAGGCTCCCACAGGCTGCCGGCGTCCTGGGGCGTTTCCCGCAGGAAGTAGACGAAGTCCCCTTCACAGGCCAGCTGAGTGATGGAGGACTCGCCGAAATGGTTGAACTCCCGGTAAAAGAATACGGTTTGCCCCTCGCTGTCAAAGCCGTAGACGGTGGAAAACAGCATATCGTTGTCCGCTGCGTACACAATGCCGCCCTCGCCGGAGGCCGCAGGGGCGCCGTCCAGCTCAGAGGGAAGACCCCAGTCCGTCACAAAGGCCAGCGCCAAGGAAAAAACCAGAAGGGCAACCAGAAGGAAGGGTGATTTTTTCAAGAGCCAGCCTCCTTTACAGTAAGGTGAGATCTTCCGTCCCTATGGTTTCAAAGGACGGCTGGAACAGGCGCAGAATGGGGATTTCCCCGAAAAACAGCTGCGAAAGCAGGAAGAGAACCGTAATGGCCGTCAAAATCCCGCACAGCACCAGCAGCAGCCGGAAAAGGCCGTCCCTGCGGCGCAGCCAGAAGCCCTTCAGCCTGGCGGCAAACCCGGGCTTTTCCGTGGGGAGGGAAGAAACGCGAATGTCATAGTACAGCTCGTGAAAGGTGGAATAGCTGGCCTTCTGCAGCTTTTTCCACACCAGCTCGCGGCTCTTCAGCCGCCGCCGTCCCCCCATCTGCAGCACCTCCAGCACTTGGCGGGCGCAGCGGGAAACGCAGTCGGACTCTGTAATGTAAGGGTCGAAGCTCTCCAGATCCACCGCGGGCAGAAGGAAAACGGAACCGTCCTTTTCCATGTGAATCTGGTTCTGCTTCAGCACCAGGTAAAGCAAGGGGAAGGGAAGACTGGAGGACATGCATTCCACCGTAAGGTTGATGCAAAGCTGCTCCTGAAGCTGCGGGGTGACAAGCTGCCCTGCGGCATAGTCGGAAAGGCGGCGCTCTTCCCGGTAGGGGAACACATACCCCAGCAGATTGTTTTCTGCAAACCGGACCAGGTAGGGGGTATGCTCGGGAAGAGGGGCGTCCGCCGCAGCCTCAAAGGCGGCAACCAGCTTTTTGGCGCAGTCCCGGTCGTGGATCAGCAGCAGCAGATATTTGGGGCGCCTAGGGCTGTTCAAATCCGTACAGACCAAGGCGTCGTTGACGCTCCCGCGGAAGAGCGTCGCAACCGCTGACAGAAGCATGTCGCCGGCTTGATACTGCATGCAGGGCACCTTCTTTCGTGAGGATGGGGTTCCGCCGCTCCGCTCAATCCTGGCGGGCGGCCTGGGCCTCGTCGGCGTTCTTGCGCTTTACCACCGCATAGGCGTAGGTGGTAATCAGGGGCATATCCGTGCAGGTAATGCGGATTTCATAGACGCCCTCCTTGCCGGGGGCCGTGTAGATGCCGTCGGGGGTGATCTCGCCGGATCCCTTTTCCGTCAGGTCGTAGGTGAGGGAGCAGGGCTCCATGTTGTGGAATTTCACCCCGAAATAGTGGCTTTCCCTGGTGGAGAGCACCACCGTGGGCTGCAGGGCCGAAATGCTCTTGCCGGCCATTTTCTGCAGCTTCGTCTCATTGGCCGCCTGGGGGGCCCGCACGGCAATCCAGCGAAGGACGGCCAGGGTGTGGACGGTGTCCTGCTCCAGACGGAGGGCCGCCACAAAGCTGCCCCGCTCCTCCATCACCTTGACGGCGGTGCGGCCGTATACGATGGGCGGGTTCTCGTTTTCAAAGAGCAGGGGATCGCCGTAAATGGTGCTGCGGGCTTCGGCTTTCAGCTTGGGATCCTCCGAAAGGTATTCAAAGCCCACCTGCACAAACACGTTCCCCTTGCCCAGGCCGTGCACAATTTCGCCGGAGTAGAAGCGGCTGCCCCGGCGGGCGTTCACCCCCAGGGGGATCTCGCACACGCCGGTGGCGTAAATGGGCGCGGCGGGGCTTTCCGGCGAGGGGGAAGCGGCCTTGGCCTCGTCGGCGGCGCCTTCCCGGCCGGCGGAGGGGCTGGGCGTAAACCAGGCGGAAAGCTCCTCATGCAGGTCAGAGAAGGCGGGCAGACGTATGTACCGCTTCACGCCGGCCTCCGCAATCTGGTCAATCATGTAGGTGGTTTTGGTGCGCTGCAGCAGAATGCGGGCGATGGGAACAAGCTCCCGCACGCCGGTGAGCTGCCGCTCCTCCATGCTGACAGAGCCGATTACCTGAGAAATCAGCGCGGAGGGAGCGCAGTCCTCCACCGAAAAGTTCAGGAGGAATTTTTCCGGCATGCCCCGCTCCTCCCCGTCGATCTGCAGCAGCGTGCCCCCGGCGCTCACGATAATCAGCGATTCCGGCGCGGGCTGGGGTACGGCGGTGAACCACAGCTCCCGCTGAAGGGGCGCGTCCGGCGGAATTTTAATCTGCTCCAGGGCAAGGGCCGTCTCATGCTCCCCCTGGCCGTTAATCAGAGAGGGCGTCTGGAAGGATGTTTTCAGAGAAAACAGCAGGGGGATTTCCCCCTTGTTCGTCACCGTAAGCATGGCCCGCACCTGACGCCCGCAGCACACCTTGGCGGGAATTTCCAGGGTGACAGCCGCCTTGGCGTCCTCGTACAACACGCCGCTGGAAAGGAACGGAGCCGGCAGATCGCCGGCGGGAGGAAGGGCGTCCTCGTCCAGCAGGGCGAGGGAAAAGCCCTCCCGGATCCGGTTGCACTGGTAGTCGTCCCCGGCCTCCTTTTCCCGCACGGCATACACAGGCTGCACGGGCTCTTCCTTGTACTTCAGGCACAGCAGGGCCCGGTCGGTTTCCAGCCCCTCGAAGCCTTCTATGGCGGAAAGCTTCCGCATGGCAGAACTTTCCACCAGAATTTCCCGGCCGAAGCCGTCCAGGGCAACGCCGGAATCCACCATGACGGACTGATCGTCCAGGTTGTAAACGCCAAGCCCGCAGACAACGCCCTCGCCGTAGAGCATGCGGTTCAGAAAATGGCGCTTCTGGTTCATATAGGACTGCTCCGCCTGAAAATCGGAGGAGGTGAGCAGCTTTCCCACGTAATACCGGTTGCGCTCGAAGGACAGGATCTGATTGTTTTCCAAAAAAAACACCCCTTGCTATGTGGTTTCGGTCCGGTAAGGCAGCGTATCCTGCCGGCGCCGTGCGTTCCCAACACAGCGGGCAGGCAGATTTCGTTATCCACATTATAACATAGCTTTCAAGATTTTTCTCTAAAGATTTCCTAAAATCTGCGCGCAGCCAGGCGGAAAAAAGGGGATTTTTTGCCGCGCGGCCCGCAAATCGGGAGATTTTAGAAACTTTTTAGACTTTTTTTCGGCAATTATAGTATAATTGAAAAAAGAAGGAAAGGGGCCGCTGCGCGGACATCCTCTTTCCGCAAAATTCACAATGACTTTAAGGGAGGAAACAGAATGGCAGAATATATGAGGCTTACCAGAGATTCCCTGCCCTGGTACGGGGGGCTCCTGCCTGCCGGCCTTTCCAGACGGCTGCAGGCAGAAAGCGCTCTGCTGGCCCTGGGCGCGGTGGAGGACGGCGCGGCCTGCGGCGTCATGGTGGTGGAATTCTCCCTGTTTGGGGAGGAGGAAATGGCGGAGATTCTTTACCTTGCCGTGGCGGAGGGCCGCCGCCGCCGGGGGATCGGAAGCGGGCTGGTGCGCTTTTTCTGCCGTTACGCAGCAGAGGAGCTCGTGCCTGTGCGCTGCCTGTTTTCCGCAGCCGGGAAGGAGGATCCGGCGTACCGGTTTTTCGCCTCCCTGCCGGACTTTTACCTTTCAGAGGAGGAGGGCTGCGAGTACGCCGTCCCCCTGGCAGAGCTGGTCGGCGCGGAAAAGCTTATGGCCGCCGAGCGCTGCGTCAAAACGCCGGAGGAATTCTTCTCCCTCCCCCTTCAGGAGCAGAAGGCCTTCGTTCAAAGCCAGCGGGAGGCCGGCAGCTTTTACCTGGAGGATCTGTACAGCCGCCGGGACGAGCTGGTTCCGAGGCTGTGCCTGTGCAGCAGGAACGGCGGCCGGCTGGAGGCGGCGGTGTTCTTCCTGCAGGGAGAAAACGGCGACCTTATCCTGGATTACGCCTGGTGCGCCCAGGGCCGGCAGGCTGCGCTCATCTCCCTGCTGGCCCAGGCGGCGAGGCGGATCTGCGGCTCCGGGGCGGAGGGGCTTCTCCGCATCGCCGCGGTTGAACCCCAGACGGAGGAGATCATAAAGAAGCTGTACCCGCAAAGCCAGGTGTCGGCCCGCCTGTACTGTGCGGCTATGGAACTGTAAGGAGGAATTTGACCTATGCCATTGGAAAACCAGAACCCAGAGCTTCTGCAGCGCCAGCGCCAGCAGCGCATAGAGCTGAAAGACAATTTTTTCCGTCAGGACGGGCTTCAGCAGAGGATGGCGGAAACCACCCAGCAGATGCTGAATCGGAAAGAGGAACTGCGGAACCGTCTTAAGGGCCAAATTCCGGAAGGCCCCCTTCCCCAGTCCGGGGAGGCTCTGGCCCGGATTAGGCCCAGCTACGCAGAGCGCAAAAAGCTGAAAGCGGAAAAGAAGGCGGTCAAATCCGTACTGATGAAATCCGCGCAGGCCGTGAGGGCCGGCTCGGCGGCATACCGCTCCATGGAACGGTATGCCAGCGAAGGGGACCACGTCTCAGAAAAGACGGAGAACCAGCTGGAGAAAGCCCAGAAGAAGCTTCTGTCAGACACTCTGGAGGCCATTCAGGAAAAGGAAAAGCTGCTGCTGAGCGGCGTTTCTTCTGAAAAAGAACGCCTGGAGGTGCAGAGAAGCTGCCAGGATGAGCGCGTTCAGGCCGCCGCCCGGTACGCCGCTTCTTTGCCGGAGGGCAGCGTACAGCGGCAGAAGGCGATGGCCATGAAGGAAAAGGCGCAGATCCAGAGGAATGATTTCCACCGCCTGCTGAAGATTCTGAACATGCCGGACGGCCCGGAAAAGGACAACGCCGCCGCCACCTATAAGCGGCACAAAAAGTTCGATTTCTTCAAAGGGATTTTCCGCAAGGACAACCCCCTTTCCCGAGAAGAGGCGGCTTACCGTTCCCCCGGCGGCGCTCTTTTTGTCAACAAGGGAAGAGCCTTCTTCGGGGGCACCAAGCCCATGTATATTTTTGAAAACAGGAACGAGCAGCTGGGGAACGACGGCGGCGAGCCCGTCTACCAGGAATACCTGTACAAGGAAGCGATTAACTGCATCGGCTTTGACAAGCCCCAGGGCGCGCTGGTGACGGAAGCGGCCTCCCAGCTGCAGCAGAGGCTCTGCGGGCCCGACCACTCCATCCCCGCCCAGGCGGTGCGCGTCAACGGCAAAGTGGTGGGCTCCCTTCAGAAAAAGGTGGAAAGCTGGCGGGACGGGGACGTGGGCGGAACCCCGCCGCCGGACCTGTTCCAGTGGCAGCAGAATCCGGACGAAACCCTGAACGCGGACACGCCGGAAATGGAGGAGATCCGGGCGGGGCTTCTGCGGGAGCACGCTCTGGACTGGCTGCTGTGCAATTTCGACACCAAGGGAGAAAACTTCCTGTTCGACCGGCAGCGCCGCCTGGTTTCCTTTGACAAGGAGGCCTCCTTCTCCTTCCTGAACGACAGCGGCTCCCAGGATATGAGCTATACCTATAAGCCCCATTCCAACGATACCATTTATAATGTGCTGTTCCGCCGCTACGCCCAAGGGCAGCAAACGCTGGATCTGACCAAAACCGCCCAGGTGCTGGAGCAGATCGAAGCCATGGACGACGGGGAATATATGCAGCAGTTCGAGGCCATGCTCACGGAAAAGTACGGGTCCAATACGGAGGATTACCGGGAGCAGCGGGAGAAAATTCTGCAGAGGAAACGGGAAATTCGGCAGAAATACGCGGCCTTTTACGGGAAGCTTATTCAGGAGCGCCGGAACAGCCTGGCCGCCGCCGGGCAGCCGGACGACACTCAGGGCCTTCTGGCAGAGGACGGCACGCCCCTCTTCCTGGAAACCAGGGCCTCGGTGGCGGAAAAGCTGGGCCTGCCGGAGGATCAGATTGTTCAGGAAACCATCCCCTTGCGGGTGGAGGCCCAGAAGCGGATGGAGCGCCTGCAAAAGCCGGATCCGTCCTTTGACCTTGCCGCCGCCCTGCAGAAGCCTCTGGACATTGCCAGCGTGACCCGCCAGCCCCTGGACCTGGCAAAGGGGCTGGAAGAATTTGAACGCCTGACCAGAATCCAAGCCGTCCGCAGCTCCATGGAAGCTTGGGATGCGCTGGACGCCGCCGCCAAGGAACAGTGCGGCAGGCTTCTGGAACAGAAGGATGCCTTTACCACCGTCCTCTTCCGAGAAATGCAGCGCCTCCACGTGAAAATTGACACGCTGAGCGGCAGGGCTTCCTTCTGCAAGCCAATCAACGCTAATACAGAGCGGAAAGAGGACCAACTTGCGCAGAACGCCGCAGACCAGCTGCAATATCTGTCTTTGACAGAGAACCTCCGGCAGCAGGCCCGGGCAGCCCGGGCGGCGGTTCCCGCCCTCACCCCGGCGGAAAAGCAGCAGGCCGTTGAAAAGGAAAGGGCCGATTTCCGCGCCCTGTGGGGCGATACCCTACCGGAGGATATGGCAGAGGGGCAGTGGTACGATTTTCGCCAGCAGATGGGCAATAGAAGCAGAAATCAGATCCAGGCCCGCAGCAGGCGATCCGATGCGTTCTGGAACGGCGTTACCGGCGACCAGAGGCAAAAATGGTCCGTCCTGCCGGACAATGTCCGCCGCGACGTGGTGGGTATGTTGGGCGGCCTGCACCAGGACGTGGACCACGCCGAGGTGCAAAGCCTGCTGGATGGTCTGGCGCAGCTGAAGCAGATGGATGAAAAAGCAGGGGAACAGCCCGCAGAATTCCAGAACGTTCTGCAGGCGCTTACGGCCCAGTACAATACCTGCTACCAGCGGTTTATGGCGTATGCCCAGCCTATTTTGGCCCGCCAGGGCACCGCCTACACCATGGCCGGCATGGCGATGCAAACAGAGGATATGTACAACCTGTACGGCTATTGGCAGGCTATGTCGGAATTTTACAGGCAGACCCCCAGCCTGTTTTTCACCATTCCCGCGCAGCAGATCGATGAGGTTCGCAAGGTGGGTCTTTTCGTTTACAGCCACTGCCTCCGGGATTTGAGCAAAAGTACCGATACCCGCGGCGGCCTGAGGGACGGCGGCTTCCCAGACGGCGACCACGGCTTCGGAAGCGCCCTTACCCAGCAGATTCTGGAGGAGGAGTACAGCGGCGAGGAGGTAAAAGAGGTTACCGCCCAGTACGACCGCCTTCCCGCGTGGAGCCCAATCCGGCAGCGCGTGGAGGATTATGCCAGGCAGCGCGGCGTTTCCCCCGCCGTGGCGGCCTGCCTCATGCGCCACCATGTTCCGGCGGGGGACGGGCAGCAGGGCTGATTTTCCCTTCCGCCCCTCCGGAAAGAGGCGCTTTTCCAATAGAATTCGCCGGGCCCGGTGCAAAGCGCACCAGGCCCGGTTTTCTCCCTTCCCCGGCTGGAACATGAAATTTGAAACAACGGTTGACAGCCCCGCCGGATTTGATTACACTGAAACAAAAGGGGGGCGGGGAAAGGCCCCGCCCCGCGATTCCAAAATTGGTGAGGAGAATGAAAAAATGACGTCACAGGAACGGATTCAGAGAATGTTTCAGCACAGGGAGGCCGACCGGATTCCCATTGTGGACGTCCCGTGGGAGGGGACCCTGCGCCGCTGGGCACGGGAGGGAATGCCCGCGGGAATGGACTGGCGCGACTATTTCGCCGTGGATAAAATCGCTTCCATCGGGGTGGACGTAAGCCCCCGCTACCCCCGCAGGGTGCTGGAGGAAACGGAGCGGTACATCATCTCCTCTGACGAGTGGGGCGTGACCAAAAAGGAATTCCGCGAGCTGGACTCCACCCCCGAGTCGCTTCATTTCCAGGTTTCCACCCCTGAAGCCTGGAAGGAGGCCAAGGCCCGCATGACCCCCACGCCCGACCGTATCGACTGGAAATATCTGGAGGAAAATTATCCCCGCTGGAAGGCGGAGGGCCAGTGGATTCAGGGAATTTTCTGGTTTGGCTTTGACGTGACCCATTCCCACATGGTGGGCACGGAAACGCTGCTCGTCGCCATGCTGGAGGATCCGGACTGGGTTTCTGACATGTTCAACACCTATCTGGACATGAACATCGCCCTGTTTGACATGATTTGGGAAGCGGGCTACCGGTTCGACAGCATGTTTTGGTACGACGACATGGGGTACAAAAACACCCCCTTCTTCTCCAACCAGCTGTACCGCGAGCTTCTGCAGCCGGTGCACAAGCGGGCCGTCCAGTGGGCCAAAGACCATGGGCTGTACGCCCACCTGCACTCCTGCGGGGACATTATGCCCCTCATTCCCGACGTGCTGGAAACCGGCGTGGACGCGCTGAACCCCATTGAGATCAAAGCCGGAATGGACATCCGCCGCCTGAAGGAGGAATACGGGGACCGCCTCGTGCTTCACGGCGGCGTCAACGCCATGCTCATGCCGGATGCGGAAAAGACCGTGGCCATGGAGCAGGAGCTTCTTCCCCTGCTGAAGGAGAAGGGCGGGTACATTTTTTCCAGCGACCATTCCATTCCCAACGCGGTTTCCCTGGAAACCTACCGGAGGATTGTGGAAGCGGCCAAGGAATACGGCAAATATTAAGCGGCAGGCAGGGAGGTGCGGGATATGGAAATGACGTTCCGTTGGTTCGGCAGCGAATGGGACTCGGTGCAGCTTTCGCAGATTCGCCAGATCCCCGGGGTGACGGGGGTAATTACCACCCTGTATGGGGCGGCCCCCGGCGATCCCTGGAGCCGGGAGGAGATCCGCGCCCTGCGGGAGGAGGTGGAGGCCGCCGGGCTGCACATTTCCGGCATTGAAAGCGTGAATGTCCACGACTCCATCAAGGCGGGTTCCCCCGACCGGGACCAGTACATCGAACACTACATCGCCACCCTGCGGAATCTGGGGGAGGAGGGCGTCCGCCTGGTGTGCTACAACTTTATGCCCGTGTTCGACTGGACCCGCACCGAGCTGGCCCGTCCCCGTCCCGACGGCTCCACCGTACTGGCCTACAGCCAGAAGGCCGTCGACGCCATGGATCCCTCCGCCATGTTTCGCTCCATCGAGGGGGATGTGAACGGCTTCGTGCTGCCCGGCTGGGAGCCGGAGCGCATGGGCCGCATCCGCGAACTGTTCCGCCTGTACCAGGGGGTGGACGGGGAAAAGCTGCTGGAAAACCTGCGCTATTTTCTGGAAGCCATCCTGCCGGTATGCCGGAAGTATGACATCTATATGGCCATCCACCCGGATGATCCCGCCTGGAGCGTGTTCGGCCTGCCCCGCATCGTCACCAGCCTGCCCGGCCTGCAGCGCATCCTGACCATGGTGGACGACCCCCACAACGGTGTCACCTTCTGCTCCGGCTCCTACGGCACCAACCCGGAAAACGACCTGCCGGGGATGATCCGCGCCCTGAAGGGGCGGATCCATTTCGCCCATGTGCGCAACCTGCGCCACAACTTCCCCGGCGATTTTGAAGAGGCCGCCCACCTTTCCTCAGACGGCAGCTTTGACATGTACGAAATCATGAAGGCCCTGTACGACACGGGCTTTTCCGGCCCCATCCGCCCCGACCACGGCCGCATGATCTGGGGCGAGCGGGCCATGCCCGGCTACGGCCTGTACGACCGCGCCCTGGGCGCCGCCTACCTGAACGGCCTGTGGGAGGCCATCGCCAAAAGCAGCGGCAGGGGCCCTTCCTTGCAAGCCTAATTCACGAAAGAGGGATGCTCTAAAAAGAAAAAACAAAAGCCGGAGCCAAAGGGAAATTCATCCCCTGGCTCCGGCTTTTTGCAGCGGTCCGCTGCAGAGGAGGAACCGTCTGTTACTTGACGGTCTCCATGCCCACCATCTGAATCACATGGCGGGGGCATACCTCTGCGCATTTGCCGCAGGCAGTGCACTTTTCCGGGTCAACCACCGCGTGGAAATCCTTCACGCGGATGGCGCCGGCCTCGCAGGTTTTCTCGCACTTCATGCAGCCAATGCAGCCAATTTTGCACACTTTGTTGGTGAGGGCGCCCTTGTCGCAGCTGCTGCACCGCACCACGGCCTGCGGCTTGTAGGGCACCATTTCAATCAGGTGCTTGGGGCAGGCCTTTACGCAAATGGTACAGCCCCTGCAGCGCTCCGGATCCACATGGGCCACGCCGTTGCACACGTCGATGGCCCCGTACTGGCAGGCCTTCTGGCAGTCGCCCAGGCCCATGCAGCCGTACTGGCAGCTGGCGGGGCCGCCCGCCAGCTGCACCGCGGCGGAGCAGCCCGGTATGCCCTCGTACTCCATTTTGTCGCTGGTGTAGTCGCAGCTGCCGAAGCAGCGCACCACAGCCACCTTCCGTTCCATGCTTACGCCGCCCAGGCCCAGAAATTCCGAAATTTCCGCGGCCACCTCGGCGCCGCCGGGGGAACACAGCCCGGGCTTTGCCTCGCCCTTGGCCAGGGCGGCGGCGTAGCCGGAGCAGCCGGAAAAGCCGCAGGCGCCGCAGTTGGCCCCGGGCAGCATTTCCGTAATGGCTTCTGCCTTTTCATCCTTGGGCACGGCCATGACAATAGAGGCCACCGCCAGGCCCAGCCCGGCGATCAGGCCAATCCCCGCCACAATGGCGACCGGCAATAAAATTTCATACATAAGCCCCTGCCCCCTTTCAGCCCAGCAGGCCGTCTACAAGGCCCTGGAACCCCAGGAAGGAGACGGCCACAAGGGAAGCGGCGATGAGGGTAATGGGAAGCCCGCGCAGCGTTTTGGGAATGTCGCAGGTTTCCAGGCGCTCCCGCACGCCGGCGAACAGCACCATCGCCACCAAAAAGCCAATGCCAGAGCCAAAGGCGTTCACCAGCGCCTGCACAAAGCCGAAGCTGTCCGGGGAGGCGGTGTGCTTGTCAATGACCAGCATGGTGACACCCAGCACGGCGCAGTTGGTGGTGATGAGGGGCAGGTAAATGCCCAGGGCGTTGTACAGGGGCGGCATATACCGCTTCAGGGTGATCTCAATGAGCTGCACCAGCGCGGCGATGATCAAAATAAATACAATGGTCTGCAGGTACGCCAGGCCGTTGGGCACCAGGATCCCGTAATAGATGGGCCAGGTCACGGCGGTGGAGATGACCATTACCAGGGTAACGGCCAGGCTCATGCTGGCGGCGGTGTTCAGCTTTTTGGAAACGCCCAAAAAGGGGCAGATGCCAAGGAATTTGCTTAAAATATAGTTTTCTGTCAGGATGGCTGCCAGAAAAATGGAAACCAGTCCCTTGATTGTCTCGCCGTTCATTTCTCAGCGGCCTCCTTTTCCTGCAGCTTTGAGCAGCTCCCGGCCAGGGGGCAGCCCTTGCAGCCAATCTCCTCCGGGGCCTTCCCTTCGCCCGAAAGCCGGTTGGCAAGGGCGATGAGCAGGCCGAACACAAAGAAGCCGCCGGGCGGGAGAATGAAGATGATGATAGGGTCCATAAAGCCGGAGAGGATGGGCAGGCCGAACACCGTGCCGGAGCCCAGCAGCTCACGGATGATGCCCATGAGCAGCAGGGTGGCGGTGAAGCCTACGCCCATGCCCAGGCCGTCCACAATGGAGGGAAGGACACGGTTCTTGTTGGCGAACATTTCCGCCCGGCCCAGGATGATGCAGTTCACCACGATGAGGGGCAGATAGATCCCCAGGGCGCTGTCCAGATCCGGAAAATAGGCCTGCACAAACATCTGAACAATGGTAACGAAGCCCGCGATGATGGTGATGTAGGAGGGAATCCGCACCTTGTCGGGAATCACATTGCGCAGCAGGGAGATAATGGCGTTGGAGCACACCAGCACAAAGGTGGTGGCAAGCCCCATGCCAATGGCGTTGGTTGCCGCCGTGCTGACGGCCAGGGTAGCGCAGGTGCCCAGCACCAGGCGAAGCACCGGGTTTTCCTTTACAATGCCCTTGGTAAACTCCTGCCAAAGCGTTTTGTTCTGCTTGGCCATGGGCTATGCAGCCTCCTTTATTTCATAGTATTGGGCGACCGCCTTGTTCACGGCGTCGGTGACG
Organism: Candidatus Caccousia avistercoris; assembly: GCA_018715025.1. GTDB lineage: Bacteria > Bacillota > Clostridia > Oscillospirales > Acutalibacteraceae > Caccousia > Caccousia avistercoris. Next base: position 14,794 of record DVMK01000266.1, read on the forward strand.
GCCTGGGTGGTAATGGTAGCGCCCGTCATAGCGCTGATGTCGCTGTCGCCCGGCTCTCCGGACTTAATCACCTGGAAGCCGTCCGGCGGGGCGGGCTTCTTGAACTGGTCGCGGAATTCCTCCCGCTGGGCGTTCATGCCCAGGCCCGGGGTGTCGTTGATGGTCAGCAGGGAAACGCCGGTAATGTCTCCTTCCGCAGAGATGCCGGTCATCACCTGAATTTCACCGCCGTAGCTGTTGGCGGTGGTGGTGAACACATAGCCCACGGTTTCCCCGCCGGCCTGGGCCAGGTAGTAAGAGCCGTCCTCCGAAGGAGTGAAGGTGTCCGCCCCGGGGCTTACGGTTTTGCGGGCGGCTTCCTCTGCCAGAAGCTGCTGCTGGGCGATGGTGTCTTTGGTGAGAAGGTTGGTGCCCGCCAGCAGGGCGGTGGTGATAAGGCAGAAAAGGAAAAGGGAGAGGGCGGGCTTGAGAATCTCTTTTGCGTTCAGCTTTTTCATGGCTTGGCAGGCTCCTTTCCAAAGGGCTTCGGCCGGGACACGCGCTCAATCAGCGGCACCATAATGTTCATCAGCACAATAGAGAAGGAGACGCCCTCCGGCAGGGAGGCGAACACCCGGATGAGCATGGTGAGAACGCCGCAGCCAATGCCGTAAATCACCTTTCCCTTGGTGGTAATGGGGGAGGTGGTGTAGTCGGTAGCCATGAAGATGGCCCCCAGCATCAGGCCGCCAGCCATCAGGTCGAAGAGCACGTCGCGCCCGAGGCACAGGGAGAAAACGGCCGCCGTGCCCAGGTAGCACAGGGGGATCACCGGGGAGATAACCCGGCGGGCCACCAGGTACACGCCGCCCAGCAGCAAAGCCAGGGTGCAGGTTTCGCCCAGGCAGCCGCCCCGGGCGCCCAGGAACATTTCCAGGTAGCTGGGCAGGGAATCCTGCGCCCCCTGGGCGGAAAGGGCAAGCGGGGTGGCGGTGGTCACTGCGTCCGCCCCGTTCATGTAGGCGAAGGGGGCGGGCCAGGTGGTCATTTTCGCCGGGAAAGAGGTCATGAGGATGATGCGGGCCGTCAGGGCCGGGTTTACAAAATTCTGGCCGATGCCGCCGAACATCTGCTTCACCACAATAATGGCGGCCATGGCCCCGAACACGGCGATGAGCGGGTTCAGCCCGGCGGGCAGGTTAAAGGCCAGCAGAAGGCCTGTGACCACGGCGCTCAGGTCAAAAACAGTATTTTCCCGCTTCATAACCCGGCGGCAGATGTATTCGCACAAGACGCAGGAGGCTACGCTCACCGCGATGAGCAGCAGGGCCTGGGGCCCGAAAATAATGACGGAAGCCACCGCCGCCGGCGCCAGGGCGATGATCACGTCCAGCATGAGCTTTTGGGTGGTCGCCCCGCTCCTCATGTGGGGGGAGGCGGAGACAATCAATTTTTTCTCCATTTACTTTTTCCCTCCGTTTCTGAGCAGGGCCTTCCCCATGCGGATAGCCTGTACCAGGGGACGGCCGGCAGGGCAGTTGTAGGCGCAGGTGCCACACTCCATGCAGCACATTGCCCCAAGGCGGTCCAGCTCCTCTGTGTTGCCCAGCTCCGCGTATTTTTCCAGCAGGGTGGGCATCAGGTGCATGGGGCAGCCCGCCACGCACCGGCCGCAGCGGATGCAGGCGGTGGCCTTTGGCAGGGCGGCGTCCGCTTCTGCGAAGGCCAGAATGCCGTTGTTCTGCTTCAGAATGGGCAGGCTGTCGTCTGTGAGGGCTATGCCCATCATGGGGCCGCCCATGAGCAGCTTGCGGGGCGGCGTCTTGTAGCCGCCGCAGAATTGAATCACATCGGCGATTTTGGCGCCGATGGGGACAATGACGTTCTGGGGCTGCGCCACGGCGGAGCCGTCAATAGTGACGCGCTTTTTCACCAGGGGCATGCCGGTTTTCAAATAATCCGCCAAAAAGGCCACAGAGGTAATGTTCATGACCAGGCAGCCCACGTCGGCGGGCAGCTTGCCCAGGGGGATGATCCGGTTGGTGCAGGCCTGCACCAGAACCTTCTCCGCGCCCTGGGGGTAGCGGGCCTTCAGCGGCAGCACCCGCACCCGGTCCTCCGGGTCGTTCTCCTTATTGTCGGCAATGCGGCGAAGGGTTTCAATCACCTTCGGCTTGTTGCTCTCCACGGCGATAATGACCCGCTCCAGCTTCAGCAGCTCCAGAAGGGTGTACACGCCAGAGAGAACCGCCCAGGAATTTTCCAGGGCTTCCCGGTTGTCGGCCGTAATGTACGGCTCGCACTCGGCCCCGTTTACAATAAGGGTGTCCAGGTGCTTGTCCTTGGGCACGTTCAGCTTCACATGGGCGGGGAAGCCCGCGCCGCCCAGGCCCACCAGGCCGGATTCCCGCACAGCCTTCAGAAAGTCCTCCAGGGTGTCCGCCTTGGGCGGGCGCACCTCCGGTGAGACGGTCATCTGGCCGTCAGAGTCGATGACGACCGCCTCTGTGTACTGGCCGCCGGGAAGCATAACCTTTGTGACGGCGCTCACCTTGCCGGAAATGCTGGCGTGGATGGGCGCGCTTACAAAGGCGTCGCTGTCGGCGATCTTCTGCCCAACCTGGACAAGGTCCCCAACCTTGACCAGCGGCTTGCAGGGGGCGCCCACATGCTGCTGCATGGGAATCGTCACCTGCGCCGGGCAGGGGAGCACGGCCGACTCTGCCTGTGCGATGTTCTTGTGGTGAGGAACCGCCGCGCCGCCGTGGGTGCGGAAGGGTTTCTCAGGAAATGTCAGTCCCACTTTCTTTACCTCCACTCTTTTTTCCCTCCTCCGGGGGATTCCCCTGAGAAGGAATACTGTCCGCCTTTTCCGCCGCCGGAGCGTGGACGAAGGGGGACAGCCGGTTAAAAACCGGCAGAGTCACGCGCAGTACAAAGCCCGTGACAATGCCGAATAACACGCCGAATAAAAGAAGCCAGGGGGCGTACCAGGCCACCGCCGGGGTGGTCAGGGCGGCCGCGGCCAGCAGCTGGCCCAGGTTATGGGCCAGGGCCCCCGCCACGCCCATTCCCATGCTGCCGGCCAGCGGCTTTTTGGGCCTGGCCAGAAGCCACAGCACCAGGGTGCTGGTCAGGCCGCCGGAAAGGCTCATGATCATGGCGGTGCCGCCCCGGGTCAGCCCGGCGAACACGCCCTTCACCAGGGCGATGCCCAGGGCGGGGAACAGGCCCAGGCTCTGCACCGCGTACATGACGGCAATATTGGAAAGCCCCAGCTTCGCCCCTGGCGGAAGCATGGGCAAGGGCGGAAGAAGCCCCTCCAAAAAGGAGAGGGCCAATGCCAGCGCCCCCAGCAGGCCGGTGACGGCCACCTGGCGGGCCGGGCCTTGTCCCTTCCTGAGGCCGGTGCTTCCCAACATGAATTCACTCCCTTAATAACATATCGGCAGGTTTTCGGAAAAAGGTAACGATTCCTGCCGGAAAGACGGCTTTTCCGCAGCTTTCTCCAGGTTCACGCCGCCTCATGGAAGGAGGCCAGCTCCAGCGTAAAGGCGGAGGAAAGGCCGTCTGTGACGAAATAGCTTCTGTCCTGAAAAAGGAACAGGCCCTCGGCCCCGAATTTTTCCAGCAGGGCCGCGCCTTCTTCCGTCCCAAGCAGGAAGGCGGCGGTGGAGAGGGCGTCGCTGAGGGCGCCGCTTTCCTTTGTATAGACAGTGACCGAGACAAGCTCGTTGTTTTCCGGCATGCCGGTTTTGGGGTTCAGCAGGTGGTGGTAGGTGACGCCGTTGGCGGCCGCCTGCTTTTCATAAGAGCCGGAGGTGGAAAGAAAGCCCTCCTGCAGCGCCAGGGTGCCCATGGTGGTCTGGCCGTCCTCCTGGGAAAAGGGGTTGCGCACCGCCACAGACCAGAGGGAGCCGTCGGGCTTCTGCCCGTACATCCCCACGCTTCCCCCTACCGAGACAATCCCGGAAACGCCGGCCTCCTGGTAGGCGGCCGCCGCAGCGTCGCAGCCCGCGCCCTTTCCCACAGAACCCAGGTCAACCCCCATGTAATGGTATTTCAGGGAAGCGCGGTTTTCCTCTGTGTCTACCCGGAGATCCTCCCAGTTTACATAGGGAAGGAACTGGTCCAGGGTGCTTTGGGAGGGGGGAGAGAACTCCTCCGGCTGGTCAAATTTCCATAGGGTGGAAACCGGCAGGATGGTAGGGTCAAACATGCCGCCGGAGGCCTCCGCCACCTGCAGGCACATTTCCAGAAGAGAGGCGGTCTGCGGGTCAATATCCACCCACTCGCTGCCCGCCTCGTCGTTCAGCCTGGCAATGTCAGAGCCCTCCACCCGCCAGGAAATTCTGTTCTCCAAAGCGGTGACCTCCTGCAAGGCTGTGTCGGCCGCCTCCTGCGCGCCGGAGCCGTAGACGGTTTGCTGCACGTAGGATCCCATGGCGTAGCCGGTAGCTTCCACCCGGTTGGCGGCCGCGGCGTACCGGCCCCACACCAGCGCCAGGCAGACGATGATTACCGCCAGCACGCCCATCAGGGCAAACGCCAGCCTTTTTTGCTGTTTTATATTCCATTTATGTAATAACAAACTCTTATTTCACCTCATCTGCGATAGGCGCGCCTCCGGCGGGGAAGCCGCGCGCTGGCCGCGCGCCTCCGGCGGGAAAGCCGTGCACTGGCCGCGCGCCTCCGGCGGGAAAGCCGCGCGCTGGCCGTGTCCCGCGGCCCTGGGCTGGGTGCGGCACACAGGCGTACCGCCCGCGTTTTTGCCGCGGTTCTGTTGGGTTTCTTGGCTGCTCCGCGCGCCTCCGGCGGAATTTATGATTCGGCCCGTGCTGCGACTCGCTGCGGCTATTATATCACACCTTTGGAAGGATGTCACGACTGTTCCGCCGCGCGGGGGAAAATTACCGCCCGACGGCGGAGAAGGGCGGGGAGCAGGGGCTGTTCCAAAATGAAAAATGGGGCTGGTCTGGCGGGGCGGGAAATGCTATAATAGGGGAAGCAGCGGGAAAGCCCGCTGCCAGGGATTTATTTCAGCTCAAGGGAAAGGAAGTAGCTTGCGTTATGTCTATAGAAGCGGTAAAGGAATATCTGAAGGAATATGGCCTGGAGGATCGGGTGCAGGAGTTTGCGGTGAGCAGCGCCACGGTAGAGCTGGCGGCCCAGGCCCTGGGAACCGAACCGGCCAGGATTGCCAAAACCATCTCCCTCCATCTGGGGGAAGGCTGCCTGCTGCTGCTGGCCGCCGGGGACGCGAAAATTGACAACAGCCGCTTTAAGGCGGAATTCCACACCAAGGCCTCCATGCTGCGGGGGGACGAGGTGCTCGCCATGACAGGGTACCCGGTGGGGGGCGTGTGCCCCTTCGCCAACCCGGAGGGCGTGCGGGTGGTCTGCGACGAGTCCCTCCGCCGGTTCGACGTGGTGTACCCGGCGGCAGGAACCCCCAGCTCTGCGGTGCGGCTGACCTGCGAAGAACTGTTCCGGGCTTCCCGGGCGGAAAAATGGGTGGATGTGTGCAAAGGATGGCGGCCGGAAGAACAGCAGTAAGGAGAAAGCGCTATGAGAATGCGGAACAAGCCCTGGGCAAAGCCTGAACTGGAGGCATGCCCCTTCTTCCTGCGGCATCCGGAACAGCAGAAGGGCCGCTGGCACGCCTGGTTCCCCAGGGAAGCGCCCCTCCACCTGGAGCTGGGCTGCGGCAAAGGTTACTTCATCGCCGGGCTGGCCCCCTCTCACCCGCAGGTGAATTACCTGGGCGTCGACCTGAAAGACGTGGTGCTGGCCCCCGCCAAGCGCGTGGTGGAGGCGGCCTTTGAGGGGAAGCCCGTCGAAAACGCGGCCCTCACCGGCTACGACATCGAGCGCCTTCTGCAAATCATGGACAGCCGCGACGCGGTAGAGCGCATTTACATCAATTTCTGCAACCCATGGCCCAAGCCCCGCCACTGGAAGCGGCGGCTTACCTACCCTTCCCGGCTGGAGGACTACCGCACGCTGCTCGTCCCCAACGGGGAAATCTGGTTCAAAACGGACGACGCCCCTCTGTACCGCGACACCCTGCGGTATTTTGAGGCGGCGGGCTACCAGGTGTACTGGAGCACGGAGGATCTTCACCAGACCCCCTGCCAGGACGAGATCACCGTTATGACAGAGCACGAGCGCATGTTCACCGCCAAGGGGATTCCCATCAAGGCGGCGAAGGCCAGGCTTTTGCCCAGGCCGGAATAAAAAGCGCCGCCCGCGCTTTCCCAGACAGGAAGCGCAGGCGGCGCTTTTCGTTTTCTTCTGTTTCCGGTTTTATTGAATTTCAATCCGGTGAGAGGCGGGCGCAGCCTCCGTTTTCTTCGGCAGGTTCAGCTTCAGCACGCCGTTTTCATAGGCGGCGGAAATGCGGGCGGCGTCCACCGCAGAAATGTCGAAGCTGCGGCTCAAAGCGCCCCAGCGCCGTTCCCGGCGCAGGTAGCTGCCCTTTTCCTCCGTCTCCTCCTTGTGTTCGGCAGAGATGGTCAGGCGGTCGCCGTCAAGGTCAATATGGATATCCTCCTTCCGGAAGCCGGGCATCTCGGCGTGAAGCTCGTAATGGTCGCCCTTGTCCAGAATGTCGGTGCGGCAGGGGGCGGAAGACTCCTCAAAGCCGCGGAAGAAATTGCGGTCAAAATCATCGAAAAAGCGGAACAAATCATTGTTTCTGTGCTCAAAAGGAATCAAATCAAACATAAATCATACCTC
>DVMK01000267.1 GCA_018715025.1 Candidatus Caccousia avistercoris
CAATCCAGTGAATTGTTTTGGCGTGGGGGTACCCTAGTAAGGGGTACCCCCAATCCGTGCTGAAAACTGCTTCGGAACTTCACCCCTCCGGCTTCTCCGCTAAAAATTGCCCTTTTCCCATTCAGGAAGCAGCGGAGCGTGGGGCGGTATATCGGCAACCTGCGGCTCCCTCTAAGGGGGGAAGCTGGCGCGCCGCAACGCGGCGTGACTGAGGGAGTTTGTTCTCCTTTTCGCTCCGCTTTTTCTGTTATGCACTTGACTATAATTTCATCTAGTTTTTACTCTGCCGCTCGCCGCGGCGGGCCATACTTTCTTGACGAAAAGAAAGTATGCAAAGATTCGCGGGGGGCCCCGCCCCCTCGACCCCGGGGCTGTCCTGCCTCTCCCTCGCCGCTCACTTTTTCCTCAGCGCTTGGCCGGCTTGTGCCCTTAGGGTCACTAAACGCCGGCCCCTTTACAGGAACACTCGCAATCTTACGATTGCGAAAGTTCCTCCGCATTTTTGGGGGTACGGCTCGCCGGGAGCTAGCTGGCAACATCTGCCGCCTGGGGCGGTTCTCTTTAACAATTAAATGAAACGAATACTCGCATGTACGGCACCGTCAGCAATCACACGCTGACGGTGTTTCCTTTACAGCTTTCCTGACAAGCAAAAACCTCCCCACAAAGTGAAGGGGAGGTTTTTCTCATGTGCTTTCACAGGGAAGGAAGGCCTCCTGCGGAAGAGGGGGCTCAGAGGCTTCCATCAGGTCGCACAGCTGCTTTGCCGCCTGACGGTTGACAAACCGGCCTTGGGCCTGCCGCATTTCCAGGGTTTCGCCGGGGTCGCGGAACCGTTCTAGAAGGGGAATCAATTCCTTCCGCGGGCTTCGCACGGCGGCGCTCATGGCGTGGCTGCTGAAAAAGGCCACATTTTTTGTTTCACAGCCGGGGATGGGCGGCATGTGGATGAGGGGCACCCCCGCCACCGCCGCTTCTGTGGAAGAAAGGCCGCCCGGCTTCGTAATGAAAACATCGCAGGCCTTCATGTACCAGGCCATGTCCGGCGTGCTTTTTATCAGCTTCATCTGGCTGTGCCCGGCGTACAGCCTGCTCAGCCTGCGGTGCAGCGCTTCGTTGTTCCCGCAAATAATAATCAGGCTGCATTCCGGGTGCTCCCGCAGGTAGCGCTGCAGCGTCAGAACCGAAACCGCCATTTTTCCGGCCCCTATGCTTCCGCCTGAGAGAAGAAGGTACCGGCGGTTTTGGTCCAGCCCCAGCTTTTCCCTGGCCTCCTCTTGGGAAAGGGAATGGAGAAAAGCCTGCCGCACCGGAATCCCATAGGGAAGAATCCGTTCCCTGGGGATTCCGTAGGAACAGAATTCCTCCACCAGCTCAGGGGAGGGAGCGATGTAATAGTCGCAGTCCGACTCTTCCATGAAGGGGATGCAGGTGTAGTCGGTGGCGATGAGAATGGTCTTGGGCAGCTTCTGCCCGCGCCGTTTCAGGTTCGCCAGGATTTGGGCGGGAAAAATGTGAGTCATAATGATGACATCGAAATGGTGTTTGTCCAGAAATTCTTCCATGTAGCGGGCGACCTTCCCGTTTGCCCAGTAAACAGGGGAACGGAAGGGAAGGCGGCGGTAAGCCTGCCCCAGGGAATATACCAGACCGAACAGCCAGGGGGCTTTCTGCACCAGCTTTATGTAAAGGTTGCCCACGAGCACCGCGGTGCGGTCGCCCACCAGCTGGTAGGGGTCCAGAAAAACGGCGGAATGCCCCCGGCGCTTCCACTCCTCCGCCGCCGCCTGCGCGGCCGTATTGTGGCCGCCTCCTGTCCCGCAGGACAAAATCAATGCTTCCATGCAACCTCCACCCTGCATTTTTCTTTTTGTTCGCGGCTGCGCAGAAGCCGGCATGCCACCGCGCCGCAAATCAGCAAAAACCCCAGCTTTACCGGGAACAGCGGCACCGCCAGCCACATGAGGACAGCCGAGCATAAATAGGTGAACAGCGTCCGGTAATAGTTGGGCGAAATTTTTACCACAAGAGAGAAAAACAGAAAGGCGCCGGCCAGAATCATGAGGGGAAGGCGGAAGGGAAGCAGGCCCAGCAGGCAGCCGAAGGTGACGGCAACGCCCTTCCCGCCCCGAAAACGGAAAAAGACGGGGGCAATGTGCCCCAGCACCGGCGCGGCCATGACAAAGGCCAGGCTGTCAGAGCTGTACGCGCTGGGAAAGGCCCGCAGAAACAGGTGTACGGGGAGGAAGCCCTTCAGCAGGTCGCAGCACAGGGTGAGCCACCCGCACAGAAATCCCCCGTACCGAAAGGCGTTGTACGTTCCCGGGTTTTTATCCGGGCTGTTTTCCAACATATCCTTTTTATGAAACAGCTGGCCAAAGCACTGGGCGAACAGAATGCTGCCCAGCAGGTAACCGGCGGCTGCATACAAAGCGGCGTCGAAGGGCATAAATACGGCGCTCCTTTCCACAAAATCTCTTCTGCAGGGAATATCATACCGCAAACGGGCGCAAAAGGCCATATACAAATTTGTAAGATTTTCCCGGCTGTGCAGAAAACCCGGCTGCGGAGCTTACTCCAGCGGGAACAGGGCGGCTTCGTAGTCCTTCACATAATACGTAATGTTTTTCCGCCCCTTCTGCAGAACCACATGGCCCTCTGCCTCCAGCCTTGCCCGCTGGGCTTCCACGCCCCCGGGATATTTGGGGTTCAGCTCTCCCCCGGCCTTGAGGGTGCGCCAGTAGGGCGTTTCCTCCGTGCCCCGCTGAAAGCTGGCCCAGGCGGCGATAGAGACAAAGATGCCGGCGGTAATGGGGTCTGTAAAATCCGCCCCGTTTTCCCTGGCGAAATATTCCCGTATTTTCCCCACGGTGGTGAGGCGGCCCCAGGGAATTCTGCGCATGACCTGGTCGTAGGCGAGGGGAGGGGCAAAGTACATTTTCTCCCCGCCGTATTTTTGAATGGAAGCCTGGTCGGTAATCCGCTGGATTTTCGGCATGCCCGCATCCCTGTGCAGCATAGCGTTGAAATCCTTCTTTTCCTCGTTCGCCATCTCTGACACCTCCTGCCCACAGCATACAATACTTTCCCGTTCCGTGCAATGAGAAGGTGGAAGAATAGAGAAAAAATTTTGCGGGATAAAAAGAAAAAGCACTC